>NZ_AYWR01000005.1:0-397823 GCF_000502935.1 Mesorhizobium sp. LNHC221B00 | reverse complement strand
CGAATTCGAAGCTGTTGGGCAAGGCCTCGCCGACGATCCTGGGGGTCAAGACTGGAAAACTCCAGATGGCTGAAACACAAATTGTCGAGGGTCGTGGCTACCATAGGCTTCAAGCCGTGTTTACCCCCAAAACGCGTGGCGTTTGAGGTGAAACGTCTTGCCTTGTTTTCAGGAGGGCGCCGAAGTCGGGATGCGCCAATGCGTTTCTGGTCGGAGTGGCAGGATTTGAACCTGCGACCCCCTCGTCCCGAACGAGGTGCGCTACCAGGCTGCGCTACACTCCGTGACCAGACCGCGGGCTTATAGCCGCCACACCTCGTTCCTGCAAGCGGCAATGGCAGCACTTCTGTCGCATTTCGTCTGCTTTCGCCGCAGATGGTGCGGACACCAGGGTTTCCCAACTATCGTGGCCGAGACGCAGCCTCGTCCAGGCCATTGACGATGTGATCGCCCGTCCATCAACCCAGCCGTCCTCATCCAGCCCTGAACCGGAACCAAAGCGGGCCAGCAGCGGTTATCCAAGGAAGGGCTAATCAAGGCAATGGAGAAATTACAATGAAAACAATGGCCATGTGCGCTTTGGCGCTTTGCATCGGATTGCCGGCAGTGGCTTCGGCAGCCGAGGCCGATGTCGTTATCAGGACCCACCATCGACACCACAACAACGTCAAGATCATCAACGAGTACGGCCAGCGCCTGCATCATCGCCGCCACGGTACAGTTGCATTCTACGACCATGGCCGCCGGCATCATCGTCGGGACACTGTGATTGTCACGGGCTCCGTCTCGACCTACCGTCACCATCACCGTCACCCCGTAGTGATCGACAACGGCGGATACTGATCGCCGCCCGTCTGGCCCGGCTCGCCGATCGAGCCGGGCCAGCCAGACGCCCTACAGCGGCGTCCCGCGCACAAGCTCGACTGACGGCTCTCATGCGGCGCCACGCCGCAAAAGCCGTCATTCAACTTTGAAACCTGCAGGAATCCGACTTGCTGCCCCCAAAAGGGCCGCGGGTTGCGGCGCCCACCAGAAATCGAGGGTTCGCTCGCCACATCACTCATCACATGAGAGCGGCGAGCGAACCCTATCGGCGCAGGAAGGGACGTGGCTGCGCCAATTGCAAAATCTTGGGCGGTTCTCACCCTTGGCCGATTCTCCTCCTTGGCCGGTTCTCCTCCTTGGCCGGTTCTCCTGGGTGCTCAGCCGAGGGCTATTCCGATAGCCATCAAGGTGATGGCCGCGGCGAAGACCGGTGCGAGCAACCAACGCGCCTGGCCAACACTCTTTTCCATCAGCTTCCTCCCACGATCGTGCAGCGGACAACGGCGGCAAACAGCTGCTGTTCCGCGCGGCGTCCCCGGCAAGACCATTGCCCTTTGCGATTAGACCTAGGTCTGGCACCCCATCCGACCGAAGCCCAACTTGGAACGGCTGTACACGATCCTAATTTGGTTGATTGGGCGGGAAGACAGTCGAATAAAGCGGAAATGAAGAGCATGTCGAATCGTGAGACCGCAAGATCCCATGCCTTAAGCACACGCGTGCACGACCTCAGGACCAAGATGCAGGAGGCTCGGATCACCGAGGACGAAATGAAGACCTTCCAAAGGGTCGCGGCCGCGATGGAGGACGGCCAGGGCCAAATCGATGGCGATGATCTGATCGCCGCATCCTTCGTTGCCGACACGGTGCTGGACAAAAACGCGCCCTGAATGACCATGCCGACAATTAGCAGGCTTTTTGATTCCCATGCCGAAGCAGCCAGAGTCACAGGCGCCTTGGTGGCGGCCGGAGTTCCCCGCGTACAGATTGCCGTCATCGGGCCCTACCATGACGAAGTCGCAGTCCTAAAGACACCTTCTGTCCTGCTTGGCGCGGTCGCCGGGGCGTCGGCCTGCCTGGGCGCTGTCGCAGTCCTAGGCATCAATCCTCTGCCTGCCGGACTGCCGGCAGCGGCGCTGATCGGCGCGATCTGCGGCGGCGGTGCCGGCGCGCTGCTCGGGACATTCGTTACGACCACCATCGAGCCGGATGATCGGAGCGTCGCCGAGGGGATCGTTTTGGTGACGGCCCATGTCGATGAAAACGAGGCCGACATCGCCCAGGCAGTGCTCGGCGGTGGAGTCTCCGGGACCGGATGCGTCGCCAAAGCAGCGTGAGCACGGACTGCGTGCTCGACAGCAGGCGCAAACTTTGACGAAATGGGCATCGAACCTAACTATGGTATGAGGGGCCGGTAGACGGCGAGCCGGATGCGGACATGGATTTGATTTCAAAGGCAAAGCCGGCACCGGTTGTTTTGGTTGCACTGCTTCTCGTGGCCGGCTTTCTCTTGGCCGGTTGCTCATCGATCGGCAGGACGGTGAACGCGGCGAAATACGACAAAATGAGCTGCCCCGAACTCAACAGCGCACTGGGCGAAAACGCCGGCGAAATCTCGCAGATGGCGATCACGCGCGGCAACGTCGCCAACACCAGCGTGCCGCGCTGGCTGCTGGGTGGTTCGCGGGTGAAGACGGCGGTCGCAAACCGCGAGACGGCGAGGATCGATCAATTGAAGCAACGGCACGATGCCATTGTCGCCGCACGGGCGCGCAGGTGCCAGAGGTCGGCGAGCTGAGCAAACAGACGCCGCCACGATGATTGTCTGAAGCGACGTTTCAGGCGCTCAACCGGAACCGCGTGACATCGATTGCCGCATTCATCAGCGTCTGGGTGTAGGCAGCCTTCGGATTGCTGAAGATCGCCTCGGTCGGTCCCTCCTCGACGATCTTGCCCTGCTTCATGACGATGATGTAGTCGGCCATGGCGCGCACCACGGCAAGGTCGTGGCTGATGAACAGGTAGGACAGTTCGTGGTCGGCCTGCAGCTTGCGCAGCAGCTCGACGATCTGTTTTTGAACCGAGCGGTCGAGCGCCGAGGTCGGTTCGTCCAGCACGACCATTTTGGGTTTCAGGATCATGGCACGGGCAATGGCGATGCGCTGCCTTTGTCCGCCCGAGAATTCATGCGGGTAGCGATTGCGCGCGTTTGGATCGAGGCCGACTTCGCGCAGGGCTTCGACCGCGCGCTGGTCGCGCTGCTTGCCCGAAAGATCGGGCTCATGCACCAGCAGCCCTTCGGTGATGACCTGGCCGACGGTCATGCGCGGCGACAGCGAGCCGAACGGATCCTGGAAGACCAGTTGCATCTGGCGCCGCAGCGGCCGCATCGCCTGCCGGTCGGCGGTGGAAATGTCGCGATCGCCGAAACGAATGAGCCCGTCGCTCGGCAACAGCCGCAGCAAAGCGCGGCCGAGCGTGGATTTTCCCGAGCCGGATTCGCCGACAATGCCGATCGTCTGGTTGCGCTGCAGCCGGATCGAAATGTCGTCGACGGCGCGCAGCATCAACGGTTCGCCGGCGAGGAAGCCGCCGCCGATCCTGAACGTGACTTCGACATTCCTGCCTTCGAGCACCACGGGCGCATTGGCGGGCGGTGGCGCCTTTGTTCCGGTCGGCTCGGCCGCCAGCAGCATCTTGGTATAGGCGTGCTGCGGGTCGACGAAGATCGCTTCGGCTTCGCCTTCCTCGACGACCTCGCCCTGGCGCATGACATAGACCCGGTCGGCGAAGCGCCGGACGATGCCAAGATCGTGGGTGATGAAGACGATCGCCATGCCAAGCTTGCGCTGCAATTCGGCCAGAAGCATCAGGATCTGCGCCTGGATGGTCACGTCGAGCGCCGTCGTCGGCTCGTCGGCGATCAGGATGTCGGGGTCGTTGGCGAGCGCCATGGCGATCATCACGCGCTGGCGCTGGCCGCCGGACATTTCGTGCGGATAGGATTTCATCCGCCGCTCCGGATCGGGAATATGCACCAGCCGCAGCAGCTTGAGCGCCTCCTCATGCGCCTCGGCGGCATTCAATCCGCGATGCCGGCGGATCGGTTCGATCAGCTGGTTGCCGATCGAATAAAGCGGATCGAGCGAGGTCATCGGCTCCTGGAAGATCATGCTGATCTTGCGGCCGCGGACCTTGTTCAGCTCGGACTTGCTCAGTGCCAGGAGGTTGCGGCCGCGATAGTCGACACTGCCCGATGCTTCGCCGTTGGAGGCCAGCAGGCTCATCGCCGCCATCATCGTCTGGCTCTTGCCGGAGCCGGATTCGCCGACCACGGCAACGGTCTCGCCCGCATTGACGTGGATGTTGATGCCCTTCACCGCTTCGACCGCGCCGTCGAGTGTGCGGAAGCGGACGCGCAGGTCCTTGACGCTGAGGATGGTTTCGGCAGCAGCCATGTCAACGGTCCCCATCTCTATCGATCGCTATCATCTCTATCGATCTCTTGGGTCGAGCGCGTCGCGCAGGCCGTCGCCGACAAAATTCAGGGCGAACAGCGTCGAGACGAGGAAGAAGGCGGGAAACAAGAGCAGCCAGTTGGCCGTGCCGATGTTCTTGGCGCCGACCGAGATCAGGACGCCCCAGCTGGTCATCGGTTCCTGGATGCCAAGCCCCAGGAACGACAGGAAGCTCTCCAGGATGATGACCTGCGGCACCAGCAGCGTCATGTAGATCACAACGGGACCAAGCAGGTTGGGGATGACATGGCGCAGCAGGATGCCGCGCTGGCCGACGCCCATGGCTTCGGCCGCCTGGACATATTCCTGGCGGCGGATCGACAGCGCCTGGCCACGCACGATGCGCGCCATGTCGAGCCATAGTACCGCGCCGACCGCCAGGAACATCAGCACGAAGTTGCGGCCGAAGAACACCACCAGCATGATGACGAAGAAGATGAACGGCAAGGAATAGAGCACGTCGACGATGCGCATCATCACTTCGTCGACCTTGCCGCCGGCGAAGCCGGCCGTGGCTCCGTAGATCACCCCGATCACCACCGCCACGACGCCCGCAAGAAGGCCGATGGCCAGCGATATCCGCCCGGCCATCAGTGTGCGCGAGAGAAGATCGCGGCCGGTGTTGTCGGTGCCGAACAGGAAATACTGCTGCTTGACCGACGTGCTCATCGTCACTTCGAGGCCGTCGGGCGACTTGCTCTCGATCTTGGTGTTGTCGAAGGCGTCGGACCGGTCGAGGTAGCGGATGTTGCGATCGTCGATCGGCTTCGTCGAGGTGACGGTGACCGTGACGCGCTCGCCATCCTGCTTCCATTCCTTGATGTCGACCCGCATGCGCCTGATCGCGTCATTGAGGGCCGTCTCGATCATATCTGCCTTGGGATAGGCCGTGAAGCTCGGCGGCGTGCGCACATAGTCGGCATAGATGGTCGTGTACTGATGCGGCACGAACCAGGGGCCGAACACGCTGATGATCGCGACAAAGGTCAGGTAATAAAGACTGAACATGGCGGCGCGATTGGCCTTGAGACGCGCCCAGGCGTCGCCCCAGAGCGAGCGGCCGACGATGACGGGGGCCGTGGCTGCGATATCAGTCATAGCGCACCCTCGGATCGACGACCGCGTACATGACGTCGACGATCAGGTTGAAGACGATGGTGAAGATGGCGATCACCACCACCGTTCCCATCACCAGCGTGTAGTCGCGGTTGAGGGCGGCATCGACGAAATAGCGGCCGACGCCTGGAATGGAAAAGATCGTCTCGACGATGACCGAACCGGTCAACAGCGCCGCCGCCGCCGGGCCGGTGAACGAGACGATCGGCAAGATGGCGCCGCGCAGCGCGTGCTTGACCACCACCGACCAGTCGGAAAGGCCGAGGGCGCGGGCCGTGCGGATATGGTGGGAGCGCAGCGATTCGATCATCGAGCCGCGCATCAGGCGGGCAACGATGGCGATCTGTGGCAAGGCAAGGGTGAGCACCGGGCCGATCTTGTTGATGAAGGCGCCATCGCCCCACCCGCCGATCGGCAACAGCTTCCAGGTCAGCCCGAAAAGAAGCTGGATCACCGGCGCGATGACGAAGGTCGGGATGGTGCTGCCGGCGGTCGCCAGCGCGATCACCGCGTAGTCGCCTAGCTTGTTCTGGTTGAGTGCGGCGACGGTGCCGAGCACACTGCCGAGCAGCAGCGCCAGGATCAGCGCCGAGGCGCCGAGCTGGATGGATATGGGCAGGCCCTTGGCAAACAGTTCGGTGACGGTGAAATCCGGCATGTTGTAACTCGGGCCGAAATTGCCGCGCAGGAGATTGCCGAGATAGTGGACGTATTGCAGCCAGAGCGGGTCGTTGAGGCCGAATTGGGCTTCAAGGTTGGCCTTGATCTCGGGGCTCAGCCCGCGCTCCTGGTTGAATGGGCCGCCCGGCGCGACGCGCATCAGGAAGAACGCCATCGTCACGATGACGAACAGCGTCGGGATGGCGGTCAAAAGCCGCCGGAATACGTATCGCAGCATCGGTGCCCCGCTTGATCCGGAACTCGCGCGTCCAGTCGGACGATTGCGCTCCAGCCTTCAATCTTCGCACCGGATTCCCGAAAATCGATTCCGCTTTCCGGACCGATGCGATGGCAAACCAGCACCGCCGCGCACTCGAAGCGCGCGGCGGGCCTGGCCAGGGATCAGTCCTTGCTGACGAAGCGCGACGGATGCACATCCATCACGTTGTCGACGAAGCCATGCAGCTTCGAGGAAACGATGTCGTGGTAGCTGTAGTAGAGAAGCGGAATCTGGCCGACATCGTCGACCAGGATGCGCTCGGCCTCGGAGAGCTCCTTCATGCGCTCTTCGGGCTTGCCGCCGGCGGCCGCGGCCTTGTCCATGGCCGCCTCATAGGCCGGGCTGTCGTAGTTCGAGTAGTTGTTGCCGCTCGCCTTGCGCGAGATGCCGAGGAAGGTTTCGGGATCCTTGTAGTCGGCGATCCAGGCGGCACGGGCCACGTCATAGTCGCCCTTCTGCTCGAGGAAGGAATAGTGGGTCTTGGTGTCGGTGTTGAGCAGGGTGACGTCGACGCCGAGCGGCTTCAGCTGTTCCTGGATGGCGACCGCGGTGTTCTTGTGGTTCTCCGAGGTGTTATAGCGGATTTCCATCTTCAGCGGATGCTCCGGCGTGTAGCCGAGCTTCTCGAGGATTTTCTTGGCTGCGTCCTCACGGTCGATCTGCGGCATGTCGGCATATTTGGCCACTGCCGGCGTATAGCCCTCGATGCCCGGAGGCACCATCGAATAGCCAGGCAGCATCGAGTTCTGCCAGACTTTTTCGGCCAGGAAGTCGCGGTCGATCGCCATCGAGATGGCGTTGCGCAGCTCGGGATTGTTCCAAGGCGCCTTGTCGGTCTTGATCGCGTAATAGTAGGTGCCGAGATATGGACCGACGTGGATCTGGTCGCCGAACTTGGTCTTGAGATCGGCGAGCTGTTCGGTCGGCAGGTCGTCATAGCTGTCGAGTTCGCCGGCCTCGAAGCGCTTCATCGCCGATGAGCGGTCTTCGGTCGGGATGTAGTTGACCACGTCGAACTTGACGGTCGCGGCGTCCCAGAATTTCGGATTCTTGACCAGTTTCATGTGGTCGTTGGGAACCCATTCGGCCAGCGTATAGGCTCCGTTCGAGACAAGATTGCCGGGCTTGATCCAATCGGCGCCGAGCTTTTCGATGGAGGCCTTGCTGACCGGATAGGTCGCCTGGTGGGTCAGCATCTCCAGGAAGTAAGGCGTCGGCGCCTTCAGCGTCACCTCCAGGGTGTTGGCGTCGATCGCCTTGACACCCATGTCCTCAGGCTTGCCCTTCTTGGTGTTGACGTCCTCCGCACCCTTTACCGGATAAAGCATCGAGGCGTATTCGGCGCCCGTCGCCGGGTCTTCCAATCGATGGAACGCATAGACGAAGTCGTCCGCCGTCACCGGGCTGCCGTCCGACCACATGCCGTCCTTGCGCAGCTTGAAGGTATAGACGGTGCCGTCGTCCGATACCGTCCAGCTCTCGGCGGCGCCAGGGATGAGGTTCGCCTTCTCGTCCTGCATGACGAGACCCTGGAACAGGTCGCGCAGGACATTGGCTTCGTAAACCGTCGAGGTCTTGTGGGGGTCGACGGATTCTGATTCTGCAGCGGTGCCGCGGTTGTAGACAATTTCGGCGAAAGCCGGCGTGTAGAAAGTGCCGGCGGTCACTGCCATGGTCGTGGCGAAAACCGTCGCCTTCAGCATGTTTTTCAGCATGAAGTTCTCCCTGTCGGCGCTGCCGTCGGCGCGCCTCTAAGTGTTGACGCCCCGGAGCCGATGGCTGGCCCCTTCGAGCGCGCCGCCGGTTCCCCCCGGCAGCTGGTGGCAGGAGACTAGACAGGAGGTAAGCTCTTTTCAACCGAGTACTGATTGACCCTAAGTCAATCGGTATAGCTGAAGAAGCAACGCCTAATTTAGAGCGGCTTTTTCAATCGCATGCACCCCCTGATTGCACCCAGGGTTTTCGCTTTCTGCATGCGAACTTTGGCATGCTGGTATCATGGTTCAGATCCTCATTTCCAAGGTCCGAAGGCGTGCGTTCCGAATGGACGCTTCGGGAACTTCAGCGGTCGAGTTCGCTCTGTTGTCACCGCTGTTCATCCTTCTCTTGCTCGGAATGGTTGCATACGGCATCTATTTCGGAGCCGCCAGCTCTATTCAGCAGATTGCGGCCGACGCCGCCCGGACGGCGATCGCCGGGTTGAATCAGACCGAGCGCCAGACGCTGGTGGCCGCATTCCTCACCAACAACGCCGCCGGCTATCCCTTCGTGGACGCCAGCAAACTGTCCTACCAGGCCAATGACAGCGTGGCCGATGGCAGCCAGTTCGTGGTGTCCGTCTCGTACGATGCGCGCAACCTGCCGATCTGGAATCTCTTCCCGGGCATAGCGATGCCCGGTACCACGATCAAACGCCAGTCGACGATCAGGGTCGGGGGGATCTGAAAATGCCGATGCGGGCGGGCAAGGGCATCGGCCGGCTTGCACGGTCGATGGTGGGAGACAGCAAGGCGAATTTCGCCGTGATGACGGCACTGATCGCTCCGGTCGCATTGGCGCTGGCGGCGGTGGCGATCGACGAGGCCTCGATCTACACCGAGCGCCGGGAAGCCCAGGCGATGGTCGACCTGGCGGCGATCACCGCGGCCTCGAACATCAACAATGTCAACACGGCAGTCGTCACCACGCTCACCGATAACGGCATGCCAGGCGTCGTCGTTCAAGCTTCCGGCCAGACCATTGCCCCGGTGGTCGGCAAGACGGTGGTGACGGTCACGCAAGGCCGATATGCCTCATCGACCGCCACTGTCACCCAGCGCTTCCAGGCGGGGGTGACCCCCTACAATGCAGTGCGTGTCACGCTGGCGAAAATCCCCGCCCGCTATTTCGCCAGTTCGCTCATCCCCACACCGGTGATCGGCACCCAAGCCACGGCCAGCATGACGCCGCAGGCGACATTCTCGGTCGGGTCGAGGCTGCTCGGCGTCAATGGCGGCATCCTCAATGCGCTTTTGAGCGGACTTCTCGGCGGCAACATCTCGCTCAGCGTCATGGACTATAACGGGCTGATCTCGGCCGATGTCAGCGTGCTTTCCTTCATCAGTGCGCTCGCCACACAATTGAACGTGACCGGCGGTACCTATTCGAACGTCCTGGCCTCGAAGGCGACGGTGGGCCAGATCGCCACCGCAATGGCCAACGTCCCCGGCCTCGGCAACACGGCAAAGATCGCCCTGCAGAGCATTGCGTCCAAGTCGACGAGCACGGTCAAGATCCCGCTCAGCAGTCTTGTCGACCTTGGTTCCGTTGGCAGCCTGGGGCTCGGGCAACAGCCGTCCGGCCTTGGCGTGGACGCAAGCGCAATGGGAATGCTGACCGCCGCCGCAGTGCTCGCGAACGGCACCAACCAGGCCGACATCGATCTCGGCGCCACCATCCCGGGATTGCTCTCCACCAAGCTCAGCATCGCCATTGGCGAGCCGGCGCAATCCTCGCCATGGCTCGCGGTCGGCGGCATCGGCACTGTCGTTCGAACGGCCCAGACGCGCATCAAACTGACGGCGTCCGTCGGTGTCGGCACACCGGGTCTCGGCGGCGGCATCAGCCTGCTGGCCGTCAACCTGCCGCTCAATGTCGAAGTCGCCTATGCCGAAGCCAAGCTGACCGACATCACTTGTCCGGCAGGACCGTCCAGCATCAGTGTTTCCATTGCCGCGCATCCCGGTATTGCCCGGCTCAACCTGGCCAACAGCAACAATCCCTCCGGCTTCGCGGATTTCAGCCAGCCACAGACCTTCACCGACGCCGAGATCGCGAATGTGAGCTTCAAGCTCCTGCTGATCAACATCCCGCTGATCAAGGTGATGGGTTCGGCCGCGACCGCGATCACCAACAACAGCCCGCAAACCTTGACGTTCAACGCGACCGACATCGCCAACAAGACGATCAAGACCGTTTCGACACGAAATATCTCGCAGTCGCTGACCACGTCGCTGGTCAACAACCTGTCGCTTTCGGTCAATGCGCTTGGTCTCGGCATCGATCTGACCGCGCTGCTTGGAACGGTGAAGCCGGCGGTGGTGACCCTGCTTAACACTGTCACGGCGCCGGTCGACGACCTGCTTTACAATGTGCTGTCAGCGCTGGGTGTCGGCGTCGGCCAGGCCGATGTGCGTGTCACCGGCGCGATCTGCGGACGCGCGGTGCTCGTTCAGTAAGGCATTTGCGCCAAGCGGATCGCTTGGCCCAAAGACCGCCAATCAGTCGAGCCGACCGAGGAAGCGACCGAGAGCCGGCAGCGAAAGCGCTTCTCCCTCGACTGCAGCAGTGCCATCCAAGACAACGGCGACCGGACCAATGTCCGGCGGCAGCGGCCAATTTGTCGCCTCCCCGGCGAAATTGAAGACACAGAGCAGCCTCTCCCCGCCTGCTTCGCGGATGAAGGCGAGCACGTCACCCTCGGCGTCAAGGAAGCGGATCGAACCGCCGACCAGCGCCGAATGCCGTTTGCGCAAGGCGAGCGCCGAGCGATAGGCGGACAGCACCGATTGCTCGTCGCTGTTCTGCACATCGACCGCGCGGGCGCGATGGCTCGCCGGCACCGGCAGCCAGGGCCTGCCGGTGGAGAAGCCGGCATTGTCGGCCCCAGCCTCCCAGACCATCGGTGTGCGGCAGCCATCCCGGCCCTTCACACCGGGCCAGAAGCGGATGCCGACGGGATCGCGCAAATCCTCATAGGCAAGCTCGGCCTCCTCCAGGCCGAGTTCCTCGCCCTGGTAGAGGCAGATCGAGCCGCGCAGGCAGGCGAGCAGCATGATCGAGAATCTGGCCACCGCGTCGGGGTCGCCGTCCGGCGGCATCCAGCGGCTGACGTGGCGTACCACGTCATGGTTGGAGAAGGCCCAGCAGACCCAGCCATCGGCCACCGCATTTTCAAAGGCCGCGACGCAGCCGCGCACATGCGCCGCTGAAAACTGCGGGCCGAGCAAATCGAACGTGTAGCACATCTGCAGCATGTCGCCGCCGGAGGTGTAGGCGGCGAGCGTCTGCAGGGAACGGCCTTCATCGCCGATCTCGCCGACCGCGGCGCGGTCCTCATACTCGTCCAGCAGCGCCCGGAAACGCCTGAGGACGGCAAGGTTCTCCGGTTGCGTCTTGTCGAACAGATGCTCCTGGTAAAGATAGGTGTTGGTCTCGCCGTTGGTGCCGGCGACGCTCGACGCCAAAGGCGGATTGCTGCGCAGCCAGCGGTCGTGGACATAGTAATTGACCGTGTCGAGCCGGAAACCGTCGACGCCACGCTCCAGCCAGAACCGCACCGTGTCCAGAAGCGCGTCCTGGACCTCCGGGTTATGGAAATTCAGGTCCGGCTGCGAGGCGAGGAAATTGTGCATGTAATATTGCCGGCGGGTCGAGTCCCATTCCCAGGCCGGGCCACCGAAGACGGACAGCCAGTTGTTGGGTGCATTGCCATCGGGTTTCGTATCGGCCCAGACGTACCAGTCGGCCTTGGGATTGTCGCGGCTTGAACGGCTTTCGATGAACCATTCATGCTTGTCGGACGAGTGCGACAGCACCTGGTCGATGATGATCTTCAGACCCAGCCGATGCGCCTCGGCGACCAGCGCGTCAAAATCCTCCAGTGTGCCGAACATCGGATCGACGGCGCGATAATCCGAAACGTCGTAGCCCATGTCGGCCATCGGCGACTTGAAGAAGGGCGACAGCCAGACGGCATCGACGCCAAGCGAGGCGATGTGGGCCAGCCTTGCCGTGATGCCCCTGAGATCGCCGCTGCCGTCGCCGGTCGTGTCCTGGAAGGAACGCGGATAGACTTGATAAATGACGCAGCCGCGCCACCATTCCGCGCCCTGCCCGGAATTGTCGTCAGCCATCACGAACCCTTCCTGTCGCGGCTCTTGCCGGGCCGGCGCGGACCAATTTTTCCGCATCGGATTGCCCGAAAACCGGTTGCCACTTTTCGATCCGATGCTCTGTCATAAAACTGACACTGCGGCCCGGCAGCGGGCGTGCAAGGTCGATCGCCTGCGTTTCGATCGCCGGCTGCCATCGGAACCCTTCCCTTACTGGCAGAGTGAAGACGCATTGGCGGCGATCGCCGTTGACCATGATGGCAAGGCGGCCGCCCCCGGCATCGCCTAGCAGCATGACGAGGCGATGCCGGGTGGGATCATTCCAGTCCGCCTCGGCAAGCGGCGCGCCGGTCTCGGCCAGCCAGGCGACGTCGGGGATGCCTGAAGACTCGGCCGGCTCACCCGTCAGCAAATGTGTGTCCGACAAGGCAGGCACGGCGCGGCGAAGTGCTGCGAGCGCCGAGGTGTATCGCTCCAGCGCCTGGTCGCGGCCTGCCCAGTCGAGCCAGGTGATCGCGTTGTCCTGCGCGTAGGCGTTGTTGTTGCCCTTCTGTGTGCGGCCGAATTCGTCGCCAGCGGTCAGCATGATCGTTCCGCGCGAGGCGAAAAGCGTCGCAAGCAGCGCGCACCGGTCGTCGAAGCGCGCCTTGGCGATCGCCGTGTCGTCCGTCTCGCCCTCGGCGCCATTGTTCCAGGACAAATTGTCGTTGTGGCCGTCGCGGTTCTGCTCGCCGTTGGCCGCGTTGTGCTTGCGCTCATAGGAAACGATGTCGGCCAGCGTCATGCCGTCATGGGCGGCGATGAAATTGACGCTGCGGCTGGCCGGCTGGCCTGCCTTGCCGAAAACATCGGACGAGCCGGCAAGCCGCGTCGCCAGCCCACCGATCATGCCGGCATCGCCGCGCCAGAAGCGTCTGGCGTCGTCGCGGTAGCGATCGTTCCATTCAAGGAAAGGCGGCCGGAAATTGCCGAGCTGATAGCCATCGGGACCGATGTCCCACGGTTCGGCGATCAACACGCGATCGGCAAGGACGGGATCGCCGGCGATCGCCCCGAGCAACGGCGCGGCGGGATCGAACGCGCCGTCGACGCGGCCCAGCACCGGCGCCAGATCGAAGCGGAAACCGTCGACGCCGGCATGGCGGACGAAATGGCGAAGCGTGTCGAGCACCATTTCCCGCACCACCGGGTGATCGCAGGCGACCGTGTTTCCGGTGCCGGTGTCATTGACCAGCCTGCCATCCGGCTGGTGCCGGTAGTAGGCTTGATCGTCGAAGCCGCGCAGCGACAGGGTCGGCCCCAGCCGATCGCTTTCCCCCGTGTGGTTGAAGACCAAGTCGAGGATGGTGCCGATACCGGCCTCACGCAGTGCCGCGACGGCAGCACGCAATTCAGCCAGGCCGCCGGGCGCGAGGCGCGGGTCGAGCGCCATGAAGGTGACGGGATTGTAGCCCCAGGCATTGCTCAACCCGAGCGGCGGCAGATGCCGCTCGTCGATCGACGCCGTCACCGGCATCAGTTCGACGGCGGCGACGCCGAGCTTTTTGAGATGCTCGATGATGACAGGATGAGCAAGTGCCGCGATCGTACCGCGCTGCTCTTCCGGAATGTCCGGATGCAGCTTGGTGAACGAGCGAACGTTCAGTTCATAGATCAGCCCACCCGGCGAAAAGACAGGCGCCCGGGCCGGCATCGGCCTGGACAGCGCGAGCGCCACGGTCTTCGGCATCAATGATGCCGTGTCGGCACCTTCGTTGCGCCGCGCGGCAAGCCGCCAGTGATAGGCATAGGGCCGATCGATTTCGATACCATAGGGATCGGTCAACAGCTTGTCTGGGTCGAACCACCGCCCTTGCTCAGGCGCATAATCGCCGTCGGCGCGAAAGCCATAGCGCGTGCCGGCGGCGAGACCGGAGACGAAGAGTGCGTGGACGCTCTGTCCTTCCGGCTGGAGTTCAAGCCGGTCGGTCTCGTGGTAGCCCGCATGATCGAAGATCGACACCCAGAGGCGCCTCGCCGACGAGGACCAGACGGCGAAGCGGATGCCGTCGCGCGTGACGGTGGCGCCGAGTTGGGTCATGCAGGCTCCCCCTTCTTCCACAGGGGAAGAAGGAAAACGCGCAGCACCGTCCTCAAGTAATCACGCTCGGCTTGTTGCGGCCGGTGTGGCTCTTGATCCCGGCAATGTCGTCGGCCGCCGCGATCAGGTCGGCGAGCGCTTCCTGCGTGTCGAGATCGTGCCTCGCCTTGTCCGGCTCGTAGCGCTCGATGTAGACGCGCAAGGTCGCGCCCGAGGTGCCGGTGCCGGAGAGCCTGAAGACGACGCGCGAGCCGCCTTCGAACAGCACCCTGATGCCCTGGTGCTCGCTGGTCGAGCCGTCGACGGGATCGTGATAGGCGAAGTCGTCGGCATTGGCGATCTTCAGGCCACGCACGTTGGTGCCGGCCAGCGAACCGAGCTTGGCGCGCAATTCGTCGACCAACGCGTTGGCACGGTCGCTCTCGACTTCCTCATAGTCGTGGCGCGAATAGTAGTTGCGCCCATAGGCCGCCCAGTGCTCGGTGACCACCTGCTTGCAGCTTTCGCCGCGCGCGGCAAGGATGTTGAGCCACAACAGCACCGCCCACAGGCCGTCCTTTTCGCGGACGTGGTTGGAGCCAGTGCCGGCGCTCTCCTCGCCGCAGATCGTCGCCATGCCGGCATCCAGCAGATTGCCGAAGAACTTCCAGCCGGTCGGCGTCTCGTAGATGCCGATGCCGAGTTTTTCGGCGACGCGATCGGCAGCACCGCTGGTCGGCATCGAGCGGGCGATGCCCTTCAGCCCGTCCTTGTAGCCCGGCGCCAGGCGGGCGTTGGCGGCGAGCATCGCCACCGAATCCGATGGTGTGACGAAGATGCCCTTGCCGATGATCAAATTGCGATCGCCGTCACCGTCGGAAGCAGCACCGAAATCGGGTGCGTCGGCGCCCATCATCTCGTCATAGAGGTGCTTGGCATGGACCAGATTGGGGTCCGGATGATGGCCGCCGAAATCGGGCAGCGGCTTGAAATTGCGGCAGGTGCCGTTCGGAGCGCCGAGCCGGTTTTCGAGGATCTCCTTGGCGTAAGGGCCGGTCACCGCGTGCATGGCGTCGAAGCGCATGCGGAAGCCAGACTTGAACAGCTTGCGCAACGCATCGAAGTCGAACAGGCTTTCCATGAGCTCGGCATAGTCGGCGACCGGATCGATGATCTCGACCGTCATGCCGGCGGCCTTGACCGTGCCTATCGTGTCAATGTCGATCGGATCGATATCAGCGGTCTTGAAGCTCGAAATCGCCTTGGTCTTGGCGAAGATCGCATCGGTCAGCTTTTCAGGCGCCGGGCCGCCATTGCCGGCATTGTACTTGATGCCGAAATCCTCGTGCGGACCGCCGGGATTGTGGCTGGCCGACAGGATGATGCCGCCGAAAGTCTTGTATTTGCGAATGATGTGCGAGGCGGCGGGCGTCGACAGGATGCCACCCTGCCCGACCATCACCTTGCCGAAGCCGTTGGCGGCTGCCATGGCGATGGCCTTCTGGATGACCTCGCGATTGTAGAAGCGACCGTCGCCGCCAATCACCAGGGTCTTGTCCTTGAACCCGTCGAGCGCGTCGAAGATCGACTGGATGAAATTCTCGGCATAGTGCTCCTGCTGGAACACGGGCACCTTCTTGCGCAGGCCCGACGTGCCTGGCTTCTGGTCTAGATAGGGTTTGGTGGGGACGGTACGGATCATGCTTCAGGCAACCCTTTTCGAAAGCAGCGAGCGATAGAGTTCAATGTATTTTTCCGCGCTCTTGTCCCACGACACGTCGGCCTTCATGCCCTGGCGCTGCAGCGATTTCCAGATCGCCGGATCGGCATGTGCATCGACGAGACGACGCATGGCGTGCAGCAAGGCGCCGCCATTGTTGGGAGCGAACTGGAAGCCGGTGGCGACGCCGGCCGACACGGCGGCCTCGTTGGCATCGATGACCGTGTCCGCCAGGCCGCCGGTGCGGGCGACCACCGGCACGCAGCCATAGCGCAGGCCATAAAGCTGCGTCAGCCCGCAGGGTTCGAAGCGCGAGGGAATGACGATGGCGTCGCAGCCGCCCTGCATGATGTGGGACAGCGCCTCGTCATAGCCGACGACGACGCCGATACGGCCACGGTGGCGTGCGGCGGCGGCGAGCAGCGCACCTTCGAGGCCGGCATCGCCCGAGCCCAGTATGGCCAGGCGCGCCCCGGTCGCAACGATGCCGTCGACCGCCGTTGCCAGGATATCCATGCCCTTTTGCCAGGTCAGGCGGCTGACGACGCAGACAATCGGGCTGCCGTCGGGCTCCAGACTGAAGCGCGCCTCCACCGCTGCCCGACTAGGCGTGCGCGCATCGAGTGTTTCGGCGCTGTAGTTCGACACCAGATGCTTGTCGGTTTCCGGATCCCAGATGCCGACGTCGATGCCGTTGACGATGCCATAGAGATCGCTGGAGCGCATGTTGATGAGCCCGTCGAGACCCATGCCGAATTCGGGCGAGCGGATTTCCTGCGCATAGGTCGGGCTGACCGTGGTGATCGCCCAGGCGGCCTGCAGGCCGGCCTTGAGAAAGCCGACGCCGCCATAATATTCGACGCCATCGAGCGCCATAGCCGCCGCCGGCAAGCCAAGCTCGCCGAAGATGCCGGCGCCGAACTGGCCCTGGAAGGCGAGGTTGTGGACGGTCATCATCGAGGGCACGCCGACCGCCTTGCCGTAGCGCATATAGGCCAGCGTCATCGCCGACTGCCAGTCATGGGCGTGGACGATGTCGGGCTGGTAACCGGAGATGGCGCCGCCGGCGATGTCGCCGCCGACCTGGCTCAATGCCGCGAAGCGCCGCCAATTGTCCGGCCAATCGCCACCGCTGGCATCGCCATAGGGGCCGCCGGGGCGATCGAACAAATGTGGCGCGTCGAGCACGAACAGTTCGAGGCCGGCAAGCTGGACGGAATGGACGGAAGCCTTGCCGCCTTGCAGCAAGGGGTATTGCAGGACAGCCTTTTTTTTCTTGAAGGCGGCCATCACGGTCGGAAAGCCCGGCATGAGCGTGCGCATGCTCACGCCCTTGGCCGCCAGCGCGATGGGAAGCGCACCAGTCACATCGGCAAGTCCGCCGGTCTTGATCAGCGGGAAGATCTCTGGCGTGACCGACAGAACCTGCATGCGTTTATGGTCCGATCCTGTCTATTCTTTGTTTCAAGCCATTCCGGACGGAAAACCGTCTCACACTTTTCTTGGAATTGCTCCTAAAGCTTCAGCTTGTCGATCATGTCCTGCGTGACCAGGCAGATGCCTTTTTCCGAGACCCGAAAACGCTTCGCGTCGAGAGCTGGGTCTTCGCCCACCACCAGCCCTTCCGGTATCCTAACACCATGGTCGATGACCACGCGCTTCAACTTTGCGTTCCGGCCGACATGAACGTCGGGCAGCATGACGACTTCCTCCAGCGTCGAATAGGAATTGATGCGCGCGCCGGTGAAGATCAGGCTTCTTTTCAGTGAGGCGCCGGAGACGATGCAGTCGCCCGAGACCAGCGAGGACACGGCTGAGCCACGGCGGCCGTCCTCGTCATGGACGAACTTTGCCGGCGGCTTCAACTCGGCATAGGTCCAGATCGGCCAGTCGCGATCATAGAGGTCGAGCTCCGGCGTCACGTCGGTCAGATCGATATTGGCTTCCCAATAGGCATCGACCGTGCCGACATCGCGCCAGTAGGCCTCGTTCTCGGCGGTCGAGCGCACGCAGGACTTGGCGAAGCGGTGGGCGATCGCCTTACCGTGCTGGACGATATAGGGGATGATGTCCTTGCCGAAATCGCGGCTCGAGCCGGGCTCGGCGGCATCGCGGCGCAGCTGTTCCATCAGGAACTTGGTCTTGAACACGTAGATGCCCATCGAGGCCAGGGCAAACTCGGGCTTGTCGGGAATGCCGGGCGGGTCGGCGGGCTTTTCGACGAAGGCGATGATGTTGTCCTTGGCATCGACATGCATGACGCCGAACCCGGTCGCTTCCATGCGCGGCACTTCAAGACAGCCGACGGTGACATCGGCGCCGGCATCGACATGCTGGCGCAGCATCAGCTCATAGTCCATCTTGTAGATGTGGTCGCCGGCGAGGATGACCATGTATTCGGGGCCGTAGGCCTCGATGATGTCGATGTTCTGGTAGACGGCGTCGGCCGTGCCTTCATACCACTGCGTTTCCGACACGCGCTGGCTGGCCGGCAGGATGTCGAAGCTTTCGTTTCGTTCGGGCCGCAGGAAGTTCCAGCCGCGCTGCAAATGGCGGATCAGCGAATGCGCCTTGTATTGGGTGGCGACGCCCAGGCGACGGATGCCGGAATTGAGCGCGTTTGAGAGCGCGAAATCGATGATGCGCGTCTTGCCGCCGAAATAGACAGCCGGCTTGGCGCGCCGGTCGGTCAGTTCCTTGAGGCGGCTGCCGCGGCCGCCTGCCAATACGTAGGCCATGGCATCGCGCGCCAGCGGCTGGGTCCGTTTCAAGTCTGCCATTTCTACCCTCCCAAGTTACTCAGTCTCGCCCTGTTGCCCCGCCTTGACGGCCTCAGCCGGCTACGAGTTCAAGCATGATCGTCGACAGCGGCGGCAAGAGCATCGTTGCCGAGATGCTTTTGCCCTCCGCCCTTGCCTCGACCAAGCCGCCATTGCCCATGCCGGAGCCGCCATATTCGGACGCGTCGGTGTTGATGATCTCGCGCCACTTGCCGGCCTTCGGCAACGGCACGCGATAATTGTCGCGCGGCACCGGCGTGAAATTGGAGATGACGGCCACCGGGCTGCCGCCCGGCGCGTTGCGTACCCAGGCAAAAACCGAATTCTGGCTGTCATCGACGATCAGCCAGGAGAAGCCTTCCGGCTCGCAGTCACGGCCGTGCAGCGCCGGGCGCGACCGGTAGAGATAGTTGAGATCGCGCACCGTCTGCCAGACGCCGCGATGCGGCCGGAAATCGAGCAGGTTCCAGTCCAGCGCGCGCGCCTCGCTCCATTCGCGGCGCTGCGCGAATTCCTGTCCCATGAACAAGAGCTTCTTGCCGGGATAGCCCCACATGAAGCCGTAATAGGCACGCAAGGTCGCGAACTTCTGCCAGTCGTCGCCGGCCATCTTGCCGAGCAGCGTGCCTTTGCCGTGCACGACCTCATCATGCGAGAGCGGCAGCACGAAATTCTCCGAGAAAGCATAAGTCAGGCCGAAGGTCAGGTCGTTGTGGTGGTGCTTGCGGAAGATCGGCTCCTTGGCGAAATACTCCAGCGTGTCGTGCATGAAGCCCATGTTCCACTTGAAGCCGAAGCCAAGCCCGCCTTCATGCACGGGCGCCGAGACCTTCGGCCATGAGGTCGATTCCTCCGCGATGGTCATGACGCCTGGATGGTGGCCGTAGACCTCCTTGTTCATCTTCTGCAGGAAGGAGACAGCTTCCAGGTTCTCGCGGCCGCCTTTCTCGTTGGGGATCCACTCGCCCTGCTTGCGTGAATAGTCGAGGTAGAGCATCGAGGCGACCGCATCGACGCGCAGCCCGTCGACGTGGTATTTTTCGGCCCAGAACAGCGCATTGTTGACCAGGAACGATACCACCTCGCGGCGGCCGAAATTGTAGATCGCCGTGTTCCAGTCGGGGTGAAAGCCCTTGCGCGGATCGGCATGCTCATAGAGTGCGGTGCCGTCGAAATGGACCAGCCCATGCTCGTCGACCGGGAAATGCGCCGGCACCCAGTCGAGGATGACGCCGATGCCGGCACGGTGGGCGCCGTCGACAAAGCGAGCAAAGCCGTCAGGATCGCCAAAGCGGGCCGATGGCGCGTAGAGGCCGGTCGTCTGGTAGCCCCAGGACGGATCATAGGGATGTTCGGAGATCGGCAGGAACTCGATGTGGGTGAAGCCGGTCTCGACGGCATAGGGGATCAGCCGATCGGCCAGTTCGTCCCATGACAGGAACGTGCCATCGTCGCGAAGCTGCCAGGAGCCGGCGTGGACCTCGTAGATCGAGATGGCCTCGCGCCGGGGATCGGCGTTGCGCCAGAACGTGCGATGCGCCTCGTCGCCCCACTGATGGGCGGGCGGCACGGCGACGACCGAAGCGGTGGCCGGGCGCAGTTCGGACTTGAAGGCGAAAGGATCGGCCTTCAGCGGCAGCCTGACGCCGTCGGGGCCGATGATCTCGTATTTGTAGGGCCGGCCGGCGCCGATATCGGGAATGAACACCTCCCAGATACCGGTATCGCGGCGATCGCGCATCGAGTGGCGGCGGCCGTCCCAATCGTTGAAATCGCCGACCACCGAAACGCGCCGGGCATTTGGAGCCCAGACGGCGAAATGGACGCCGGTGGCGCCCTCGTGCTCGATGACATGGGCGCCGAGCTTGTCGAACAACCGGAGATGCGAACCCTCAGCGATATAGTAGTCGTCCATCGGACCGAGAACCGGGCCGAACGAATAGGGGTCGGTCAGCCACCAGTCACCGCCGGCATTGCGCGCGTGGTAGCGCAGCGGCTGGCGCTTCTTGATCGACAGCTTGCCTTCAAAGAAACCGGCATCATCCCGCCTGGTCAGCTCACCGGCCTTGATGCCGGTCAGCGTGTAGGCGGTGACGAATTCAGCATTCGGAACGAAGCAACGGGCAAACAGGCCCTTGCCGACCTCATGGACACCGAGGACAGCGAACGGATCTCCGTGCGTGCCGGCAACAATCGCCGCAACATCGCTGGCTGGCGCCAGTCCGTCCGGCCCGCTTGTCGCAGCGGTCGCGCGCGGCTTCCTCATCAGGCAGTGTCCCTCCCAGGGCACCAGGTGTTTTGTTTCTGGTGATGCGAACTGACTTTCGACCCGCATCACCGGGACCACATTGCTCGTGGCCTCATGCAATCACATCAGGCAGGCACGTTCCAGATTTCTTTCGCGTATTGACGGATCGTGCGATCGGACGAGAACCAGCCGACGCGCGCGACGTTGCGGATCGCCTTGGCATACCAGTCCGGGCTGTTGCGCCAGACGGCGTCGACCTCACGCTGGGCGGCGGCGTAGGCGTCGAAATCGGCGGCGACCATGAACCAGTCGCTGTCATAGAGGCCGTTGATGAGGTCGCGGTAGCGGTCGGGATCATCGGGCGAGAAGACGCCCGATGAGACAGCGGCCACGGCCTGCGCAAGTTCCGGCGACGCTTCGATGACGCCGCGTGGATTGTAGCCATTGTTGCGCCGCTCGGCGACTTCGGCGGTGGTGAGGCCGAAGATGAAGATGTTGTCGTCGCCGACGCACTCCTTGATTTCGACATTGGCGCCATCGAGCGTGCCGATGGTCAATGCGCCGTTCAGCGCGAACTTCATGTTGCCGGTGCCGGACGCTTCCATGCCGGCGGTCGAGATCTGCTCGGACAGGTCGGCGGCGGGCATCATGATTTCGGCCAGGCTGACATTGTAGTTCGGCACGAACACCACTTTCAGCAGGCCGCGAACGGCCGGATCGCGGTTGATGACCCTGGCGACGTCGTTGGCGAGTTTGATGATCAGCTTGGCGTTGTGATAGCTGGGCGCCGCCTTGCCGCCGAAGAATTTCACGCGCGGCATCCAGTCCCGCTCCGGATGCGAGCGGATCTGGTCGTAAAGCGCCACCGCCTCGAGGATGTTCAGGAGCTGGCGCTTGTATTCGTGGATGCGCTTGATCTGGATGTCGAACAGCGCCGAAGGGTCGACCTTGATGCCGAGCCGGTCGGCGACGAGATTGGCCAGCCGCACCTTGTTCTGCCGCTTGACGGCGGCGAACTTGTCGCGAAAGACGGCATCGTCGGCGAAGGCATCGAGCCCCTTGATGGCGTCGATGTCATCGAGAAAACGGTCACCGATCGCCTCGCGGGCGAGCGATGTCAGCCCGGGATTGCACTGGATCAGCCAGCGCCGTGGCGTGATGCCGTTGGTCTTGTTGTTGATGCGATCGGGATAGAGCCTGTGCAGGTCGGCGAACACCGTTTCCTTCATCAACTCGGTATGCAGCGCCGAGACGCCGTTGATCGAGTGCGAGCCGACAAAGGCAAGGTTGCCCATGCGCACGCGGCGGTCGCCATTTTCCTGGATCAGCGAGATACGGCTGATCTGCTCGTTCGAGAACTGGTCGGTCGCGCGTGCTTCGAGCAGAACCTGCGCGTTGATGGCGTAGACGATCTGCATATGGCGCGGCAACAGCCGCTCGAACAGCGGCACCGACCAGCTTTCCAGCGCCTCGGGCAGAAGCGTGTGGTTGGTGTAGCCGAAGGTGCGCTTGGTGATGTCCCAGGCGAGGTCGAAGTCCACGCCGTGGACATCCATCAACAGCCGCATCAGCTCGGGAACGGCGATCGCCGGATGGGTGTCGTTCAGGTGGATCGCCGCCTTGTCGGGAAGCGACTTCAGGTCGCCATACTGGCTGAGATGGCGCTGGACGATGTCCTGCAGCGAGGCGGTGGAGAAGAAATATTCCTGGCGCAGCCTGAGTTCCTGCCCGGCCATGTGGGAATCGGCCGGATAGAGCACGCGGGACAGCGCGTCCGCCTTATTGCTTTCGGCCAGCGCGCCGATGTGGTCGCCGGCATTGAACTTGTTGAGCAGGATCGGGTCGATCGGCATGCCCGACCAGAGCCGCAGCGTGTTGACACGGTTTGCCCGCCAGCCGACGACCGGCGTGTCGTAGGCGACCGCCAGGACATGCTCGGTCGGCTTCCAGACATGGCGCTCCAGCCGTCCGTCCTTCGAGGTGATCGATTCCACCGCGCCGCCGAAGCCGACCTCGAAGGCGCGTTCGCGGCGCTCGAACTCCCAGGGGTTGCCGTGATCGAGCCAGGTCTCGGGCAGTTCTACCTGCCAGCCGTCGTGAATCTCCTGGCGGAACATGCCGTTGGCGTAGCGGATGCCGTAGCCATGCGCCGGGATGTCGACGGTCGCCATGCTTTCCATGAAGCAGGCGGCGAGCCGGCCAAGGCCGCCATTGCCGAGCGCGGCATCGGGTTCGAGCGCCGCGATCAGATCGAGGTCGACGCCGAGCGACGACAGCGCTTCGCGCATATTGTCCATCAGGCCGAGATTGGAAAAGGCGTCGCGCATCAGGCGGCCGATGAGGAACTCCAGCGACAGATAATAGACGCGCTTTTCCTGCTGGTCGTAGGCCTCTCTGGTTGCCTGCATCCAGCGATCGACGATGCGGTCGCGCACGACCTTGATCGAGGCGGTGAGCCAGTCGTACTGGGTCGCGACGGTGGTGTCCTTGCCGACCCTGTATTTGAGGGCCATCAAGACTTCCCTTGCGAGCGTCTTCGGATCAGGATTTTCGAGCAGTGGCGGAAGGGGTTCGGATGTCATCGCGCGCGTCATGCTGCCTCTCGTGCGGTTGCCACGATCATACCGGCTTTCACCATTCATCCCAGCCCATGTTACCGCATTGCAGCATACATTCAATCGATTTAGATGCGCCGCCGCCGGCTTACCCTGCGGCAATTTGACAGTCAGGCCGCCAGCGCGGCCTCCGGGGGTGCCTTCGCGCCGGTCATGAAGGCGACGGCATCGGACATCGTATATTGCTTGGGATCGATGACGGCGAGGCGTCGGCCGAGGCGATGGATGTGGATGCGGTCCGCCACCTCGAAGACATGCGGCATGTTGTGCGAGATCAGCACGATCGGCAGGCCGCGCTTCTTGACGTCGAGGATCAGTTCGAGCACGCGGCGGCTTTCCTTGACGCCAAGAGCTGCCGTCGGTTCGTCCATGATGACCATCTTCGAGCCGAAGGCGGCGGCGCGCGCCACCGCCACGCCCTGGCGCTGGCCGCCCGACAGCGTTTCCACCGCCTGGCTGATGTTCTGGATGGTCATCAGACCCAGCTCGGTGAGCTTGTCGCGGGCACGCTTTTCCATCGCCGGACGGTCCAGCATGCGCAGCCATTCTCCCAGGAAGCCGGGTTTGCGGATCTCACGACCGAGGAACATGTTGTCTGCGATCGACAGTGCCGGCGACAGCGCCAGATTCTGGTAGACGGTTTCGATGCCTGCTTCGCGAGCCTCCATCGGCGACTTGAAGGCGACGGCTTTGCCTTCGAGCCGGATCTCGCCTTCGTCCGGCACGGCCGCGCCGGAAATCGCCTTGATCAGCGACGACTTGCCGGCGCCATTGTCGCCGATGACGGCGAGAATTTCGCCGGGGTAGAGGTCGAAATCGGCATTGTCGAGCGCGGTGACGCGACCGTAGCGTTTGATCAGACCGCGCGCGGTAAGGATGGGTTCCTGGGTCATGACTATGCCGAAACCTTTCTGATCCATTGGTCGATCGCCACGGCGCCGATGATCAGCACACCGGTAAGCAGCACTTTCCATTGCGGATCGGCGCCGAGCATGTTGAGGCCCATGGAGACGACGCCGACGATCATCGCGCCGAACAGTGTGCCCAGGATCGAGCCGCGCCCACCGAACAGGGAAATACCGCCGATCACCGTGGCGGTGATGGCCTGCAGATTGTAGTCGGTGACCGCTGACGAAGGCGAGATCGAGCCGTTACGGCCGATGGAGACCCAGGCAGCGAAAGCGGCGATCAATCCGGCAAGGGTATAAACCGTCATCAGCACCTTCTTGGTCTGGATGCCCGAGAGTTTCGCCGCCTCCTGGTCATCGCCGACGGCGTAGACATGGCGGCCCCATGCCGTGTGATTGAGCACGTACCAGAGGATCATCACGAGCACGACTGTGGCAATGACGCCGAGCGTCAGCACCGCCGTGCCGATCTTGAAGCTCATTGCGAACAGATGCAGCAGCGGTGCCTGGGTGTCGACGTCGGTGTCGCGGATCGTCTCATTGGCCGAATAGATGAAGTTCGTGGCCATGACGATGTTCCAGGTGCCAAGCGTCACGATGAAGGGCGGCAGTTTCATGTAGGCGACCAGCAGTCCGTTGAGCAGCCCGCAGGCCGCACCCGCGGCAAGCCCGATCGTCACGGCGAGAATGGCCGGCATACCGTAGCTGACCGCACAATTGCCCATGATCACGGCTGAAATCACCATGATCACGCCGATCGACAGGTCGATGCCGGCAGTCAGGATGACCAGCGTCTGCGCGGCGCCCAGGATGCCGACGATGGCAATCTGCTGCAGGATCAATGTCAGCGTGTAGGACGAGAAGAAGCGCCCGCCGATGGTGATGCCGAAGATAATGATCGATAGGACCAGCACGATCAGCGGCACAGCGGCCGGCGTCGAATGCAGGAAATGCTGGATGCGCTTGACGGCCGATTTGTGCTCGTCAAAGGCGGCGACGCTTGTGTCACTGCCCGAGAGAACCTTCTCGAATTCCTGAGCTTGAGCCATGTTTCCTCCCCGTGAGGGATCAGCCAAACGCTGACGCCCGTCCACGCCTTTCCGGTCTGCTGCCGGGATTGTTCGCGGTCACGCGACCCATCGTCCACCCGAAGCGGCCGGGGATCAAGCCCCGACCGCTCAGGTTCGGTAATTGCCGGTCAGACCGGCATCAGCCCCAGCACTTGGCGAGGCCTTCCTTGGTGTCAATGGACTTGACGCCAGTGGCCGGCTTGTCGGTCACCAGGTTGACGCCGGTGTCGAAGAAATTCTTGCCTTCGGTCGGCTTCGGCTTGGTTCCGTCCTTGGCGAAGGCTGCGATCGCCTCGATGCCGAGCGCCGCCATCTGCAGCGGATACTGCTGAGATGTCGCGCCGATCACGCCTTCTGTAACCGACTTCACGCCGGGACAGCCACCGTCGACCGAGACGATCAGCACCTGCTTTTCAAGGCCGACGGCTTTGAGCGCCTGGTAAGCACCGACAGCGGCCGGCTCGTTGATGGTGTGGATGACGGTGATGCCGGAGTCCTTCTGAAGCAGGTTCTCCATCGCCTTGCGGCCGCCTTCCTCATTGCCGTTGGTGACGTCATGGCCGACAATGCGCGGATCGGTTTCGTCGCCGATCTTGTTGGGGTCCTTCACGTCGATGCCATAGCCCATCATGAAGCCCTGGTCGCGCAGCACGTCCACGGTCGGCTGCGACGGCGTCAGGTCGAGGAAGCCGATCTTGGCGTCCTTGGCCTTGTCGCCGAGCGTCGCGGCGGCCCAGGCGCCGATCAGCTTGCCGGCCTCGAGATTGTCGGTGGCGAAGGTGGCATCCGCCGCGTCGATCGGATCGAGCGGCGTGTCGAGCGCGATCACAAGCACGCCGGCGTCACGCGCCTTCTTCACCGTTGGTACGATGCCCTTGGTGTCGGATGCGGTGATCAGGATGCCCTTGGCGCCGTCGGCAATGCAGCTTTCGATCGCCGCCACCTGGCTCTCGCTGTCGCCGTCGATCTTGCCGGCGTAGGTCTTGAGGTCGACACCAAGTTCCTTGGCCTTTGCGGTCGCGCCTTCCTTCATTTTGACAAAGAAGGGGTTGGTGTCGGTCTTGGTGATCAGGCAAGCGCCGACGCCAGCTGCGGACGCAGACGAGGCAAACGCCATCAGACCAAGAGCCGCGGCGGCAAACACGGTCGATTTCAACAGTTTTGTATTGTTCACGATCTTCCTCCCAGTGGAACCATCCGGGTGCCGGCCAACCGGCACCAACAGCGCATCCAACGAATTTCTCCCAGCGTGGACGCTGTCCCAAACAGACACCAGACCGAGGCCCCTGTCAATAATTAAATCACTCTTATTTATTATTGACAGGGTTGCGCCGCTCGCTCATTCTGGCCCAAAAGCATCGCGGGGAAACGACGGGAGGAACAGGGTGGAGACCGCCACTGCGAGGCATGGTTCGCCCGATGCGAATGACAGCCTTATTCACCGCGGCACCAACCAGAGCGGCATGCGCGATCACAACGAGCGGCTGGTGCTCTCGTTGGTGCGGCAGCATGGCAGCCTGGCGAAGTCCGACATCGCCCGCATGACCGGACTTTCGGCGCAGACGGTTTCGGTCATCATGCGCGAACTCGAGGAAGAAGGCCTGCTCGTCCGCCAGGCACCGTTGCGTGGCAAGATCGGCCAGCCCTCCATCCCGATGGCACTCAATCCCGAAGGTGCCTTCTTCATCGGCCTCAAGATCGGCCGCCGCAGCGCGGAACTCGTGCTGATCGATTTTCTTGGGCATGTGCGCTCAATGCTGCAGCACTCCTATCGCTATCCGGCACCGCGCGAGACGGTCGAGTTCGTCACATCAGGCATGAAGAAGATGCGCGGCGAATTGAAGCCCGAGCAAGACAAGCGCATTGCCGGGCTCGGCATCGCAATGCCGTTCGAGTTGTGGAACTGGGCCGACACCGCCGGCGCGCCGCGCGATGTCATGGACGAATGGCGCCACCGCGACATCAAGGCCGACATCCAGGCGCAGTGCGATTTTCCGGTCTATCTGCAGAACGACGCCACCTCGGCCTGCGGCGCCGAACTCGTTTTCGGTCAGGCGGGGGGAGCGCGTGATTTCGTCTATTTCTACATCGGCGCCTTCGCCGGCGGCGGCATCGTCCTCAACGGCCGGCTGTTCGGCGGTCCGACCGGCAACGCCGGCGCGCTCGGCTCCATGCCTGTGCCGGGCCCGGACGGAAAGCCGACCCAGCTGATCGACGTGGCCTCGATCGCCATGCTGGAAAAGGCGCTCAATGATCGTGGCGTCGAGGCCTCGCATCTGTGGACCTCGCCCGAGGACTGGGGCGAGATCGGCGGCGAGCTCGACGACTGGATCGCCAGCGCCGCGCGGGCGCTTGCCTATGCCATCGTGGCTGCATCCTCTGTCATCGATTTCGAGGCGGCGGTGATCGATGGCTGGATGCCGAAGGCGGTGCGCCGCCGGCTGGTCGATGCCATCGTTGACGCCGTTGCGGCAATCGATGGCGAAGGCCTGAAACTTCCCGCCGTTCGCGAAGGAACCGTCGGCATCCATGCCCGCGCGCTCGGCGGCGCCAGCCTGCCGCTTTCCGAACGTTTCCTGATCGGCTCGACGACGATTTCCAGGAGCGCCTGAATGCTGATCGGAATCCCGGCGCTGCTCGGTCCTGACCTTTTGTCGACATTGCGCGCCATGGGCCACGGCGACGAGATCGCCCTTGTCGACGGAAATTATCCGGCCGAAGAGCATGCGAGACGCCTCATCCGGGCCGATGGTCATCCGCTCATCCCGGTGCTCGACGCCATCCTCAGTATCCTGCCGGTCGACGACGCAGTAGCTGAGGCGCTGTTTCGCGCCTCCGTGAAGGGCGATCCGTCGCTTGCCGACCCTGTCCATCACGAGATTGAGGCGATCTGTGCCAGACGCGCGCCGGGCCGCAAGGTGGTTGCGCTGGCCGGCGCCGACTTCTATGCACGGGTCAAATCGGCGCATGCCATCGTCGCGACAAGCGAGCCGCGGCTTTACGCCAACATCATCATCCGCAAGGGCGTGATCTATCCGCCGGAGACCAGGAAGCCATGATCCTCTGCTGCGGCGAAGCCCTGATCGACATGCTGCCGCGCACCACGACGCAGGGTGAACCGGCCTTTGCGCCCTATGTCGGCGGCGCGGTGTTCAATTCGGCGATCGCGCTTGGCCGCCTTGGCGCGCCGGCAGGCTTCTTTTCGGGCCTGTCGTCGGATCTTTTCGGCGGCCAGTTCCGCGACGCGCTGGGGGCGAGCAAGGTCAGTTCCACCTATGCGCACACCTCCCCTCGTCCGACCACGCTTGCCTTCGTGCGGCTGGACAACGGCCAGGCGACCTACACATTCTACGACGAGAACACCGCGGGGCGCATGCTGACCATCGACGACCTGCCGACGCTGGGCAGCGAGATCGAGGCCATGCTGTTCGGCGCCATCAGCCTGATTTCGGAGCCGGCCGGTAGCGCCTATGAGGCGTTCATGAAACGCGAGCATGAGGGCCGCGTCATGATGCTCGATCCCAACATCCGGCCGAACTTCATTCCGGACAAGGCAAAGCATCTCCGGCGCATCCGCGCCATGATGGCGATGGCCGACATCGTGAAACTCTCGGATGAGGACTTGAACTGGTTTGGCGAAGCGGGTTCGCACGAGGATGTCGTGCGCAACTGGCTCGACCGCGGCCCGAAGCTGATCGTCGTGACCCATGGCAGCGAAGGCGCCGTCGGCTACACCAAGGATCATGCCGTCAGCGTGGTGCCGGAGAAGGTCGAGGTGGTCGACACGGTCGGTGCGGGCGACACGTTCAACGCCGGCCTCCTCGCCTCCCTGCACGAACAAGGCCTGCTGACGAAGGCGGCAATCGCTGGACTGTCGCAGGACGCCATCCGCAAGGCGCTGGCGCTCGGCGCCAAGGCGGCGGCGGTGACGGTGTCGCGGGCAGGCGCCAACCCGCCCTGGCGGCATGAGATCGCCTGAGCACCCCTCGGATTGAACCGGTCGATCACTTTATGTTTCGCAGGACCGATCCATGGGGCTATAAAGGCGCCATAGCGCCCGACAAAGCCCGGATTTCCGGCATCTGGCTGACATAGACCGGGAATACAGGTAACGGACTGCGACAACTCCGCAATTTGTCGCTCCGCCTGCCCGGCTTTCTCGGCAGGCGCAACTCTGGTACCAGCGGGCCGTTATCTGGCTAAATCGCCTGGTTAAACCGTTTTTGAGGCCGACATGCAGTTCATCGATCTTGGCGCGCAGCGCGAACGAATCCGCGACCGGCTGAGGGTCGCCATCGACCGTGTCGTCGACGAGGGCCGCTATATACTGGGGCCGCAGGTCACCGAATTCGAAAACAAACTTGCCGCCTATGTCGGCACCAAGCATGTCGTGGCCTGCGCCAACGGCACCGACGCGCTGCTGCTGCCGCTGTTTGCCGCCGGCATCGGCCCGGGTGACGCGGTGTTCGTGCCGAGCTTCACTTTCGCCGCCACCGCCGAGGTGGTGGCGCTGGCCAAGGCGGAGCCCGTCTTCGTCGATGTCGATCCGGCAACCTACAATATCGATATCGCCAGTCTCGAGGCGGCCATCGCCATGATCAAGAAGGAAGGCAGGCTGCAGCCGAAGGCGATCATCCCTGTCGACCTGTTCGGCCTTGCCGCCGATTACGATGCCATCATGGCCATCGCCAACCGCGAAGGGCTGTTGGTGATCGAGGACGCCGCCCAGTCGATGGGCGGATCGCTTGGCGACAAGATGTGCGGTGCCTTCGGCCATGTCGGCTCGACCAGCTTCTATCCGGCCAAGCCGCTTGGCTGCTACGGCGACGGCGGCGCGATGTTCACCAACGACGACGCGCTGGCCGACAAGCTGCGTTCCTTCGCCTTCCACGGCAAGGGCGAGACGCAATATGACAACATCCGCGTCGGCATCAATTCGCGGCTCGACACACTGCAGGCGGCGATCCTGATCGAAAAGCTCGCCATCCTGGAAGACGAGATGGTTGCCCGCCAGGCGGTGGCAAAGCGCTACGCCGAAGGGCTTGGCGATATCGTCACCGCCGCCCGCAACCTGGACGGCAGCCGTTCGGCTTGGGCGCAATACGCGATCGAGACGCCCAAGCGCGACGGCCTGAGGGCGCATCTGAGCGAAAAGGGGATTCCGTCGGTCATCTACTACGTCAAGCCGCTGCACGACCAGATCGCCTATCGCGACTACCCGCGCACGCCAACCGGTCTTGCCGTCTCGGAGGACCTGCCAAAGCGAATCCTGTGCCTGCCGATGCACCCCTATCTCAGCGAAGCCGACCAGGACCGGATCATTGAGACGATCCGCAACTATATCGGCTCCAACTCGGCGCAGGCCGCAGCCGAGTAAGCTGCAAGTCTCGGCTAATCGGCAGTTCTCAGGCGGGGCTCGCCCCTGCCCTGCCGCTGGCGATGAAATGCGGATTGGCGAAATCCGCGTCCTCGGCTTGATTGCGCTTGCCATAGGCCAAGGGCTTTCCGTCCAGCGTGCGCGTCGTGCCGCCGGCGGCCCGCAGCACCGCATCGCCGGCCGCGGTGTCCCATTCCATGGTGCGGCCGAAACGCGGATAGACATCCGCCTCGGCGCTGGCGAGAAGGCAGAATTTCAGGGACGATCCGACCGAGACGATCTCGGCGGCGCCGAGGTCGCGAATATAGGCCTCGGTTTCCGGCGTGTTGTGGGAGCGGCTGGCCACCACGGCCAGCGGTATCGCCGCCGTCCTCACCGAGATCGGCCGGCGTGCGACGATCTGGTAATCACCGTCGACTTCGAGGGCTTCCGCCCTGCCCGGCAAGCCGGAAAAGAAGCGGCCGGTGCAAGGCGCGAAGACGACGCCGACTTCCGGCACGCCATGGCGCACAAGCGCGATGTTGACGGTGAAATCGGTGCGGCGGTTGACGAATTCCTTGGTGCCGTCGAGCGGATCGATGAGGAAGAAGGCATCGCCAAGTTCGGCCGGCATGACGCCAGCCGCTGCTTCCTCCTCGGCCACACAGGGAATGTCGGGAAAGGCGCTGCGCAGCCCGGTGAGAATGATCTTCTCGCTCTCGCGATCCGCCTCGGTTACCGGCGAGGCGTCGGATTTCTGGTCGACCGCACAGCCGGCGTGGAACACGCGCATGACCTCGCGCCCGGCCGCCAGGGCCAGCCGCTCGAAGGTCTCGAGCATCAGCCTGTCGTCAGATGCCGCCGCCGCTGTCATATTGGTCTTCGGCAATGTCACGCTCGTTCAGCCAGTGTTCCAGTGTATCTACCATCGCTTCAGCCGATTTGCCGAGCGTCTTCAGATGGATTTCCGGTTTCTCCGGCGCTTCATAAGGCGAATCGACACCGGTGAAATTCTTGATTTCGCCATTCAGCGCGCGGGCGTAGAGGCCCTTCGGATCGCGCCGGGCGCATTCGTCGAAAGGTGTATCGACAAACACTTCGATGAATTCACCGTCGGCCATCAACTCCCTGGCCATGCGCCGCTCGGCGCTGAACGGCGAAATGAAGGACACGATGACGATCAAACCGGCGTCAGCCATGAGCTTGGCCACCTCGGCGACGCGCCGGATGTTCTCGACGCGATCGGCATCGGTGAAACCAAGATCGCGGTTGAGACCGTGACGGACATTGTCGCCGTCCAGGATATAGGTGTGGCGGCCGGTGGCGAACAGCTTCTTCTCGAACAGGTTGGCGATGGTCGACTTGCCGGAGCCCGAAAGCCCGGTGAACCAGAACACGGCCGGCCGCTGGTTCTTCATGTCGGCGCGCACGCGCTTGCCGACATCGAGCGACTGCCAATGGATGTTTTCGGCCCGGCGCAGCGAGTGCACGATCATGCCTGCCCCAACCGTCGCATTGCTGATCCGGTCGATCAGGATGAAGGCGCCGGTGGTGCGGTTCTCGGCAAAAGGGTCGAAGGCGATCGGCGCCCGCGTCGAGATGTTGCAGATACCGACTTCGTTCATTTCAAGCGACTTGGCAGCCTCGTGGGCGAAGTCGTTGACGTTGATGCGGTATTTGAGATCGGTAACGGTGGCGCTGGTCTGGTCGGTTTCGGTGCGCAGGATATAGGAGCGGCCCGGCAGCAGGGCATGCTCGTCGAACCAGACGATGTTGGCGGCGAACTGATCGGCGACCTGCGGCCGGGTGGCCGGTGACACCAGCATGTTGCCCCTGGAGACCTCGACCTCGTCGTCGAGGACGAGCGTGACGGCCTGGCCGGCCACCGCCTGTTGGAGATCGCCGCCGTAAGCGACGATGCGTTTGACATGCGATGACTTGCCGGATTTGGCGACGACGACTTCGTCGCCCTGCGCAATGGCGCCGGACGCGATCGTGCCGGCAAAACCGCGAAAGTCGAGATTGGGGCGATTGACGTACTGCACCGGAAAACGAAACGGCAATTCGACGGCCGCCTCTTCGACCGAGACGGTCTCAAGATGCTCGATCAGCGTCGGACCGGAATACCATTGCATGTTCTCGGAGCGGCGGCTGACGTTGTCGCCATAGCGAGCCGACATCGGGATCGGCTCGATGGTCTGAAAGCCGAGAGCGCGCGAGAATTGCCGGTAGTCTTCGACGATCCGGTCGAAGACCGCGTGGTCGAAATCGACGAGATCGATCTTGTTGACGGCCAGTACGATGTGGCGGATGCCGAGCAGCGAGGCGATGATCGAATGGCGCCTGGTCTGACGCAGCACACCCTGCCGGGCATCGATCAGCACGATTGCCAGGTCGGCGGTCGAGGCTCCGGTCGCCATGTTGCGGGTATATTGTTCGTGGCCGGGCGTGTCGGCGACGATGAACTTGCGCTTCGGCGTGGCAAAGAAGCGATAGGCGACATCGATGGTGATGCCTTGCTCGCGCTCAGCCTCCAGCCCGTCGACCAGCAGTGCGAAATCGATGTCGTCGCCGGTTGTGCCATGCTTGCGCGAATCGCGTTCGAGCGCGGCGAGCTGGTCCTCGAAGATCTGCTTGGTGTCGGACAGCAGGCGTCCGATCAACGTCGACTTGCCGTCATCGACCGAACCGCAGGTCAGGAAGCGCAGCAGCGACTTCTTCTCCTGCGCGGCCAGATAATCGCGGACGCCGTCGGTCGGGGCGAGGCTCTTTGCCATGATGTGGCGCATGGTCAGAAATACCCCTCGCGCTTCTTCTTTTCCATCGACCCGGCTTCATCACGGTCGATCAGGCGACCTTGCCGTTCGGAGGTGCGCGCCGTCAGCATCTCGCCGACGATGGCCTCGAGCGTGTCGGCATCCGACTCGATGGCGCCGGTCAGCGGATAGCAGCCCAGCGTGCGGAAGCGCACCAGCCGGTCCTCCACGACCTCGCCGGGGCGCAGTTTCATGCGTTCGTCGTCCTTGAGGATCAGCATGCCGTCGCGTTCCACGACCGGCCGCTGCTTGGCGAAATAGAGCGGCACGATGGGAATATTCTCCTGCAGGATGTACTGCCAGATGTCGAGCTCGGTCCAGTTCGACAACGGAAAGACGCGGATCGATTCACCCGAAGCGATGCGGGTGTTGAATATCTTCCACATTTCGGGCCGCTGGTTCTTCGGATCCCACACATGCTGGGCACTGCGGAAGGAGAAGATGCGCTCCTTGGCGCGTGACTTCTCCTCGTCGCGACGGGCGCCGCCAAAAGCGGCATCGAAGCCGTATTTGTCGAGCGCCTGGCGCAGCGCCATGGTCTTCATCACATGGGTATGGGTGTTGGACCCATGATCGAACGGATTGATGTTGTCGCGCAAGCCATCTTCGTTGACATGGACCAGGAGATCGAAGCCGAGCTTCTGCGCCATCTGATCGCGAAAGGCGATCATTTCGCGGAACTTCCAAGTGGTGTCGACATGGAGAAACGGGAATGGCGGCTTGGCCGGATAAAACGCCTTCATCGCTAGGTGCATCAGCACGGATGAATCCTTGCCGACCGAATAGAGCATGACCGGCTTGGTGAAGGCGGCCGCAACCTCGCGGAATATGTGAATGGACTCGGCTTCAAGCCGCTGAAGATGCGTAAGCGCTATTGTCATGGACTGTGAGCGTTCTCTCGTGCTTTCCGACAGAAGACCTTGCGTCAAATCATCGGGTTTTTGCGCCCGCTTCAAGCTTCGCTTCTGGACAAAGTGTTTCGTGCGGGCGTTCTAGCAGATCGGCGCGGCCCAGAACAATGCAAGACGAGCCGGGCAGCTGTCGGTTCGAGAATGAATTTTCCATGGTTCCGCAAGAATTCGGAAATTTCTCCTCGCCGTATCTCCGGCTGAGGAAACGCAGGAAAAATATTGCCTGGAGAAAGCTGGCGGATCGACGCTCCGAGAGCCCTCCACCGATCGTCGCGGTTGCCGATTTTCAGTGGCAATCGACCGGGCATACTATCGAAAAAGGCGCTCAGCCGCTATACCACCACCGGAAGCGGCAAGATGCGTCTTGAAGCATGGGCAATTTCGAGGCGCGCACATTCGGTTCCACCAGACAAAATGTGCCGCATAAGCTTCTCGAAACAGCGAGCCCAAATTGAACGCGCTTTCGTCCATAAAAAGGCAATTCACGCCTTCGCAGATCAATATCTACTTCTCCATTCTTTGTTTCTTTTTTCCACCGGTCCTGGGATCGGTGGTCAGCTTCGTGTTCAATGGCGGCGGCCTGTGGTCCGTCCTGTTGATCGCCTCCAGGAGAAGACGCTTCAATATCGACCCGGCTATGATGGCGCTGACGGTTGCGTTCTATGCCTATTGCGCGGCCAATCTCGCTGCTTCCATCGTCAACAATGCGATCGTCAGGGATGCCTCGCATCTGATCCCGCTCATCACCTTCCTGTTTTTCCCCATTTCCTACTCGACCTGGAGCATCACGCAGAAAACAACGCTCGTCCGCATCATCGTGCTCTGCAGCATGGCGGCCTGTTTTACCGCGCTGCTGCTGGCGATCTTCCAGCAATATTGGTTTGGCATGCGTGCCGAGGGCGGGGCCGGGAATGCAATCGTGTTTGCAGAGGTCCTGTGCCTCGCGGTCATGGTCTGTGTGGCCGGCGCCCTGTCGGGGGTCGAGAGGCACAGGACCGCCCTCATCTGCGCGGCGCTTGGCGGAACGATCGCCATCGTCTACTCCGGCACCCGCATCATCTGGCTGGCGCTGCTGATCGCCGGCATCGCCGTTCTGCTGATCAACCAGCATAGGGTGAGAGGGCGCAATGTCGTTCGCCTGCTGCTGCTGGTGGTGGCGGTCGGCATCGTCATCGCCGCTTTCGGCTTCCAGACGATATCCGGGCGCCTCGACTTCCTCCGCTCCGACTTGAGCGCGCTTGGCAGCCACGGCGACTACAACACTTCGGTCGGAATACGCGTCGCCCTTTGGCAGATCGGCCTCAAGGCATTCCGCGAGATGCCCTTGCTCGGGCATGGGGTCGGTGCGACGCAGCTCTTGATAAGCCAGGGCTTCCAGAACCAGTTCGCGTTGTCGCTGGGCTTCAATCATTTCCACAACGGCTTCCTGACCGCCCTGGTGCAGGCAGGCATCCTGGGCGCCGTGGCGCTGGCGGCGATCTTTGTGGTTGCCGCCAGGAATGCCGCCCTGGTGCTGCGGAACAGCAGCGATCCGATCGAGCGGTTCGGCGCCACCATGATTGTCGTCGCGGTGATCACCTATCTCTGTGCCGGAATGACCGGCATCCTGATCGGCCATGACATTCTGGATTCGGTGCTGATGGTCTTCCTGGTGTCGGGAACATATCTCGCCTCAGGCCGCCAGGCTCCATTGCCGCAAGACCAGGCATTCGCGCCCTTAGTGGAGAACCAAGGGCTTCCACCCGCGGCGGAAAAAACGCTTCAGCCAGCGGCGAAAGAAGTGCTTTCGCCAGGGATGGGAGATCCGACGCTTCCATCCGCCTATCATTAATCGTCCGGGCAAAGGCAATGAAAGTCCTGGTCACAGGCGCGACAGGCTTCATCGGCCGTCAGGTGGTCCGCCAGCTTCGCGAGGCCGGCGTCGAGCTTCGCCTCGCCTCCCGCCACCCGGAGAAACTTGGTCCAGGTTCCGAAGTCGTGCCGATGCCCGGTTTCGATGCGCCGGCCGCGGCTTTTCTGGCGCTGACCAGGGATGTCACGGACGTCGTTCATTGCGCGGGCCTGAACAACGATCAGGGCAACGCCAGCGAGGCCGATTTCCTGGCGGGCAATGCGGAATTGAGCGCACGGCTGGCGCAAGCCAGCGCCGAGCAGGCAAGCGGACGCTTCATCCACCTCTCCTCGATCCGGGCCGTGATCGGCGCCCGTGTCAGCGCAACGATCGACGAGGACACCATCCCCGACCCGCAATGCGCCTATGGACGTTCGAAGCGCGAAGCCGAGACCAGGGTGCGCGACGCCTATGCGTTGCACGGCCGTTCCGACGCCGCCGCGTTGCGGCTGCCTCCGGTCTACGGCCCCGGCATGAAAGGAAACCTGGCGACACTGATGCGGCAGGCCGATACCGCCCTGCCGCTGCCGACAGGCGCCCTGACAGGAAACCGCTCGCTGCTGTCATTGTCATCAGCGGCGGGAGCGGTGTGGCACCTGCTGAGCCATTCTGAACCGCTTCGCCCGATCTATGGTGCGAGCGATATGGCGCCGGTTTCGGTCGCGGCCATCGTCGGCGCCTTTCGCAGGGGGTTCGGAAGACCGGCGCGCCTGGTGACCGTGCCGGCCGGGCCGATGCGGGCGGGCGCGATCCTGCTGGGCAAGCGCATGTTCTGGGACAGCATGACCGCGACGCAGATATGCGATCCTTCCTTGCTCGCATCCGAAGGCTGGCTGCCGGAAGCCGCCACGCTGGAGCGGTTGGCCGCGATAGCGCGGCCTGGAAACGCTCAATCGCCTGCGTTGCGATAGAGCGTTCCAAACAGGATCCGAAGATCGAGCCAGAGCGACGCGGTCCTGAGATAGGCAGCGTCGGTTTCGGCCAGGAGGTGCGGGTTGGACATGTCGATGCCCCGGATCTGGGCAAGGCCGGTAATGCCTGGAAGCGCCTCCAAAACGCCCAGCCGCCTGCGGCACTCGATCAATTCGGTCTGGGTCGGCAGACAGGGACGCGGCCCGACCAGGCTCATCTCGCCCTGCAGAACGTTCCAGAACTGCGGCAGCTCATCGAGCTTGAATTTCCGCAAGACCTTGCCGACCGATGTCACGGCGCCTACGGGCGCCTCGTGCGAGGGCAAGGACGGCGTTCCCTGGTACATCGTCCTCAATTTGTGGCAGCGAAACAGGACGCCACCGCGACCGACACGCGTCTGCGAAAAAATCGCCGGACCGGGCGACGATAGCCGGACGGCAAGGACAGCGAGCAACAGCACAGGAAGAGTGACAATCGACAGCAAAGCCGCGCCGGCGAGATCGAGGATTTTCTTGGCTGCTTTCATGAACGGCCGATCATACTCTCTGCCAAAGCTCTCCTGGGCGTGACCAAGCGTAGCCCGTCATCCGGCCGACGTAGCATGAGGTCGCCTCTTGACCAAGCGCGCCACGCAGCCGTCCGGTTCAGATGCGACCCAGGACGAACGCGAGATAGAGCCCGAGTGTCCCGGCCAAAGTCTGTCGATAGACGCCGCTTTTGCGCAGAGCATGCAGGCGCTGGAAAAGGCTGCCCTGGCGACCATTTGCGAACAGGTCGAGGCACGCCGCCGCATCGGGCGTCAGGAGGTCGCGGTTGGCGGCGAGGCCGTCAAGGTTGAGATCGGTCCAGCCGGCAAACTCGCCCTTGAACAGGCGGCCAAGCCGCGAGACCCGTGCCTGCCACGATACGTTGGCGCCAACCAGGTTTGCCGCATGCTGCCGGTAGCGCACCAGGGGCCGCGGATCATAGTGGACGACACCGCCGGCGCCGGTGACAATCAGATAGGCCCACCAGTCGTGACTGACGAAGCCAGTCCGCGCGCAAGCCCTTGCCAGCAGATCGCGCGCCGCGCGATTGAGCAGGATGGTGTTGCCGCCAGCGATGCTCTGGACGAGTGCGTTGCGGAAGGACGGCGGCCGGCTGAACAGCGGCGAACGGCCGACCAGGCTTCCCGTTTCGGTCATGGTCGCGGTTCGCGAGCAGAACATCAGCGGTCTTCCCGCGTCGAACCCCTGCATCCAGCGGACGGCGCTTTCCAGCCTGTCCGGTTCCCAGATATCGTCCTGGTCGCTGAAGGCATAGCAATCCGCATCGATGCGCCGGTCGAGAATCATCGATCGGAAATTGGCGGCGAAGCCTTGCCGCGGCCCATCCAGCAAGGTCATTCGACCCTTTGCCCAGCGGGGTTTCCAAGCCTCGACGATGGCGATCGTGCCATCGACGGAGCCGTCGTCGGATATCCACAAATCGACCAAAGGGTGCGACTGCATAGCCAAGGACTGCAATTGCTCGTCGATGAAAGCAGCGCCGTCCTTCGTGCCCATCAGGACCGCGATGCGCAGATCTGCCTTACCCACTAACTCGCCTGCCCGGCCGTCTTCGGGATCATGTCCTGGGATACGTTCGTCCTTGCCTTCGTCGCACGATCGAGATCGGCAAGCACGGCGAGCGAGGCTGCCTTGTCCTGGCTCTTCATCGATTGCTGCAGCGCGGCAAGCGCGGCGTGGACATCCGACCATTGCACGACATCGGTGCTGAGGCCAAAAATCTTCGAAATGCTGAGTTCGACCAATTCCTCGTCTTCACCGTGCAGCGTTTCGTGGAGCTTTTCCCCCGGCCTGATCCCGGTGAAGCGGATTGGAATGTCGGTGTAGGGGCTCTTTCCGGACATGCGGATCATCGTTTCGGCCACTTCGAGGATGGGCACGGGTTTGCCCATGTCGAGCATGTAGACGGCGTAATCCTGGCCGGCCGGCCGCGACGCGGCATCGGCCGCCGACATGATGACGAGATCGACGGCTTCGGCGACAGTCATGAAATAGCGCGTCATGCGCCGGTCCGTAATGGTGACCGGCCCGCCAGCCTCGATCTGCGCCTGGAATATGGTCGCCACCGAACCATTGCTGCCAAAGACGTTGCCGAACCGGACGGCTATGAACTTGGTGGCGGCGCGGCGCCCGCCCGCTTCGCCGGCCGGCATTCCATGCAAGCCGCTCACGATCTGTTCGGCGGCTCGCTTCGTCATGCCGAGCACGGAAGTCGGATCGACGGCCTTGTCGCTCGACACCAGGACAAATTGCGCGACACCGCATTTGGCGGCGACCTCGGCGCAGACAAGCGTCCCGAAGACGTTGGTCTGGATGGCCGATTCCCAGTTTTCCTCGAGCAGCGGAACGTGCTTCAGGGCCGCGGCATGGAAGATGATGTCCGGCTTGAATTCGGTAACGACGCGCGTCATCTGGCGCCGGTCCGCGACGTCGACGATGCGGACCTTGAGGCGATCATGGTCCTTCTCGTTGACGTACTGGCTCAACTGGAAGATGCCGAACTCGGAATTGTCGGCGACCAGAACCGCCTCGGCCCCCAGTTCCAGCGACCGTTTGACCAGCGTGCGGCCGATGGAGCCCGCGCCTCCGGTAACCAGGACGCGCTTGCCGCCGACGAAAGCGCCGATGCGCTCGATATCGGACGGCACCGTCGGGCGGCGCAGGATCGTTTCCATCTCGACGGCATCGAGGACGAGCTTGCCTTCCTGGCCCAGTTGCGAAAGCCCCGAGAACTGGACGACCGCTATGTCACCCTGCCGGGCGACGCGAACAAGCTCGGAATACTCCTCGATCTCGTGCTCGGCGCCGCTGCCGAAGATCAGCAGATCGAGGCTCTGGGTGCCGCTCGTGTAATCCTCCAGCACATCGATGAGGCGCGGCCGGGTCGCCACCACGGGCACACCTTGAATGCGCGTGCCCAAGGGCGCGTCACGCTCGGTCGCCATGATGCCGGCGATGGAATGGTCGGCGGGCTCGGCCGCGCGCGTGAAGCGGATGATCAGGTCGGCTTCCCCAAGCCGGCCGACGAACAACGCCTGCTTGGTCCGCGCCTTGTCGGTCTTGCGGTTCAAGATCCCCCAGCTCGCGCCATCGCGCAGGAAGCGGTAGAACAGCCGGGGCGCCGAGATGATGGTGAAGGAGACGAGGAAGAAGACGATGAACTGGCGCTCGTTGAGGCCCGCCACGGGCTCGAAGAAGCGAACCACCAGCGAAACGGCATAGAGCGCGCACGTCAGAATCGCGCAGCTCTTCAGGATGTTGAAGAAGTCAGGCGTCGAGGCAAAGCGCCACACCGTGGTGTAGAGGCCGCAGGATCTGAACAGCAGGTGGCTGATGAGAACGATGCTCGCCCAGGTGACAAGGCCCTCGAGCGACAGCGCCTCGAACGAAAGATTCGACCGCGAAAGAACGAGGCTGAGCGCCACCGCGACCAGGACCATGACCACGTCCTGGACCATGATGAAGCCACGCCGCATTTCGGGCCTGAGTCCGAATACAAGGGGAGAATTCATTGGGCGGCACTAGACTCCAGGCTCTCGAACATGAGCACCGACAGAGTGCGAACACGAAATTATTCGTGACCGATCACTCCCTCAAAGTGCCATCCCCGGCCCCCGCCGTGTTGTATCGCATACTGCGGGCCGGGAGGTATAGCCAGATGTTTTTTCGGTAGAGCGTGTGAATAAGAGTAAGATTTACGCCCTGTTGCCGAATGGTTGTTGCCGAGCCTGTGGCCAGCCTTGCGATTTGCACACTGCCGCAACGTGAGCGTGTATCCAATTTTGCCGCGGTTGACTCTGCTCTCGACCTCGTTACGACGCAATGCGTTGCCATATGCTCTTCGAAATGGCTATTAGAGAGGGGCTTGGTGGTTCGCTATGGCCAGCGAAGAGTAATGCGCCGGAACGACAGATTGCGATACCCCAGACGATGATTGCGGCACTAAACGGCGCTTTTGACGACATCTCCAGGGCCATGCGGCTGCACAGGGTCTGGGTTGCGCTGGCCCAGGAGGACATCGGCGACCAGCACAGACGCACGACTCTCGGACCGCTTTGGCTGCTGGTCAACTACGTTGCGTTCGTGGGCACGTTCGTTTTCGTGTTCCAACCTGCCGGCAAGGATGCCGCGGGCTATGCTGCCTATGTCGCGATCGGCCTTCTGGTATGGTTCTACCTGATGGAGGTCATGTCCCTGAGCGTGTCGCTGTTCCAGCGCGAAGAGAGCTTCATCGAAGGCACGACGCTGCCTTTGTTTGTATATGTGATGCGGCTGGCATTGCAGTCTGCCATCCGGGCAGGCTATGCGATCGCTGGTTGCCTTGTCATTCTGCTCTTGAGCGGCTCTCCGGTCGCTACTCCATGGCTCTGGTCGTTGGCAGGATTGTTCCTGATCTTGTTCGCCACACCGGCCCTTATCACCGTCTTCGCTTTTCTTGGGGCCTTCTTTCCTGACAGTCAGTTCATTGTTGGCAATTTGTTGCGGGTTGGCATGTTCTTCACGCCCGTTTTCTGGGTGTATAATGGGCAAGATCCCATACAAAAATACGCCTACGAATGGAATCCGTTTACATATTTCCTCGAGATCGTCCGTTTGCCGATCATGACTGGAGAATTTCCAGCTCATGCTTTCACCGTAACGATCATCGTGTCATTGGCTATATGGATGATTGCATTGCTGCTGCTTGGCCGGTACCGCAAGCAAGTCATCTTCATCATCTGAGTCTTCGATGGTTTCTATCAAACTGGACAACGTTAGCCTTGTTTACAAGCTGCACGAGAAGCTGACGCTTTCCGCGCCGGACCGGCGCGTGGGTGGGCCAGGCGGCAGGATCGAGAGCTCGGGCAGAAAGCAGTTTGTGCAGGCGCTCGACGGCATAAGCTTCGAGTTGAAGGCCGGCGACCGGCTGGGCCTGGTTGGCCCGAACGGAGCCGGCAAGACCACCCTACTCAAGGTGCTCTACGGGATCTACGAACCATCGGGCGGAAGCGTCGCGATAGAAGGCAAGGTCGACGCTCTTTTCAATATCAACATAGGCTTTCGCCGCGAGGCCACCGGGCGCAGGAATATCGTGTTGCGTGGGTTGATCAGCGGATGGACGGAAGCCGAGATCGAAGAGAAGATGGAGGATATCATCGCCTTCAGCGAGCTCGGGGACTTCATCGACCTGCCATTCAAGGCCTACAGCCAGGGCATGGCCGCGCGATTGGCCTTTTCGGCGGCAACCGCGCTTGATCCCGAGATTCTGTTGATGGACGAGTGGATCGGCGCCGGCGACGCCTCTTTTCAGGCCAAGGCCAAAAGGCGCATGGATGAACTGGCGGAAAAGGCCGGCATCGTCGTTCTGGCCAGCCACAGTGAGGCCCTTATCCAAAGCGTCTGCACGAAAAAAATGACGCTCAGGAGCGGTCGGATCGAATCGTTCACGACAGAGCCGGTTAAGCGTGCTGGAAAGCCAGCCAAGCTCTAATCCTTTTCGCGGGTATCGGATAGCGAGACTGACGCATGACGAAACAAGACTCCGTTCCGATGAATGATCTGAAGCGCCTGTATCAGCGCTATCAGGTTGAAATCGAGCGTGAAGTAGCGAGCACGCTGCGGTCCGGATGGTGGCTCAACGGCGTGGCGGGCAAGAGATTTGCGGCAAATTTTTCCAAGTATATAGGTGTTTCGGAATGTGTCCTTGTCGCCAATGGCACCGATGCACTTGAATTTGCCTTGGCCGCTGTCATCAGGCGCAACAGCTCGCGCGGGCGCGAAGTCATCATCGCGGCCAATGCAGGGGGTTATGCTAGCTGCGCCTGCTGGCACAACGACCTCATTCCGCATTATGTCGACATCGAACCGGCTAGCCAGCTCATGGACGTTCAGTCCGTGTTGAAAGCAGCCAACGCAGACACCGCTGCGATCGTCGTCACCCACCTTTATGGTGGCGTCGTCGATGTCCGAGCCATGAGGGCCGGACTTGCCGAGGCTGGCCTCTCGCACATTCCAATTGTGGAGGATTGCGCGCAGGCGCACGGGGCAAGGATCAGAAACGAAGTTGCGGGTTCACTGGGAGATATCTCCACTTTCAGCTTCTATCCAACCAAGAATCTCGGGGCCATGGGTGACGGCGGCGCTGTTCTCACCCCTGACGCGTCAGCCGCCGCGCACATACGGCAGTTGCAGCAATATGGCTGGAGTTCAAAATATCATGTCGGCGTGCCCAACGGCCGCAACTCTCGCATGGATGAGGTTCAAGCCGCGATACTGGACGTTTTGCTGGGCGATGTGGATATCCGCAACGGGCACCGGCGCGCCATCCTCAGCCGGTATAAATCGAGCGCCGGGCGCCGAGCACAATTCCTGGAAAGTGGCGACGGCGCTGTCGCGCACCTCGCCGTCGCGCTCTGCGACGACCGGGATGCATTCCGAGCGTTCATGAAAGAGCGCGGGGTCGACACCGACATTCACTATCCCGTGCTGGACTGCGACCAGATCGGCTGGGCCGATCTGCCGATGAAGGGTACGGAAAATCTCGCCGTTTCAAGAGCCAGCGTCAGCCGTCTCTGCTCCGTCCCTTGCTATCCCGACATGACGAGTGACGAAATAGAGCAAGTGTGCTTGGCCCTCCGCGAATGGGAGGCAATGTGACAACACGTTCGATCGTTTTCCCGATCTATCGAAATCAGGCGAACATCCCTTCCCTTCTGGAGGCGGTCGCCAATTTCCATTCCAGATATCGAGGTGACATCGAGTTCGTCTTCGTTGTCGACGGATCGCCGGACGAATCCGGCCCTCTCCTGGTCAAGGAATTGAAAGGCTCGGGCTATGACTACAAGATCATCTTCCATAGCCGGAACTTTGGCTCGTTCACCGCCATTCGAACCGGGCTCGAACATGCCTCAGGGGACCAGGTCGCCGCCATGGCCGCCGACCTGCAGGAACCACCGGAACTGATCGTCGAATTCTTTTCGAAACTGGAAAAGGATGAAGCCGACGTGGTGTTTGGGCAGCGCACCGGGCGTAGCGATCCACCCCTGACCAAATTTCTGTCCAAGGCTTTCTGGGCCGCCTACCGCAGGCTCGTCCTGCCAAGCATGCCGAGCGGCGGCGTGGATATTTTCGCCTGCAACCGCCAAGTGCTGGAGGCCATCCTGTCGATCGAGGAGCCGAACAGCTCGCTTGTGGTGCAACTGTTCTGGGTTGGCTTCAGGCGTGAATTCGTACCCTACCGTCGCCGCGAACGAGAGCACGGAACAAGCGCCTGGGGCATGGCACGGCGGTTCCGATACATGATGGACAGTATTTTATCGTTCTCTGATTTTCCGATCATGCTCACACTCTGGTTAGGTTTTGCAGGCTGCGTGCTAAGCCTTCTGTTTGCAATTGTTACCGTGATTGCGCGCCTGCTCGGCAACATCGACCCTGCTGGATACACGACGTTGGTGCTGCTCATCACCGGTTTCGGGTCGGCCAGTCTCCTGGTTCAGGGCATTCTTGGCTGCTATCTCTGGCGCGCCGTTGAAAACACCAAGTCACGCCCTCTCAGGATCATCAGCCGTGTCGTTGACGGAACAGCCAAATGACCGACAAGCCATTTTTCGTGCATGAACGCGGCATCTGCGAAAGCCCTCAAATCGGCAGCGGGACACGCATCTGGGCGTTCGCCCACGTCCTCCCCGGCGCCGTGATCGGCTCGAACTGCAATATCTGCGATCACGTCTTCATCGAGAACGATGTGGTCGTCGGCAATGATGTGACCATCAAGAGCGGCGTCCAGCTGTGGGATGGCGTACGCCTGGGCAATAGCGTGTTTGTCGGTCCGAACGCGACCTTCACCAACGATCGCTTCCCGCGCTCCAAGGAATATCCCGAAGCGTTCCTGCTGACGACGGTCGAGGACGGTGCGTCGATCGGCGCCAACGCGACAATCCTGCCGGGCGTCATCATTGGCCGTCATGCGATGATAGGCGCCGGCGCCGTGGTGACCAAGAACGTGCCTGCCAATGCTGTTGTGGTCGGAAATCCCGCCATCATCATCGGCTACCAGACCGGCCTGCGGATCGTGCCAGCCGTCACGCAAACCTTCCCCGGCACGGTCGGTGAGAAAATGTCGCTTGCGGTCGGCGGCAGCGAACTCTGGCGGCTGCCGCATTTTGGCGACCTGCGCGGCGAACTCGCACCGCTGGAGTTCGGTTTGAACCTGCCGTTCAAGCCGGCGCGGTCTTTCCTGGTCTACGGCGTGCCGTCCGACAAGGTCAGGGGTGAGCACGCGCATCGCGAGTGCCACCAGTTCCTTATCGCTGCTCACGGCCGTCTCTCGGTTGTCGTGGACGATGGCCATGACAGGAAAGAGGTTTCGTTGACCGAACCGTCTATCGGGCTCTACATACCGCCCGGCGTCTGGGGAATTCAGTACAAGTTTCAGCCGGATACGGTGCTCCTGGTCATGGCCTCGCATCCCTACGATGCCGACGACTACATCAGGGACTACACGGATTTCCTGGATACGGTCAGGTAGGATGGCCGCTGATCGAATTGGTGGAGACGCTGCCCGGTTCCTCGTTGCCGGCGGCCTGAACACCGCCCTGACCAGTATCGTATATTTCGCTGGCCTCACCGTGCTCACTTCGAGCTTGTCTTACGGCCTCGCCTGGTTGGTAGGCCTCGTATTTGTGATGACGTTTTATCCCGATCGTGTCTTTCCCGGAGGCCGTACGGGCTTGGCGGACCGACTGGCGATCGGCGGTTCGGTCGCCGCCGTGTTTGTTGTCGGGTTGGCAACTCTTCATTTTCTCGAACAACTGCTGCAAAGCCGAACGGTGGCGTTCTTTTCAACGCTCGCCTTCACGACAATTCTCAACTTCCTGGTTTCTCGATGGATACTGCGCAGACAACGATGAAACGTTCTGTCGGGCCTCAAACGGCGGACCTCATGCTGGGAGTAGCCCCCCATGCCATGCGCCCACCTCACCACACGCCGAGACCGGCAGAGCGTATCATTATCGCCCTTTTTATCGCCATCCCGATTGCCTGCCTCGTTTGGATGGCAGTTCAGTGGGTTAACTATGGAATAGACCTTCCATATTTTGATGACTGGCGCGCCTACTTTGACGGAACATCAGGATCTTTTAGTCTTAAATATCTTTTTACACCGGCAAACGACACTCTATACGCCGTTGGCAAATTTCTTGAGTCTCTTAATTTTATGATTTTCAAAGGAAATTCTGTTGTAGATCAACTACTTTCCATGACAACTACCCTCGGTTTCCTCCTTTTATTGCAATGGATCCTCCTCAAGTCCGCTCTCGACGATAGACTGCTTACAGCTTGCGCCTTTGCGTTCACTTTGCTTATGCTGCAGTCGGATAGCTATTGGGGCCGACAAAACATAGCTTATCACCAAGCTGTACCGCTGATATTCATTCTTGGTGCAGTTTACATTTTAGTCGTAAGCCCCTGGCCGTGGCCCGTTCGCTCTTTCGTTTTGTTCGTGATGGGCATTCTTTCGGGATTGACTTACACTTCCGGCGCTTTCTCCTTACTCGCATTGGCCGCCACACTCATTGTCTGCATCGCGATTAATCGGCGCGCATTTGGTGATTTGATTCCTGACGGAGTTGCGCTGTTTTGCGCGTCCGTCATTACCGTCATCGTTCAGGGTTACGTCCTCGTATTCGTCCAACATGGCCAAGTGCATACAGGAACGCCCTGGTCCCTGCCGAACAGCCCCGAGTTCTGGTTTTACTTGTTCGGCAAGGTAGGCCGCAGTCTCATGCTGGCGGGTTCGGATCCGTTGCGATCTCTTTTGGTCGTCTTGCTTTGCATGGCCCTTGCCGTGACGGTCGCAATAGCCGGCCTGCGCAATGTCAAGACGGCGGAGACGCGGCATTCGGTTCCTGCCCGTTCCGGATTGATCACCCTCCTCTTGTTCGCCTCGGTATTTTTCTACCTTCTAATGGTCGCCGCCGGTCGAAGCGATTTGCGCCCCGCCAACATATCCACCCCTTTGCAACTCTTCGCCTTTGGCTTCGCGCGCTTTCACTTCTTTTGGGCGACATTGATTTGGCCCTGGGTGTTTGCGGGCGCCATCGTTATGGCGACAATGCTGTGGCCGAGGAAGATGGGGGCAATTCGCATCGTTGCGGTGGTGGCAACGAGTTGCGTCGTCGTGTTCACCATGGCGGCAGGAGTCTTTGCCCACGCTTCCTACTTTCGGCAGACATCTGATCTAACGCTTCGAAACGGCGCGTGTTTACATGCGAAGCTGCTCATCGGAGGGCCTATCGATTGTCCGACGCTTTATCCTCGCGACATGACGCTGGCGTACGCAAACGCGGTGAAAATGGGGGCGTCATTCATACGCTACTTTCCGCCCGACCTGCTTGAGCGTGCTCCCGGCAACCCGACCTGGAACGTGCTGGGCAAGCCAATTGACGGCGTCACGGTGAGCAACGCGAAAGCCGAGACCCGCCCTGGCAATCAACTGAATCTGTCCGCCGGCAAGGATGTTCAGATGGCTTTTTCGGTCGGGCAAGCAGGTGACCTTCATCACTGCTTGGCAGTCCGCGTAGATAGCACCGTGGGTGTTGAAAACCCCACGACTGTCCAGCTCTTCTATGTTCCGTGGGGCGCTTCGACCTTCTCCGAAGCCAACAGCCGCACCCGGCAAATTGCTGCAGGCAATGGGAATGCGGTGCGGTTCCTCGTGATCGAACCACACGGCTTCAAGAATGAGTTTCGGCTTGACCCGGTTTCCGACAGCCAGCCCTCGGTTGTAAAAGAGCTCAATGTTTCATGCGTTCTCAGAGAGCCTGGAGTCGCGGGATAGATCACACCACTCGCATTGGCGAGAAACCTGAAACGGCGATCGGTCGCAAGAGCCACCAACACGGCGCAACAATGAGCTGCGGCATGAGACAAGGGTTCGGCGAACGCTGCGCCGTTTCAGAAGCCTACGGGCAGCCTGTGCAAGTCGCTACAATCCGTCTAGCATTCGAAAAAAGGAACCCAAATGGATATCTTAGACGCGTACGTGACGACGGCGCCAAGCAGTCAGAATGTAATTGATATTTTCAAAGGCGAGTGGTCGTCCAAATTTCCGGCGACGGCCGGCGCGACGACGACGCCCGGGAGCGCGGCCCTATTTGAAGACGCCCGCATCGACTGGCTTTCGAAAACCATTGGCGGATTTGCCAGCAAGCGCATTCTGGAGCTCGGACCGCTGGAGGCGGGACACACTTACATGATGCATCAAGCAGGTGCGGAATCGATACTCGCTGTCGAAGCCAATTCGCGATCCTACCTAAAATGCCTCTGCGTCAAGGAAATCTTCAACCTCAGTCGTGCCCGATTTCTCTACGGCGACGCGATGAAGTATCTGTCGGAAACCAGCGAACGCTTCGATGTATGCGTGGCGTCGGGCATACTGTATCATATGACCGACCCCGTTGAATTTCTTGGCAACATTGCTCGGGTGTCCGATACGATCTTCCTTTGGACGCACTACTACGACGACTCGCTACGCCGCACCCGAGAAAATCTGGCCAAGCAGTTCGAGAAGCCGTACGAGATCGAAGTCAACGGTAACTCATACACCGTGTGCAGACGCAACTACGAAGAAGCACTCAACTGGGCCGGCTTCTGCGGCGGCGGAAAGCCATGGGCATTTTGGCTTACCCGAGATTCCCTGATGAGGGCCATCACCGATTCCGGCTTCACAGTGGAAGCAATCGAATTCGACCATCCGGCACACCCAAATGGACCGGCGCTAGCTCTAGTGGCGCGAAAATAAGAGCTTTCCCGGCCCTGAGCGATGCCGTTTCAGGGCCAGTTGCCCAAGGCAAACTTTGAAAACCAGCGCATTTTGGGCTTTGCTGCCGAAAGATGAAACTTCAGCGAAAATTCTCGAGCAGCAGAATAGAGATCCCGGTCAAATGCGGTGCGCCGGTGGTAGAATTCGAAAATTTCTACGTTTCCCAAATCTACTTCGTCCTCAATCTTGGCCGAATTATATAGATTTATATCTCCAATTCCAGGAAATTTATTGGCCAAATTCTCTATAGCCTTCTCCATATCATCCAATGTAAATAATAAATCGAATTTTTTAATATTGTTTTCTGCCTTTGTTCTTTGCACTGGACCGATCCGCGGAACGAATGGATCAGACAAGTACCGCACCTGCAGGTTGTCAAAGAGCATTAATCCTAGCGGACGATCCAAAAAACCGGCGATTCTCTCAGTGTCATTGAGAGGTACTTGAAAAAGCTCCCGCGCAAACTCCAAAATCTCGGCATCTATGGCGTTCGGATCCGGGTACTTTGGGCTGCCTACATACTTTACCCATTTCAAATGTGAAATGAGTTGCGCTACTGGCTCGCGCAGGATGGTGACGGTGAAGACATCGGACCTCTCGATCAGCGGACACGCAGCCTCAAAGTACACATGCCCAGACAGAAAGAAGGGGCGACAGTCCTGTTGCACCGATAGAAATAGCTCTGGCTGACTCTCCATATGCTCAAAATAGCGATCCGGGCCAAAAAGCGGTTTGAATATATGGTTAAAAGCGCTGCCCGCAGTCTTTGGAATATGTAGAAAGAATATCTTATCATATTGCAGCATTTTGCCTACACACCCCCGTGTTTGGCTAGGTTCGAAATCGGTATAATCGCTCCTTGTCTTCACTACACGAAGCGCGCCATCGATCGCCTCACTGTTACCTACCAACTCCAAATATTATGCGAATACTCTTAAATTTTCTCAAAAGTCACGTAAAATTCCAAAGTATTTGGTTGAGTCGGATAAAACGATACGACTTCGAATCCAACGTTGTGAACGGACCTTATCACGTTCATTGTTTCAAGAAATTTGAAGTCAGGAAAAACCCAGCAGTGGCAGTCGATATAGTCTTCCCTTGCCCCCATTTTTCGAAGTGTATCGACGATGGTCCTTCTGTCATGAACGTATTCTGCGTTGTCGGGAGTGGTTGACTTCTTCCAACAATCCGCCGCCTTGGCCTTGCTAACATTCCAGAAGTGGTCACAAATCTGCTGGAAGCTAGGTTTTGTGCGCTTCTCCAAGTAAGCCGCCATAACGTCAGAAATCGTGCTATTTTTTCGTTTCAGGTCGAAGCAGTAGCGCTTGTCCGGAAAGGCGACGGCAATCCGACCGCCTAGCTTGAGTACACGCAGATTCGATTCGAGCCAACCAAGCAAGTCAGGCACATGTTCCATTACATGCGATGCCACGACATAGTCGATGGACTCTTCCGGGAGAAATTCAGAAATCAGCTTGCCGCCGGTGACTATGTCGATCTCCGGGATTAGGCTGACATCGACGTCAGGATTGTTGGCATAGTGCTCGGCCAAGTAAGCGCGGTCGGCATAGTCCACATAGGAAACGTCATAGTGCGCCTTTCGCAAAAGTACCGCGTGCAAAGGCCCGTATTCGATACCCTTTCCGGCAAGGTTCAACGCCGAAGTGATTTTCTTCGTGCGCGGTGGTAGCGCTGGGCGAGGCTTTTGAAATAATCGCATCTGACTTTATCTCACCATCACGCACATAGACTGGCCGAGCTTATGCCCATCGAGAACCGGAGCGTCGGCGTCGATGAATGCCTCCACACTAAAGCCGATCTTGGCCGCGAAGACCTCAATGGCCTGGCGTTCAAGGAACATGTTGAGAGTCGGGCGAGTACTCGCCTCGTATTGTTTCACAGTCGCCTCAAAAATGGACCAGAGGGCGGCCATGCGAAACTCCAGGAAAGAAAAAAGCAGCTTGCCGCCCTTCTTCAGCACACGGTGACAGTCGCGCATATAGATGAAGGTCTCTTCGTGCAGAAGGTGGGTAAACAGACTGAAGGCACACACATAGTCGAATGTTGCGTCCGGGGCCGGGAGTTTCACCGCTCGGTTCATGTGGAACCTATACTTTTCGGGTGCCTTGCTCCTGGCATAGTCGAGCAAAGCCTGAACGATATCGTAACCGTCATAGTCGATGCGCAAGCGTCTTGCGAGCGCAACCGCCGTGCGCCCGGAACCGCAGCCGACATCGGCAAGGCGCATCCCGTCGCGCAAGCCGTTCTTGACGAGGGCTTCGGCTTCAATGCGGCCGATAATGTCATAGGCGCCACCGACGTCGAGCGACATCGCCTCGTCGATCGGATGATCGCGCATGAGTCTCGCGACGTGCTTTTCGTAGTCTTCGACGAAATGGAATTCGGCCATTGCTATTCTTTCCGGTATCAGCCTAGCGAGAAATCTTCGCGCGCTTTTGTCAAGTTCGGCGAATAGAAGGGATCACGCTCGATGATCTTTTTCCACCGCCTTTGCATATACGCAATTTCACTGTTGAAACGCGCCATTTTTTCCGGAGCATCCTCAACGCCGCGAGAGACGCTTTCAAGGTGGTAAAGCTCGGCATAGGGCGTCCAGACGTTTGAGTAGCCGGCTTCCTGTACTTTCAGACAAAGGTCCACATCGTTGAAGGCGACCGTCAGGTCGACCTCGTTGAGACCACCGACTTCTTTGAACAAGCTTTTGCGGATCAGGAGACAGGCTGCCGTAACAGCGGAGAGATTCTGCAGGACCTTCAGCCTGCAAAAATACCCTGGATGATGGCGTGGGAAATGCTTGTGCGAATGATTTGCGACACCGCCCAAGCCAACAATCACGCCGCCATGCTGAATCGTATCATTACCATAATAGAGCTTTGCGCCGACGCAGCCCACATCCGGCTGAACGGCCCAGGAGACCATTTCTGTAAGCCAGTCCGGCGAGATCACTTCGATGTCGTTGTTGACAAGACCGATGATCGATCCCTTCGCTTTCCCCACGGCGAAGTTATTGATCGCAGAATAGTTGAACGGTTTGTCGTAACGGAGCACACGAACATTCTTCGCTTCCTTCAACTCGCTGAAATAGGCAAGGGTTTCCTCTTCCACCGAGCCGTTGTCGACCACCAAAATCTCGTAGTTCCTGTAAGTTGTCTTTTCGCGGATGGACTCCACGCAGCGGCGCAGGAGTTCGACCTTGTCACGCGTTGGGACGATAAGGCTCACAAGCGGCTGTGGCTCGGGCACGAAAAATCGAAGACGGTAACAGGGTATGCCTGGAGCTTCCTCGGCTCTCGCCGGAATGCCCATGCGCTCGACGTGTTCGTCCAGCGCCCGCAACCCCGCCATGTAGGCGTAGTTCTTTTGAGAACCGTCAAGCGCCGTCGAGCCTTCCACCGCCCGCCAATGGTAGAGCACTTTCGGAATGTGCCGAATTCTCTCAGGGGCAATGCGCTCGATGACGCGCAGATTGAGGTCATAATCCTGGCTGCCCTCGAAGCCGGGTCGCCAGCCGCCGGCGGCGCGGATATTTTCCGCCCGGTGTGCGGTGAGATGGTTCAGATAGTTCTGGGATCGGAAAAGCTCCCGCGAGAAATCCGGCTTGAAGCATGGATCATAACGCCTGCCCTCCAAATCGATCTTGTCTTCATCGCTATAGATCAGTTCGGCGTCAGGATGGCGATCGACTTCCAGAACGATCTCGGCCAGCGCGTGCGGGCGGAGAATATCGTCGTGGTCGAGCATCGCAACCCACTCGCCGGTGACGATCTCCAGGGCGGAATTGGATGCCCGCGAGATATGGCCGTTCTTGTCACGCAAGACGACCTTGATACGAGGATCGCGTTTCGCATATTCGTTCAAAACGCGCCGCACATGCGGCTCCGTCGAGCAATCGTCCGCAATGCACAGTTCCCAGTTCTCGTAGATTTGGGCGCGGACGCTCTCGATCGCTTCCCGCAGGAGTCTCTCTGGTGTATTGTAGACTGGCATGAGTACCGAAATGAGCGGCTTCTTCTCAAGCTGAGCCAACCGCTGGCTCAAATCCGCAACGTCTTGTTCAGTCGGCGTGTCATTGAGTGCAATCCACCCTTCATAAGTAACGCTGCCCAGAGCGCCTCGTGCCTCCGCTGATCGGAGGGTGGCCGCAAACCCCCGGAGGCCACTTTGCCTCAAGAGTTTTACTCCACGCGCGGCAGACCGCACGAGGGAACCAGGGCTTTTCACGTGGCGGGCGAGGATTCTCGCGATGAGGCAAGCATAATATTCAACCCGTGCCAGCCGACGCAAACGGATGCGGCCGATCGTGATCTGGGTGGAACGGTCGCTTGGATCGAAACGCAGTTTCGAGGCTGCTACGCTAAGCGGGAAGGTCGACGCGGCCAGACCTTTGCCGTTCGAACGAAACCGCAGATCGATCCGTTCGATTTCGTTGTACCCCCTGCCGCTGTCGACATAAAGGCGCGCGTCAGTCAACGCCTCCGCTTCGGCCGGCACATACGCGCTGAGCCGGTAGTGCCCGGGGGGCAACGGCTGGGAGCCCCGCCAGAGAAGTTCGAACTGCGGATCATCACCCGTTATTGTCCACTCCGTAACTCGCTTGCCCAATGGCAAGCCTTCCAAATGATGGAGCGCGCGCAACGCGATGGTCCGTCCGGCATATAAAGTCGCCGCATTCGGAAATGACGCAAGTCTTCGCAGGAACGATCCATAGCGCCAGATCCGGCTGCTGTGAATCAATTCGATTTCGCGATTTAACAGTGCCGTCTGCTGATCGCGCTCCTGCACCTTATGTTCAAGCGCCGCTATGTCCTCGTCTCTTGCAACGAGATTTGTGTTGGCCTTCTCCAGCGCTTGCATACCGGCTCGGATTTGCTTGCGAGCCGCCGCTAATTCCGCGTTAAGTGCGCTGACATCGGTAGGCAGTGTGCGAGAGAGACGTTGAATTTCCAACGTCTTCGCCGCTTCGACGCGCCAGCGATCGCCGAAGAGCTCCATTCGGCGCTGGACAATCGCCTCGTCGGCACTGTCGAGCTGGCACAATTGGGCAATGGCTTCCGCTGGGTTCTTTCCCACCAGCAGGACGCCGAGGCCGTGACTGTGGGGAAACTCGAACGAGGGGTATTTGCCCCGCAATTCTTCCCATAACTTCCAGACCCCAAAGTCTGCCTGTCGTTCATTTGTGTCGTGGAACAGGACGATCGCCCGGTCCGAGAGCTTTGAGAACCACTGTTCGAAATCGTGCCGAACGGCCTCGTAGGTGTGGAGGCCGTCGATATGCAGCAGATCTATGCTGGAGTCCGCAAACTGGGTCGACGCCTCGTCGAACGTGCATCGTAGCAGCTCCGAAAATTCAGCATAGCGCTCGTCATGAAAGCGCTTGAAGTCCTCAAATATCGCCTCGGAGTAGATCCCTGCCTGCTCATCGCCCCTCCACGTGTCCACCGCAAAGCAGCGCGTCCCGGTCTTTCCCTTCAGGACAGCGGAGCAGAAAGCAGAGTAGGAGACGCCTGCATGAGTGCCTAACTCGACAAGAACGCGTGGATGTTGGGCGCCGATCAACCAGTGGGCGAACGGGGTGTGACCGAGCCATGCAATTGTTGGCTGATCCATCCGCTCCGGTCGCCAGAACAGCGGCGCCAGATCGTCGTTCAGCAGAGCCTCGGGAAGGTCCAAGACTGTACGCTCACCTGGCGCGCTAGAGTCCATTGGTTCGGCGTACAACCCGGACTGTGTTTTACGAGCCTGGCTCTTCCGCCCCTTCGTAGCTGCGGTCATACCGCGCCCTCCGCGCCACCGCCGGCAAGATACTTCACCACCGCTTCCGTCGATTGCCGCCAGTGCGGCGCCGTCCATCCGAAGGTGGAGGCAAACTTCGCGCTCGATAGCCTGGAATTGGCGGGGCGGCGTGCCTTGGTGGGATAGTCCATCGTGGCAATGTCCCGGACCCGCGCCCAAGGACCACCAAACGCCAGGCTTGTGTCCAGTATATGACGGGCAAAGCCGCTCCAGTTGGTCTCGCCCGTGCCGGCCAGATGATAGGTGCCGAACACAGCGATATCCTTGTTGCGGTGCAGCATGGCCGCCGCATGCAGGATCGCGTCAGCGATATCAAGCGCCGAGGTCGGGTTTCCCCATTGATCGGCCACCACCGAGACCTCGTCGCGGTCGGCGGCCAGCCGCAGCATGGTTTTCACGAAATTCCGGCCGAACGGGCTGTAGACCCAGGCGGTGCGCAAGATCAGGTGGCGCGGATTGGCGGCGGCCACGGCCTGCTCGCCGGCGAGCTTGGAGGCGCCATAGGCGCCCAGCGGCGCGGTCGCGTCGGTCTCGACATAGGGCTCGGGCTTGGTTCCGTCGAAGACATAGTCGGTCGAAAGATGGATGACGGGAACGCCGAGCCGTGCCGCCGCTTCGGCCACCTTGCCGGCGCCGGTCGCGTTGACGGCAAAGGCCAGATCGGGCTCGTCCTCGGCCTGATCCACGGCGGTGTAGGCGGCGGCCGATACGACGACATCCGGCTTGGCCGCCGAGATGGCGTCAAAGACGGTATCGGGTCTTGCCAGGTCGAACTCCGGCCGGCCGATGGCGATGACTTCCACATCGGCGCGGCTCTGGCCAGCCTCCAGCAGGCTTGCCGCGACCTGGCCGTCGCGTCCGGTGACAACGATCCTCACGCGCTCTCCTTGCGTGCTTCGCCCAGCCTTTCGCCGGCATAGCGCTGCTCGCGGATCGGCCCCCACCACCATTTGTTGTCCAGGAACCAGTCCACCGTCCGCGCCAGGCCGCTGTCGAAATTCTCGCTTGGCGCCCAGCCGAGCTCGCGGCTGATCTTGGAGGCATCGATGGCATAACGGCGGTCGTGGCCGGGGCGGTCATTGACGAAGGTGATCAGGTCGCGATAGCGCTTGCCATCGGCGCGGGGACGCCTGATGTCGAGCAGGTCGCAGATCGTCTCGACAACGGCGAGGTTCGTGCGTTCAGAATTGCCGCCGACATTGTAGCTCTCGCCCGGCGTGCCCTTGGTGGCAATGAGTTCCAGGGCCCGCGCGTGATCCTCGACGAACAGCCAGTCGCGCACATTGGCGCCTGCGCCGTAGACAGGCAGCGGCTTTTCATCGAGCGCGTTGAGGATGACGAGCGGGATCAGCTTCTCGGGGAAATGATAGGGGCCGTAATTGTTGGAACAGTTGGAAAGCACCACCGGCAGGCCATAGGTCTCGTGCCAGGCACGCACGAGATGGTCCGAGGCCGCCTTCGAGGCCGAATAGGGCGACGACGGCGCGTAAGGGGTCTCCTCGACGAACATGCCGCCGTCGAAAGGCAAGTCGCCGAACACCTCGTCGGTCGAGACGTGATGGAAGCGGAAGCGGCTTTTCCTCTCGTCGGAAAGGCCACGCCAGTATTCCAGCGCGGCATTGAGCATTTTGTAGGTGCCGACGATGTTGGTCTCGATGAAGGCGCCAGGTCCGTCGATCGAGCGGTCGACATGGCTCTCGGCGGCGAGGTTCATGACGATGTCGATATCGTTGCGGCGCAATAGGTCCAGTACCGCCCGCTCGTCGCAGATGTCGGCATGGGCGAAGCTGTAATTGTGGGCATTCTCGATCGGCCGCAGCGAGGCCAGGTTGCCCGCGTAGGTCAGCTTGTCGAGATTGGTCACCCGGTAGGCCGGATTAGCGCACAGGTGCCGGCACACCGCCGAACCGATGAAGCCGGCTCCGCCCGTCACCAGAAAATTCATGCTGCTGTCCTCACGCACCTTTGGCAACATCAGGCAAACACCTCGGCGGCGGCGAGCAGCGGCGCCTTGAGATCCTTGTCCGAAAGCTGGAACCCGCTCGCCAGCGACGGCCATTCTATGCCGATGACCGGATCATCGAAACGGATCGAGCGGTCATGCTCGGGCGAATAGATGTCGGTCACCTTATACAGGACCTCGGTGTCGGGCACGAGCGTCACGAAGCCATGCGCAAAGCCCTTCGGCACCAGGATCTGGTTGCCCTTCTCAGCCGATACTTCGAGAGCGACCCATTTTCCAAAGGTCTTCGAGCCCCGGCGAATATCGACCGCTACGTCTAGGACGCTGCCACGGATGACGCGCAGCAGCTTGTCCTGAGCGCGCGGTGCAAGCTGGTAGTGCAACCCGCGCAGCACGCCCGCCGCGGCGGAATAGGAATGGTTGTCCTGCACGAACACGAGGTCGATGCCGGCCTGCGCAAAGCGCTCGGCGTTGTAGGTTTCCATGAAGAAGCCGCGCGCATCGCCATGCCGCTTCGGAACGATTTCCAGCACCCCGTCGATGCCAAGCGATCTCACCTCCAGCATCTACCCCTCCGAAAGATCGGCGACACGCCGGCGCAGATAAGCCGCGTATTCGTTCTTTCCCAGGCGGCTCGCGCGCTCCAGCACCTTGTCCGCCGTCAGCCAGCCCTGTTCGAAGGCGATTTCCTCCGGACAGGCGACCTTGATGCCCTGGCGGTGCTCGATGGTGCGCACGAAGGAAGAGGCTTCATGCAGGCTGTCATGCGTGCCCGTGTCGAGCCACGCGTAGCCACGCCCCAACCGGTGAACATGGAGCAGGCCGCGCTCGAGATAGACGTTGTTCACCGCCGTGATCTCGAGTTCGCCACGTGCCGAGGGCCGGATGGTGGGGGCGATGTCGACGACCTGATTGTCGTAGAAATAGAGACCCGTGACGGCCCAGTTGGACTTCGGCTTCTGTGGCTTCTCCTCGATCGTCAGCGCGGTTCCGGTGGCCTTGTCGAAGGACACCACGCCATAGCGTTCGGGATCCTCGACATGGTAGGCGAACACCGAAGCACCCATCTCACGCGATGCCGCGGTGCGGCAAAGCTGCGACAGCCCGTCGCCAAAATAGATGTTGTCGCCCAGGATCATCGAGACGCTGTCCTTGCCGATGAAATCCCGGCCAATGATGAAGGCTTCCGCGAGGCCATTGGGCTGAGGCTGCTCGGCGTAGGACAGCGCCAGGCCGAACTCCGATCCGTCGCCCAGCAACTCACGGAAGGCGGGCAGATCACGCGGCGTCGAAATAATCAAAATTTCGCGGATCCCCGCGAGCATCAGCACGCTCAGCGGATAATAGATCATCGGCTTGTCGTAGATCGGGAGGATCTGCTTAGAGACTGCTAACGTTAGTGGATAAAGACGCGTTCCGCTGCCTCCAGCAAGGATAATTCCTTTCAAGAAGCTCTCCTCGACATGCCAAAGCCCCCCGGCCTTGAGTGCCTGTGCTTAGGTTTCATGCAATGGCTTGTCAATGCGGCGTCCCGCAAACGGGCGGACTATTTCGTGCAAAGAGCGACCCCGCTATTCCCGTCCAAAATACGCCAGATACCATTCCACGAACCGCCCTACCCCCTCGGAAACGGACGTGCCGGGGCGGTAGCCGACGGCCTGTTGAAGTGCGGAGGTGTCGGCGAAGGTGTCGGGCACGTCGCCTGCCTGCAGCGGCAGGAGTTCGACGATGGCCTTGCGGCCAAGCGCGTTTTCCAGCGCCTCGACATAGGCGGCCAGCTTCACCGGGTTGTTGTTGCCGATGTTGAAGATGCGCCAGGGCGCGCTGCTCGTCGCCGGGTCCGGATGGCCGGAATCCCAGGCAGGGTTGGCCGCGGCGGGGCTGTCGCTGGCGCGGACAACGCCTTCGGCAATGTCCTCGACATAGGTGAAGTCGCGCGTGTGATTGCCGTTGTTGAACAGCTTGACCGGCTCGCCGGCCAAGATGCTCCTGGTGAACAGGAACAGCGCCATGTCGGGACGGCCCCAGGGACCGTATACGGTGAAAAAGCGCAAACCAGTGGTCGGCAGCCCGAACAGGTGGCTGTAGCTGTGCGCCATCAGCTCGTTGGCGCGCTTGGTCGCGGCGTAGAACTGCAGCGGGTGGTCGGCCGGGCGATGTTCGGAAAACGGCATGTCGGTGTTGGCGCCGTAAACGCTCGAGGTGCTGGCATAGGTCAGGTGTCCGACACGGCTGTGGCGGCAGGCCTCGAGCATGTTGGTGAAAGCGACGATGTTGCTTTCGACATAGGCGCGCGGATTTTCCAGGCTGTAGCGCACCCCGGCCTGGGCGGCGAGATGGATTACCCGGTCGAAGGCGTGGTCGGCAAAGCAGCCGTCAACCACGGTCCTGTCGGCGAGATTGCCTTGGATGAAATGATAGCCGGCATTGGTGCTTCGGCTCGCCTCGGCCAGAAGCCGCAGCCGCGCCCGCTTGAGGCGCGGATCATAATAGTCGTTGATGCTGTCGACGCCGACGACCTCGTCGCCGCGCTCCAGGAGCCGCCTGGCGACATGATAGCCTATGAAGCCGGCGACGCCGGTGACCAGAACCTTCATCAGAAACGACCGTCTCCGGGAGTGGACCCCTGACGTCTACGGTATACCGGCTTGCTGAGGGAACTCAGGAGCGCTTCAGCAGCGACCAGACGGCCGGCACCAGGCTCGCCGCGAGCGCAACCTTGATCAGGTCGCCGACGATGAACGGCACGACGCCGAACTGCCAGGACTTCTCCGGACCGATGAGCACGGCCAGCCAGGCGAAGCCCATTGCCATCATCACGACTTCGGCAACCAGCATCGCATTGACAAGCTTGATCGGATGGCGATCCCAGCCGCGATCGGCGGCCCAGCCGACAATAGCGGCCATGACGACGAAGCCAGCGAGATAGCCGCCGGTCGGCCCGACCATATAGGCAATGCCGATACCCTTCTCCGGCGTGCCCTGGAAGACCGGGAAGCCCATCGCGCCCTCCGCCATATAAAGCAGCAGGGTGGCAACGCCGAGACGCATGCCGAAGGCGGCGGCGATCAGGAATACGGCGAGCGTCTGCATCGAGATATCGACCGGACCCAGCACCACCCTGGTCTTGGCGGACAGCGTCAGCAGCAGCGTTCCGGCAATCGCCAGGAGAAACTGCGTTGCCAGTCGCGCCGCGCCTTCTTGCGGCAGAGCCAGAGAAACAAGCGGGCGCATCGTCGTTGCAGTTGCCATGGTCTTCCCCAATCCGATTTGTCGCGATCCAACAATCGCGGTCTCAGCATTTTCCTATATTGGCTTGCGTGCTATGCGGCAATCGGTTTTGCCGTTCCTGGAACAAAGTGCCTACATTGTTCCAGGAAACAATGTGCCCGGCATGGTCGAAAAGGCATGGTCGAAAAGACTTGGTTCGAAAAGACATGGTTCGAAAAGACGCGGCTCTCAAATTCGATACCAGTTTCGATCCCGGCTACGGTCACGGGATAGACGTGGCAGCCGATGTGCGGCGCATCACGGCCCGAAATCCGAGCCCGTTTACCTTTCACGGCACAAACTCTTACATCATCGGGCGCGACACGCTGGCGGTCGTCGACCCCGGGCCGGATGACGAAGCGCATCTGCGGACCTTGCTCGACGTGATCGCCGGCAGGCCGGTCAGCCATATCTTCGTCAGCCATACGCATCGTGACCATTCACCGCTGGCGACACGGCTGAAAGAGCGCACCGGCGCCGCCGTGCTGGCGGAGGGCCCGCATCGGCCGGCAAGGCCGCTGCACACCGGCGAAATCAATGCGCTCGATGCCAGCGCCGACACTGCTTTCGTTCCGGATATCGCGCTGCCGGACGGGGCGTTGGTCGCCGGCGACGGCTGGGCGATCCGGACGGTTCTGACCCCCGGCCACACCGCCAATCACGCGGCATTCGCGCTGGAAGGAACCGGCATCCTGTTCTCGGCCGATCATGTCATGGCATGGGCGACGTCCATCGTCGCGCCGCCGGACGGGGCAATGGCCGATTACATGGCGTCGCTGGACCGGCTGATCGAGCGCGGCGATCGCCTGCTGCTGCCTGGCCATGGCGGACCAGTGACGGAGCCGCGCAACTTCATGCGCGGGCTGAAGACGCATCGCAAGATGCGCGAACGAGCCATACTGGAGCGGGTCAGGACCGGTGACCGGACGATCCCCGACATGGTCAAGGCGATCTACAGTGATACCGATCCGCGGCTGCACGGCGCTGCCGGGCTATCGGTGCTTGCCCATCTCGAGGACCTGGTGGCGCGCGGCATGGTGTCGACAGACGCCGCCCCCGCCATCGACGGCATTTTCGCGCCTGCCTGATCGGCTTCCCCGGACGCAAACGCATATCCGGAGGAAACCGACTATTCGGCTGGAGCCGCACCGACCTGGCCGGCGACTTCCTGATCGAGTTCCGCCAGGAAATCGGTGACGCGCGCGGCATTGTCGCCAAGGTCGTAGCGGCCATAACGCGACGCCGACCGCATGTCGACGATGATCGTGTCCCCGTCATCCGTCACGCGGATCGCCACGTCGGCGGGAAGGCCGAGCACGAAGCTCGAGGCAACTGCGGTGATGGTCACGTCGCTCTGCCCGGCGAGGTCGGGGTATGGCTGGGAAAGGTCCCAGCCGCGCCGGTCGAGCACGGTTTCAACGGCGTTGACGATGGTCTCGAAGGGCAGGTCGTAGCTGCGCGCGGTGACAAGCGGATAGCTGTCGGTCTGCAGCCGCTGTTCGCCCGGCGTCGGCGGGGAGAGCACGTTCATGTCCTTCGTCCGGTCGCTGATGTCGAGCGCCGGCGGTTCCTCGAGGTCGGTCGAGATGTCCCTGAGCGGCGGATAGATCGTGGCCCAGTAGGCGGCAACGCCGTAGGGGACCAGCACCAACAGGGCCAGCAAGACGCCGAGGGTCAGGTCGCGGCCGCCGCGATCACCGAAATTCCACAGTCTCGAAAAGGCAAAGGCGGCGAACAACAGCGCCAGCGCCGCCAGCAGCGCAACAATGCCCAGCACCCACAGGAACACCGGCGTTTCGACAAGACCGAAGCGATGGCCGACATAGTCGGTCAGCAACAGCACCGCCGAAAATGCGGCCGTGCGCCGCGACCAGCCGGCCGCCTTCGACGTTTGCCGTTCGGAAATGCTAACCATTGTTTTCTGCGCTGCCCCAACCCGGACCGAGGTCTAGTGCCTTTTCGCGGCGGCTTGAAGCCGAAACATGCAACATCCCCGTCAATCCGTCGGCAAGCGGTAGTCCTTGAACTGCTGGCGCAAGGTGATCTTCTGGATCTTGCCGGTGGCGGTATGCGGTATCTCGCCGACGAAAGCGACATCGTCGGGCATCCACCACTTGGCCACCTTGCCGTCCATGAAGTCGAGAATACCAGCCTTGGTCGGCTCCTTGCCGGGCTTGGCGACGACGACCAGCAACGGCCGCTCGCCCCATTTCGAATGGTGGACGCCGATGGCCGCCGCTTCCGCCACATCCGGGTGACCGACAGCCAGATTCTCGAGGTCGATGGTCGAAATCCACTCGCCGCCGGACTTGATGACGTCCTTGGCGCGATCGGTGATCTGCATGTAGCCACCGGCATCGATGTGGGCGACGTCTCCGGTATCGAACCAGCCGTCCTCGTCGAACTGCTCGGCGCCCACACCGCCATAGTAAGCGCGGGCAACCGCCGGGCCGCGCACCTTCAGCCGGCCAAATGTCCTGCCGTCCCACGGTTGCGCCTTGTTGTCGTCATCGGTCACCTTCATCTCGACGCCGAAGGGCGGGTAGCCCTGTTTGCCCTGGACGTCGAGCCGGGCCTCGCCCTCGAGGCCGGCATATTCGGGCTTCAGGGTGCATAGCGTTCCTAACGGCGACATTTCGGTCATGCCCCAGGCATGGATGACCTGGACCCCATAATTGTCTTGGAATTTCGTCATGATCGCACGCGGGCAGGACGAGCCGCCGATGACGACCTTGTTCAGATGAGGAAGCGTCTTGCCGGTCTGCTCCAGATATTGCAGCAGCATCATCCAGACGGTCGGCACGGCGGCGCTGAGGGTCACCTTCTCGGTGTCGAGCAACTCGTAGATCGAGGCGCCATCCATCTTGCAGCCGGGCATGACCAGCTTGGCGCCGATCATCGGTGCACTCTGGCCAAGGCCCCAGGCATTGGCGTGGAACATCGGCACCACCGGCAGGATCGTGTCGCGCGCCGACAGACCCATCGCATCGGGCATGGCGGCAATCATGGCGTGCAGCACGTTCGAGCGGTGGCTGTAGACGACGCCTTTGGGATCGCCTGTCGTGCCCGATGTATAGCACATACCGGCGGCGGTGCCTTCGTCGAAGGTCTTCCAGGCGAAATCGCCATCGACCCCGTCAAGCCAGTCCTCGTAGGCGACGGCATTGGGCAAGGTGGTTTGCGGCATGTGCGCCTTGTCGGTCAGCACGATCACCTGTTTCAGAGATTTGACGGCACTGGCGATCTTTTCGAGCAACGGCACGAAGGTGAGATCGACGAAGACGGCCTTGTCCTCGGCGTGGTTCATGATCCAGACGATCTGCTCGGGAAACAGGCGCGGATTGAGCGTATGATAGATCGCGCCAATGCCCATGATGCCGTACCAGGCCTCGATGTGGCGCGCGGTGTTCCAGGCCAGCGTGGCGATGCGGTCGCCCATCCCGTACCCGTCGCGTTCCAGCCGCTGGGCAACCTTGAGGGAACGATGGTGGATGTCGGCATAGGTGGTGCGCACGATCGGTCCCTCGATCGAGCGCGACACGATCTCGCGCACCCCATGTTGCCGTTCGGCGTTGTCGATCAGTTTGTGGCACAGCAGCGGCCATTCCTGCATCAGCCCCAGCATCCCGTTCCTCCTCCCTCGCGCATTTTGCGTCGTAGCTTTGGCGCATTGTGAAGCGAACCGGCGGATTGTCCAGTCACCCGCTTGCGCGGCCAGCGAATTTCGGAGTCCGTGCCGTAACGGCAAACGGTTGAATTCCGACATGTTTTGGATTTCGACCTGCTGATCCCTCGTGCCACGGGGATGGCAGGAGGGTCAAAATCGCCGCCGTGACGGCAGTCTCCTACCCCCCAAATCACCGGGAAATCCGCCACAATCCGGCCATCGTCGGCGTTAAGTTTCGTTAACGGGCAAAGGGGTGCGATTGGCGACTGAAAGAGGTTCGCATGGACGCGCAACTCGAGGACAAGGCTCTGGAGAGCACACTTGCCGAAAGCCTGGCCGATTTGGTGCCGGACGAAAAGACTGTTTCCGAGGACGAATTTGTTGAAGTTGTCGGCGGCGCGCTCGAAGCGGTCGGCGGCACGCTGCTGTTCAAGATGTGTGTCGAGAGCGGAGGCGAAGGCCAGCATGTCGCGGCGGCATCCGTCGGCGACGGCGGCAATCGCCAGTTCCTGCTGCTCACCCTGCCGACCGGCGGCGGCTCGCTGAAGGTCGAGACCGTTTCGAGAAGCAGCAACCCGGTGGCGGGCATTGCAGCCGCCTATGCCGGACTGATGGACGCATTCAGAACCGCCGCCTGAAGCCTCGGGTGACACTCGAAAGCGCTATAGCGCCACGCCTCGGCGATTGGCGCCGGTTTTCGTGATGCGAACGGACCTTGCGCAATGGCTGTGCCCGCCACATTTTAGGGAGCCAGGTAAGGAGAACCAGCATGGATAAGATCGCCAACCCTGCCCCCGGCTTCCAGCGCAATCCCGACAAGATCATCACCATCGAGCCCTATGCAGGCACCGTTACCGTCCGCGCCGGCGATACAGTCATCGCATCGTCCACGAGGGCCAAGGTGCTGACCGAGGCCCCCTACCCCGCAGCCTTCTATATTCCGTTCGCCGACATCGATTTCGACAAGCTCACCGGCACGGAGCACTCCACCCATTGTCCCTACAAGGGTGATGCCAGTTATTGGAGCGTGCTGACGGCCGGCGAGGCGGGCAAGGACGCGATGTGGGCCTATCGGCATCCGTTCGACGAAATGACCGATATCCGCGATCACGGGGCGTTCTACGCCAGCAAGGTCGCCATCGAAACCAGGCCTGGCTGAGTTCTTCGACTTGAAGGCACTCAGAGTGCGTTGAGATTTGAGGGCGGGCCGATCACCACCCCAATATCGACGCACCCTCAGTCGGTGGTGCCGTTGTTGCCCATGCCATCGGCATCGTCGAGACGCACGAAGGTCATGCCCTTGTCCTTGAGCGCCAACAGGCCCTGCACCACGCCTTCGCCGGCGGCATGGGTCGGCTGATTGATGTGCGAGATGATGACGTCGCCGTCCTTGGCCGCGGCGATGCGCCGGGCGGTTTCCTTGGCACCCAGCAATGAGCCGCCATCGCCATTGATCGAGAAGCCGGCGATCTTGAAGCCGAGCTTGCGGATCATCGCGATGGCCGAGGGGCTGTACTCGGCCGTTGCGCCCCGGAACCATTTCGGAGCCGGCTCACCCGTCTTGGCCAATGCGGCGGCACCCGATTCGACCTCGGCTAGCACCGCTTCGGGGCTGCCGGCGCTGCGTATGCCATAAATCTTCTGCGGCGTGTCGACCGCCGGAATATGGTGGCCGCCGTGATTCTCGAGTTCGAACAGGTCGGGATGCGCGCGCATGATCGCGACGGCCGCGGCATTGCGCTTCAGCCAGATGCCGGTGACGAAAATGGTGGCGGGGATCTTGTTTTCCACCAGCGCCGAAAGGATCCGTGTGTCGGTTTGTCCGCCGCAGGCATCGAGCGTCAGCGCGACCCGGCCGGCCCCGCTTGCGGCAGGCTTTATATGCAGCGTGGGCTCGACCAGCGGCACGGCGTGAGCGCTGGACACCACCGCCAGCGACATGGCGATCATGCAGAGATGTTTTTGCGGCAGACGCATTAAACCAATTCCTGATAGGCGATTTCAAGCCGCTATCCCAAGGCCCGCATCAAGGCGGAAATCGGGACGATGAATAGCAGAAAAATGCCTGACGCGGCAATTTGACCGACGGTTGGTGAACGACCCCTTCGACGGCGGCCTTGCCGCCGTTAAAGCGCGTCGGCCCGAAACGGATCGGGCAACGCGCTGTAAGCTTTCTTTTCATGTATGCCGTTCTCTCCAAAAACCGGAGCCATTTTGGACGACATGCATCAGACGGCGCGCTCGCGCTTCATCTCGGTGCGCGCGAGCACCTCGCGCACCGCATCGACGACCGGCTTCACCTCCAGACGCCAAACGCAGCAAACCCTGCTGGGATCGGGCCAGCGGCACAGATCCTTGGCCACGCAGTCACATGGCGTCGACGGCCGAAGCGCGATGCTGGGCACGCCGACCGGTCCCCAGCGCGACGGATTCGTCAGACCAAAAAGCCCGACGATCGGCGTGCCCACGGCGGCAGCCATATGCATAGGGCCGCTCTCGTTGCCAAGAAACAGCCGCGCTTGTTTCAGAACGGCCAACAGGCTCTCGAGCGACAGCGTCCCGACAAGGTCGACCATCGGCGTCGCCGTCCTGGCGAGTATCCGTCCGGCGATCTCGCTTTCGTCCGGCCCTCCCACCAGGACGACACCCAGTCCGGTACCGGCTGCAATTTCGTTGATCGCCTCGGCAAATCGCTCCGGCTGCCATTGCCGGCCCTTGAAGCTCGCGCCGGCATGCACGGCGACAAAGGCATTCGGCCGCAGATGATGCTTGCCCAAAAGCGCCTGTGCTTTCGCCGTCTCTAACGGCGATGGCTGAAGGCTTGGCACGGTGACGCGCAGATCGACGCCAAGCGCTTCAAGCGGCGAGAGATAGCGATAGACGAAATGATGGCCGCCAAACCCATACGGCTTGGCAAACAGATTGGCGGGCTGACGCTCCAGCAGCTTCAGAGGCCTCTCGGGAGGATTATAGCCGACGCGGGTCTTTGCGTTGACCAGCCCACTGACAATGCGCGAGGTCTTTGAATCGGTCACGTCGATCGTCAGGTCGAAACGGAAGCGGCGCAGCGCCCGTACCACGGCATAGAGTTCTTGTGCGCGCTCCAGCGGGGTGCCGCGGATCCGGGAGCGCCGGAACGTAACCACCTCGGAAGCCATGCCATGCGCGATCACGAAGCTTTTGAAGTGCGCTTCGCAGAGAAACACGATCCTGGCATCGGGGAATTCGAGTTGCAGGTTCCTGGCGAGCGTCGAGGCGAGAACGATATCGCCGATGAACTTCGTCTGAATGATCAGGATCGAGCGGAATGGCGCGGGAGATATCTGCAACGTGTGATTCCGGAAACAATTGACGGTCCGTGCGCAGATTAGGCAGTGACGATGTCGAGATTACGCAACGCCTTCGGCACGTTCGCGTGAGTTTTCATACAAAACCGTAAGTTTCGATCCGGGCTCGCTTCCTATCCGCGCCCGGTCTTTGCCACCTGCACCGCTGCCTGCGCGGCCGCCAGCCTGGCAATCGGCACACGATAGGGCGAGCACGATACATAGTCGAGTCCGACCTCCTCGCAAAAACGGATCGATGCCGGGTCGCCGCCATGTTCGCCGCAGATGCCGAGCTTGATGTCGGGCCGCGTCGCCCTGCCCTTTTGCGCAGCCATGCGCACCAGTTCGCCGACGCCGTCGATGTCGAGCGAGACGAAGGGATCCTGCTCGATGATGCCTTTCTGGCGGTAAGTCTCCAGGAAAGAGGCAGCATCGTCGCGCGAAATGCCGAAGGTGGTCTGGGTAAGGTCGTTGGTGCCGAAGGAGAAGAACTCGGCTGTAGCGGCGATGACATGAGCCCGGATCGCCGCACGTGGCAATTCGATCATGGTTCCAGTCAGGTAGTCGATCTTGACGCCGCTCTCGTCCATCACGCTCTTGGCGACCGCATCGATGCGCGCCTTCACGTAGTCGAGTTCCTTCACCAGGCCGACGAGCGGCACCATGATCTCGGGAACCACCAGCGCGCCGGCCTTCTTGCCGGCCTCGACGGCGGCCTCGAAGATGGCCCGCGCCTGCATCTCGGCGATCTCGGGATAGGAGACGGCCAGCCGGCAGCCGCGATGGCCGAGCATCGGGTTGAATTCGTGCAGGGCGTCGGTGCGTTGCCGGAGCTTGTCCGGCGACACGTTCATGGCGGCGGCGACTTCGGCCACCTCCTCCTCGGTCTTGGGCAGAAATTCGTGCAGCGGCGGATCGAGCAGGCGGATCGTCACCGGCAGGCCGGCCATGATCTCGAAGAGTTCCAGGAAATCCGAGCGCTGCATGGGCAGAAGCTTGGCAAGGGCGGTGCGGCGGTCCTTCTCGGTGTCGGCCAGGATCATCTCGCGCATGGCGACGATGCGGGCGCCGTCGAAGAACATGTGTTCGGTGCGGCAAAGCCCGATGCCCTCGGCACCGAAGGAGCGCGCCATGCGGGCGTCGAGCGGCGTTTCGGCATTGGTGCGCACCTTCATGCGGCGCACCGCGTCCGCCCATTCCATGATGGCGGCGAAATCACCTGAAAGTTCGGGCTGCAGCATCGCCACGGCGCCCTTCAGCACCTGGCCGTTGCCGCCATCGATGGTGATGACGTCGCCCTTGCGGAAGGTCTGCCCCATCGAGAGCAGCGTGCCGGCCTTGTAGTCGACGCGCAGCGAGCCGGCGCCGGAGACGCAGGGCTTGCCCATGCCGCGCGCGACGACGGCGGCATGGCTGGTCATGCCGCCGCGCGTGGTCAGGATGCCTTCCGCCGCATGCATGCCATGGATGTCCTCCGGGCTGGTCTCGATGCGCACCAGGATCGCCTTGCGGCCTTGCGCCTTCAGATCCTCGGCATCGCCGGAGGAAAAGACGATCTCGCCGGTGGCCGCGCCCGGAGATGCCGGCAGGCCGACGCCGATGACGTCTCGCGCGGCTTTCGGGTCGATGGTCGGGTGCAGCAACTGGTCGAGCGAGGCCGGATCGATGCGTGCGACGGCTTCCTCCTTCGTGATCAGCCCGTCCCTGGCCATCTCGACCGCGATCTTCAGCGCCGCCTTGGCGGTGCGCTTGCCGGACCGGGTCTGCAGCATCCACAACTTGCCGCGCTCTATGGTGAATTCGAGATCCTGCATGTCGCGGTAGTGCTTTTCCAGGCTGTCGGAGATCGTCACGAAGGACTGGAACGCGTCGGGCATCAGCTTCTGCAAGGACGGCTTGTCGGAGCCGGCGGCGATGCGCGCGGCCTCGGTGATGTTCTGCGGCGTGCGGATGCCGGCGACGACATCCTCGCCCTGCGCATTGACCAGGAACTCGCCATAGAGCTGCTTTTCGCCGGTCGACGGATTGCGGGTGAAGGCGACGCCGGTGGCCGAGGTCTCGCCCATGTTGCCGAACACCATGGCCTGGACATTGACCGCCGTGCCCCAGCTTTCGGGGATGTCGTGCAGGCGCCGGTAGGTGATGGCGCGGTTGTTCATCCAGCTCGAAAAGACCGCGCCGATGGCGCCCCAGAGCTGCTCATGCGGATCTTGCGGGAAGGGTTTGCCGAGTTCCTCCTCGACCTTGGCCTTGTAGAGTGCGATCACGCCTTGCCATTCGATGGCCGTCAGCTCGGTGTCGAGTTCGTGGCCGAGGCTCGCCTTCTGGTCTTCAAGGATTTCCTCGAACACCTCGTGATCGAGACCCATGACGACATCAGAATACATCTGGATGAAGCGGCGATAGCTGTCATAGGCAAAGCGTGCATCGCCGGAATCACCGGCCAGCGCCTCGACGGTCTCGTCGTTGAGGCCGAGATTGAGCACGGTATCCATCATGCCAGGCATCGAGGCGCGAGCCCCGGAGCGCACGGAAACCAAGAGCAGCTTCGACGGATCGCCGAACCGGCGGCCGGTCAGCTGGCCAATGTGGTCGAGCGCGACCGCGACATCGGCTTCCAATCCCGCCGGATAGGCGCGGGCGTTCGCATAGTAGGCGTTGCAGACCTCGGTGGTGATGGTGAAGCCCGGCGGCACCGGCAAGCCAAGGCTGCACATCTCGGCCAGGTTGGCGCCCTTGCCGCCCAGCAGATTCCTGTCGCTGGCACGGCCTTCCGCCGCCCCATCGCCAAAGGTGAAAACCCATTTGGTCATGCTTGCTCTCCGGTTGCGGGAGATTGGAAAGGTTGACGAAACCGATGGTTCCGCCGCGTCCGACCCTGGAGCGATATGATGGTGCAGTGCGAAAGGCAAGGTGCCGGCAAAGTCGTCCGGCCCCTACAATCGATTAAGAAAAAGCGATGTCCAAGGGTGCGGCAAAAAAGACTTGCCACCCCACTATACCCACACTAGAACATAAAGAGAACAAAGAGGTATCCCATGAAACAGGATGGAAAACTCGATTATCTGGAAATGCCGGCAACCGGCGGCACGCTGGATCGGTTGAAAGCTTTCTACAGTTCCGCCTTCGCCTGGTCGTTCACCGATTACGGGCCGACCTATTCGGCCTTTGCGGAAGGTTTGGACGGCGGTTTTCAGGCCGAGGCCGAGGAAGCACCGGCCAAGCCCCTGCCCGTGCTCTACAGCAGGGATCTGGAGAAAACCCTGCGCGCCGTGGAAAGTGCCGGCGGCGCGATCGTCAAGCCGATCTTCTCATTCCCCGGCGGCCGGCGCTTCCACTTTGTCGATCCGGCCGGCAACGAGCTGGCCGTGTGGAGCGAATAGCGCCTCACATGGTCGGCAGCTCCGTGCCGTTCAGGGCGTTCTCGCTCTCGCTCATAAGCATTGTGCTTTTCGGCTGCTCTGCTAATAACGCGCCGCACAAGCGACTCTGACGGCTATTGGGGCGTCGCCAAGTGGTAAGGCATCGGTTTTTGGTACCGACATTCCCAGGTTCGAATCCTGGCGCCCCAGCCATCACATTTAGGTCCGTTCCGGACATATAGGTTACGGTTTATACCGGAGACTGGAGTGCGCCCCTCGGGCCGGACAGGATTAAGCCGCAGTTTTGACCATGTGCCGGGCGTGTTGGTCCTCGAACTGTTGCGGGCTGAGATAGCCGAGCGCTGAGTGCAATCGGCGGGTGTTGTAAACCTCATCAATGAAGCGGGGAAGGTCCTCGGCGACGTCGGCGAAGGTTTCGTAGGCCATCGGATAGACAGCTTCGACCTTCATCGTCTTCATGAAGCTTTCCGCTTTCGCATTATCGTAGGGATTGCCGCGCCGGCCCATCGATCCAATAAGATCGTGCTCGGCGAGAAGATTGCGGTAGAGGAGTGCGGCATATTGCGATCCCCGGTCCGAGTGATGGACGCAGCCCGGCGGTGGCTTTCGTCGTTCGATTGCCGCCTTCAATGCTGCAACGGTCAAGCGCGCGTCGATCGACCGGCCGATCGCATAACCAACGACCTTGCGTGACCAGGCATCCAAAATGACCGCGACGTAGACGAAGCCCGCCGCAATCGCCACGTATGTTATGTCGCTCACCCAGAGCTGGTTCGGGCCGTCGGGTGTCACGTTCTTCGCCAGGTTGGGGAAGATCGGCAACTCGTGATCGCTGTTCGTAGTGGCGATGAAGCGCCGCGTGATCCTGGGCTGCAGATCATGCTCGCGCATCAACCGCCTGACCTTCTTGTGGTTGACGATGATGCCGCGCTGCCGCAGCGCCGCCTGCATGCGGCGATAGCCGTAAGCTTCGAAGCTGTCGGAGATCTCACCCATTCTCTCGACGAGCGCTGTGTCATCCACGGCGGTTTCAGGCTGATCGTAGTAGGTCGATCGCGCGATCCCCATCAGCCGGCATCCTTCAGCGATGGAGACACCGCCGGGCCGGTGATCACGGATGTAGTCCCGCTTCTCGGACGTGGTGCGCTTTTCAGAGCCCCTTTTAGAAACTCGATTTCCAAGGCTTGCCGGCCTACCAGCCGCTCCAGCGCTGCGATCCGCGCCTCATAGGTCTGCATCGTGTCGGCCGCCGCCACGTCCTCGTCGAAGGAGCCGGCCTCGTATTTCTGGACCCAGATGCGGATCAGGTTACGCGGCAGTCCATGCCGCTTGGCGAGACCATGCAGCGTCTCGCCGGAGAGGAACTCCTGCACTACCTGACGTTTAAACTCGATGCTGTGCGTGCGATAAGTCACCATGGGCTTCCATCCTTCGAAAGCCCGGCTTCCAAGTCAATTCTGCTTGTTCAACCTGTCCGGCCCGAGGGGCGCACTCCANCTTCCATCCTTCGAAAGCCCGGCTTCCAAGTCAATTCTGCTTGTTCAACCTGTCCGGCCCGAGGGGCGCACTCCATACATAGGTAACACTTCTCCCCTCTATTCGTCCGCCGCAGCGCCAAGCGGTTTGGTTGGCGCGGCGCTGCGGCGGACGAGCTTCATGCGCCTCGTGTCGATGATGCCCAGGGGATGGGCATAGAAGGAAAGCGCCCATTGGCCATCCTCGGTTTCGGTGGCCGCGACCGCTTCACCGGCCAGCGTTTGCGAGACATAGATGAAGCCGCCATTCCATCGGATCTCGCCATTGTGGCGCACGTGGCGGACCGCGGCCTCGGCCGGATAATCGGGCTCGGGTGGCGTTCTTGGCATGAGGCGCTGTGAGCGGCGGTAATGCTGGGCTGGAGTGTCCATGGCCAGCGCCTCATGCGGTCGCTCCTCATTGTAGCTGCGCCGAAAGGCCTCGAAGGCTCGACCCTGAGCTGTTCTGTCGGCTTGCGGGTGCTTGGCCAGCGGCAGCATGGTCAGATGAAAGCGCTCATGGCGGCCGTTCTGCTGCGGCTTGCCGGGCGCGATCCGCTCCAGCACGATGCCAAGTTTGACGAAGCGCGCGGCAAGTGGCGTCAGCCCGGCGACGCCGGCCGACGCGAACGGCGGGCCATTGTCGCTTCTGAAGCGATCCGGCAGCCCATGCTCCTCGAACAACCGCTCGAACACAGGCCAGGCCTCGGCATCGGCCGTCGAGCCCGTTGCTTCCAGCGCCAGAAGATAGCGGCTTGACGCATNACGCCGGCCGACGCGAACGGCGGGCCATTGTCGCTTCTGAAGCGATCCGGCAGCCCATGCTCCTCGAACAACCGCTCGAACACCGGCCAGGCCTCGGCATCGGCCGTCGAGCCCGTTGCTTCCAGCGCCAGAAGATAGCGGCTTGACGCATCCATCACCGTCAAGGGCTCGCAACGCCGCTTGTCGCCGGTCGGGAACCAGCCTTTGTGGTCGCCAGTCCACACTGCGTTCGGTTCCTCGGCCGGCGGCCAGGGGCCGTTGCCGCAGGCCCGCAGCCGTGGCCGCTTGCGCGCGCCCACAAGCCCATGTCGTGCAAGGATGGCACCCGCCGTCGAAGCTGACGGCCAGCGCAGCTCGAGGGCCGTGCGCTTGAGCCGCGCCACGATCTTCTTGGGCCCCCACAGTGGATGCGTCTCCTTTGCCGCCACGATCCGTTCCACCAGATCCAGAGCCGTCGCCCGGCCGTGATTGAGCGGCGCCCGTGGCAGATCGCGCAAACCTTCCGGGCCCAACGCACGATAGCGACCAAGCCACTTGTAGCCGATCTTGCGAGAGATGCCGTAGGCCGCACCAATCTCGCTCATCGTCTCCTCACCTGCCAGGCAGTCCACAACAAACCGAAGTCGCTCGTCCATGATGCCAGTCTCTCAAGCTGACGCCGCAGCAATTGCGGGTGCTGCAGATGCTGCGCCAGGGNAATCTCGCTCATCGTCTCCTCACCTGCCAGGCAGTCCACAACAAACCGAAGTCGCTCGTCCATGATGCCAGTCTCTCGCCAAACCATCGCCGGTCCTCCCAGCGAAGGAGAAAACTGTCACCCATCCATCAGGTCCATTCTGTTACCTATCTATCCGGTTCGGACACTTCTTCCTTCTCCCCGTCACTATACGGGGAGAAGGTGCCCGAAGGGCGGATGAGGGGCGACGCCAACGATTGAAAGTTCGCGCTGCCCTCACCTGATTGCCGGCATCCTCTCTCCGTATAGTGACGTGAGAGGGGCGCTCTCCAACGATCCGATCCCCTTTTGTTCCGATTTTCCTTGGCGTTGGGCCGCCGTCGCGCTACCTCTGGGAGCGTGACCGAGCAACCGCGCCTTGCCAATCAGAATGCAGCCGTCGTCCTGCCCGAACCATTCATCAGATGGTTCGGCGAGAAAGGCTGGTCGCCGCGCGCCCATCAGATCGAACTCCTGGCGAAGGCCCAGGCCGGGCAATCGGTGCTGCTGATCGCACCGACCGGCGCCGGCAAGACGCTGGCTGGGTTTCTTCCCTCGCTGACCGAACTCGCCGTCAGGCCAAGGCGGAAACCGGGCCAGGCGCATCGCGGCATCCACACGCTCTACATCTCGCCGCTGAAGGCGCTGGCTGTCGACATCGAGCGCAACCTCGGCAAGCCGGTGGAAGAGATCGGCCTGCCCGTCACCATCGAGACGCGCACCGGCGACACGCCTTCCCACAAGCGCCAGCGGCAGAAGCTGGTGCCACCCGACATTCTGCTCACTACACCCGAGCAGTTGGCATTGCTCATCGCCGCCTCCGACGCCCGGCGCTTCTTCGAGGATCTGCGCTATGTCGTGCTCGACGAATTGCACTCGCTTGTGACGTCGAAACGCGGCCATCTTCTGGCGCTCGGGCTGGCGCGGCTGCGCGGCTATGTGCCCGGCCTGCAGACAATCGGTCTCTCGGCGACGGTCGCCGAGCCGGACGAATTGCGGCGCTGGCTGGTCAGCCAGAACCCACCCGGCGATATGTCCGAATTGATCGTTGTCACCGGTGGCGCGAAGCCTGAGATTTCCATCCTCGATTCCGAAGAGCGTGTGCCTTGGGCAGGACATTCGGCGCGCTACGCCACGCCGGAGATCTATCGCGAGATCAAGCGCCACAAGACGACGTTGCTGTTCGTCAACACCCGCAGCCAGGCGGAGCTGCTGTTCCAGGAATTATGGCGGGTCAACGAGGATACCTTGCCGATCGCCCTGCATCACGGCTCGCTCGATGTGGCCCAGCGCCGGCGCGTCGAGAAGGCGATGGGCGAGAACGCACTGCGCGCCATCGTCGCCACCTCGACGCTCGATCTCGGCATCGACTGGGGCGATGTCGATCTGGTCGTGCATGTCGGTGCGCCGAAGGGGGCGAGCCGACTGGCGCAACGCATTGGCCGCGCCAACCATCGCATGGACGAGCCGTCGAAGGCGATTTTGATCCCGGCCAACCGCTTCGAAGTACTGGAATGCCGTGCTGCTCTCGACGCCAACTATCTCGGCGCCCAGGACACACCGCCGCTGGTCGATGGCGGACTCGATGTGCTGGCGCAGCACGTGCTCGGCTGCGCTTGCGGCGCGCCGTTCCGTGCCGATGATCTGTTTGAGGAAGTGCGAACGGCGGCGCCCTATGCCAGCCTCGACCGGTCGACCTTCGACCGCGTCATCGATTTCGTCGCCACCGGCGGCTACGCGCTGAAAAATTATGAGCGCTACGCCCGCATCCGCCTGAACAAGGATGGGCTGTGGCGCGTCTCCAATCCGCGCGTCGCCCAGCAATACAGGTTGAATGTCGGCACCATCATAGAAGTGCCGGCGCTCAACGTGCGCTACGTGCAGGCTGGCAGCAAGGGCTCGGCCTCACGCGGTGGCCGGGTTCTCGGCAAGATCGAGGAGGCTTTTCTCGAAACCTTGACGCATGGCGACACCTTCATGTTTGCCGGCAAGGTGCTGCGCTTCGAAGGCATCCGCGAGAACGAATGCTTCGTCTCGAATGCGCCCGGCAGCGATGCCAAGGTACCCTACTATGGCGGCGGCAAGTTCCCGCTTTCGACCTACCTTGCCGAGCAGGTCCGCATCATGCTGGACGACCCCCGGCGCTGGGGGAAGCTGCCCGAGCAGGTGGCCGACTGGCTGCGGTTCCAGGCCGACAAGTCGGTGCTGCCAAAGCGCGATGACTTGCTGATCGAGACCTTTCCGCGCGGTAATCGCCATTATCTGGTCGCCTATCCCTTTGAAGGCCGGCTGGCGCACCAGACGCTCGGTATGCTGCTTACCCGCCGTCTCGACCGGGCAGGCGCGAGACCACTCGGCTTCGTCGCCACCGACTACGCGCTGGCCATATGGTCGCTGGGTGACATGGGCGCGATGTTCAAGGCCCGGAAGCCGTCGCTCGGTGCGCTCTTCGACCAGGATATGCTTGGCGACGACCTCGAAGCCTGGCTGGCCGACAGCTGGCTTCTCAAGCGCACCTTCCGCAACTGCGCGCTGATTTCCGGACTGATCGAAAAACGCCATCCCGGCCAGGAGAAAAGCGGCCGCCAGGTCACCGTGTCGACCGACCTTATCTACGACGTCCTGCGCAGCCACGAGCCCGACCATATTCTGCTGCAGGCGACACGTGCCGATGCCGCGACCGGCCTGCTCGATGTCAGCAGACTTGCCGACATGCTCTCGCGCATTCAAGGTCGAATCGTGCATAAGGATCTGGAACAGATCTCGCCGCTTGCCGTGCCGATCATGCTCGAGATCGGCAAGATGCCGGTGAATGGCGAAGCCGATGAAACGCTGCTGATGGATGCCGCGACGCTGGTCGAGGAAGCCATGGGGCCGGAGATGGTCGAGGAATGAACTTTTCGCTGGCGCGGACATCGCTGATCGCCGAGGCCGACCTTGTCGGCATCGCCGGCGAGAGCGCGGTCTGCGATCCGCGCGGCGTGCTCTACTTTCCCGAGCTCCGGCTTCTGGCGGTATCGGACCTGCATCTCGAAAAAGGCTCGTCGCTGGCAAGGCGCGGCACGCTGATCCCGCCTTACGACACCGGCGCGACATTGCTGCGGCTGCAGGCTGTGATATCGGATTATCAGCCCTCGATCGTCATCAGCCTGGGTGACAGCTTCCATGATGGCGGTGGCGCGGAGCGCATGCATGCCAGTTTCCGCGAGCGGCTGGAAGCGCTGATGGCAGGCCGCGACTGGTTCTGGGTCGCCGGCAATCATGATCCCGAAGCGCCGGCCGATTTGCCTGGCGAAACGGTGCGCGAACTGGCGATCGGCTCGCTGCTGTTCCGGCACGAGCCATCCAAGCTGCGCGTCGAAGGCGAGATATCGGGTCACCTGCATCCGTGCGCGCGCATCGTCCAGCAGGGGCGCTCGGTGCGCAGGCGCTGCTTTGCCGGCGACGGTGGGCGCATGATCATGCCGGCCTTTGGCGCCTATACCGGTTCGCTCAACGTGCTCGACCGCGCCTATGCCGGGCTGTTCCGCCTGGAATCGCTGATGGCCTACATGCTTGGCGTCGACCGCATCTTCGCCATCTCCGGCTCGATGCTGCGCCCCGGCTGACCTCAACGTCCGTAGTAGAGCGTGACCGTGTGCTTCGCCTCGGCGAAGAACAGCCAGCGTTCGACAAGCATGCCGGCGAACTGGACGATCGCGGCGAGCACCGACGCCGCCGCCGCAAAAGGCCAGGGCAGGGCAGAGGTGACGGCGAGGAGCAGGACTGGCAAGGCAAAGGCCAGAGCTTGCGTGATCAGGCGCAACTTTGCACTGTGCTTGCGCGCGATGCGAAAACCCATTTCCTTGAGCAGGTAATTTTCCTCGGTATGCGGCCATTCCAACGACCGCACCGTGCCGCCGGCAAGGCCGGTCGCGGTGTTGGCGTTGGTCGGGATCTCCAGGCGGTCGTTGTAGCGCCATGTCGCCAGCTTCCAGCCCCAGCCGATCATGGTCAGCAGCACGCAAGCCGCCAGAAGCGTCTTCGAACCGACATCAAAACTCTGCAGCAGCGCGTTCAACAGCGCGCTGCCGGTCATCGCAGAGAAGATGAGATAGCCGGGCAAGGTGAATCGGCTGTGCCATTGCGCGATCGGCTTCAGCGACGCGTAGATCATGCCTGTGATGCATACGGTGATCACCGCGCAACATGCCGTCAGAACTCCGGCGATGCCTACCCAGCCATCCGTGCGGCCGAAGAACACCCAACCGATGCCGAACAGCCCCGCGGGGATGAAGGTGATGACGGAGGCAACGCCCTCGCGCGACAGCCACGAGCTGCGCCATTGCGAGAACGCCCTCCAGGCTCGCTCAGGCCTGCCGAGATGGCCGGTCGAGGACAACAATCCGGCCGCGACGAGGCCGAGCGCCAGACCCAGGCCGGTGAGGCCGAGCCAGAAATCGGGCGGGATGAGCTGCAAGCCTCCGAGCACGCCAAGCAGCGCCAGCAGGCCGTAGCCCGCGCCGGTGGCAGTGGTGAAGAAGACGACGGAAAAGGCTGGATGCATGTTCTAGTTCGAAAGCATGCGGTCGACCCAGCCGAGGAAGCCGCCCTCGGCCCGCACCGGCTCCAGCGCCTTCGCAGGCACCGATGCGGCGCGTTGCGTGTGGGCGCGCGGCGGCAGGTATTTGTTGGTCGGGCGATAACCGAGCTCGGGCATCAGGTCGACGCCGCCGCGCTCCGCCACCAGTTGCGAGACGGCAGAATGGGGGTCGCCGAGATCGCCGAAATGCCGGGCGCTGGTCGGGCACGCGGCGACGCAGGCCGGCACACGGTCTTCTTCGGCCAGATTGTCATTGTAGATGCGGTCGACGCACAGCGTGCATTTCTTCATCACGCCGACATCGGTATCGAATTCGCGCGCGCCGTAGGGGCAGGCCCAGCTGCACAATTTGCAGCCGATGCACTTGTCTTCGTCGACCAGCACGATGCCGTCCGAGGCCCGCTTGTAGGAGGCCCCGGTCGGGCAGACGGTGACGCACGCCGGCGTCTCGCAATGCAGGCAGGAGCGCGGGAAGTTGACCGTGCGCCCGCCCATCTCGGTGGTGTGCTCGTAACTGTGGACGCGATTGAACCAGACGCCGTCGACATGGCCGCCATAGGGGTCGATGTCGGTCAGCGGCGCCATGTGGCCGCCGGTGTTCCACTCCTTGCAAGCGGTGACGCAGGCCTGGCAACCGACGCAGGTGTCGAGGTCGATGACCAGGCCGAGCCTCTTGTCGGTTTGGGCGGGAAGGCAGGTCATCTGGTGGTTTCTCTTTTCGTGCGGAATTCGGCGCCGAAGGTCAATTTGTCGGGCGCGGGCTCGAAATGCGGAGGCTGTTGAAACCGCTCGAATTGCGGCTCGGTGAAGCCGGCTTCCTCATCAGCGCATTTGACGATGCGGACGCGAAGATCGAACCATGCCGCCTGGCCGGTGACCGGATCGGAGTTCGAATAGCGTTTGCCCTGCGCGTCCGCAGCGGTCTGGTCGCCGATGACGTGGTTGAGCAGGAAGCCGCGATTGCTCTCGGTGGCATCGTCCTTCAGTCCCCAGCTGCCGCGCCGCTTGCCGATCGCGTTCCAGGTCCAGACCGTGCTTTCGTTGACGCCGTCGACCAGCTTGATCTGCCCCTTCACCTTGCCATTGACGCTTTCGATCCACACCCAGTCGTCATCGGCCAGACCGAGGCCGGCGGCGGTCCGGTGATTCACGAACAGCCGGTTCTGGCTGGTGATTTGCCTGAGCCACGCATTTTGCGAACCCCAGGAATGGTACATGTGCATCGGCCGTTGCGTCAGCGCGTGCAGCGGGTATTTTTCGAGATCGACGGCCGCTTCCTCGAACGGCACGTGCCAGAACGGCAGCGGGTCCATGTAGGTCTCGATGCGCTGGCGATCGCCCTCTGGCGGCAACACGCGGCCGTGGCCTCGCGCGGCGAGGCGGAAGCGCTGCAACGGCTCGGAATAAAGCTGGAAGACGATCGGCTCCGCCGTGGGGATGAAGCCCATCTGCACGGCGAAGTCGAGATAGGAGCGGTTGGCCATCTTGTAGTAGCGCTGGTCGTCAGCGAGGTCGTGGTGCCAGAACCCGCCATTGTCGATGTAACGCTGCAACTGGTCCGGATTAGCCGCGCCCTTGCCGATCGACGATCCATCCTGGCCGCGCCAGCCGGCAAGCGGGCCGATGCCTGGCGTGCGCTCGTGGTTGACGATGTAGTCGGCATAGTCTGCATATCTGGCCAAGCCGTCGTCCTTGACGAAACCGGGCAGGCCAAGCCGCGCACCGAGCTCGATCAGCACCGACTGGAACGGCCTGACGTCGCGGTCCGGCTCGACGACGGGATGGCGGATGGCATCGCCTGGCCCGTCGGCATGGCTGATCGGCCGGTCGAGCAGGCTGATGCAGTCATGCCGCTCAAGATAGGTGGTGTCCGGCAGCACGAGGTCGGCGAACGGCACGGTCTCCGAATAATAGGCGTCGGAATAGATGATGAAGGGGATCTTGTAGTTACCCGCATCATCACTGTCGGTCAGCATGGCCATGGTCTCGACGGTGTTCATCGAGGAATTCCACGCCATGTTCGACATGTACATCATCAGCGTGTCGATCGGGTACGGATCGCCGGCCCAGGCATTGCGGATGACGGTGTGCATCAGGCCGTGCGCGGCCAGCGGCGCCTCCCACGAATAGGCCTTGTCGATGCGAAGCGGTGTGCCTGTTTCGTCGACCAGCAGATCGTCCGGCCCACAGACGAAGCCAAGCGGCATGCCGTCGAGCGGCGTCATCGCCTTGGTTGTCTTGCCGGCGGGTTTTGGGCCTGGTGGCGCGGATCTGGGGTAGGGTGGCTTGAAACGGAAGCCGCCGGGAACATCCACGGTTCCCAGCAGTACCTGGAGCAGATGGATGGCGCGACAGGTGTGAAAACCGTTCGAATGGGCGGAGATGCCGCGCATGGCATGCATCGAGATGGGCCGCCCCTTGATCGTCTCGTGCCGACGCCCGGCCCAGTCGGTCCAGGCTATCGGCAGCTCGATGGTCTGTTCGAAGGCGACATGGGCAAGTTCGGCGGCGATCCGGCGGATCGTATCGGCAGGAATGCCGCAACGCTCCGCGACCGCATCCGGTGCATGGCTCTCGTCGAGGTAGCGGTCGGCAATGAGCTGGAACACCGGAACGCAGTGACGCCCTTCGATCGTAAAGCTGCCGGTCAGCACCGGCTTCGCCTCCGGGTCGGTTGCCTTGACGGAGGTCTTCGCCACCCTGTCCCAGGCCAGCGGATTGCCGTCGGCATCGCGGACGAACAGACCGTCGTCGGCAGCACCTGGCTCCTGCACGACGAGGATATGGGCGTTGGTGTAGCGCAGCAAATAATCGAGATCGACGCGGCCGGCCTTCAGCAATTCGTGGATGAGCGCGAAGACGAACAGGCCGTCGGTGCCCGGCCGGATGCCGATCCAGTCGTCGGCAATGGCATTGTAGCCGGTCCGGCACGGATTGATCGACACCACCTTGGCGCCGCGCGCCTTGAGCTTGCCGAGGCCGATCTTGATCGGGTTGGAATCATGATCCTCGGCAACGCCGAACAGCATGAAATACCGAGTGTTGTCCCAGTCGGGCTCGCCGAACTCCCAGAACGAACCGCCGATCGTATAGAGGCCGCCGGCCGCCATGTTGACCGAGCAGAAGCCGCCATGGGCGGCGAAATTCGGCGTGCCGAACTGGCTCGCCCACCAGCCGGTCAGGGATTGCGACTGGTCGCGGCCGGTGAAGAAGGCGAGTTTTTTCGGATCGGTCCGGCGGATGGCGGAGAGCCGCTCGGTGGCGATCACGAACGCTTCCTCCCACTCGATCTCGCGGAACTCGCCCGAGCCGCGCGGCCCGCTGCGCAGCAAGGGCTTCTTCAGTCGCGCCGGGCTGTAGTGCTGCATGATGCCGGAACTGCCCTTGCCGCAGATCACGCCGCGATTGACCGGATGGTCCTTGTTGCCGTTGATGTAGCGGACCTTGCCGTCCTTGATGTGCACGTCGATGCCGCAGCGGCAGGCGCACATGTAGCAGGTGGTCTTGGCGATGCTGTCGGAAACATCGGGCGAGGTGTCGACGCCGTCACCTTCGTCAGGCGCGCGCGTGTCGGCAAGCGGGCGTTGCGATGGTGCCGAATTCGCGCCGCGCGGTGGTCCGTGCATCATGGTTCAGTGCGGTTCGCGGATTTGGCCCGCGTCTTCGGTCCGGGGCCGCGCATGTAGTGCTCTTCCGGGTGGTAGCGATCGCCGGCCAGCCGTCGCCTTATGCCACGGGCCCAATGGGCAAACAGGGATCTGAACCGCCCGATCATTTTATTCGCTGCGACCTGATGGCCAATTTTTTCTAACTTCACCTGAAAAAGTAGAATAAAGCTATCGATCCGTCTAATCAGTTGTTCTTGTAAATTCGATCGATATTGGTTCTTAATGCGCACATGACCCTGGATCAGTTGCGCATTTTCGTCGCCGTCGCCGAGCGCGGCCACATGACCAAGGCGGCGGAGCTTTTGGGTATCTCCCAGTCGGCGGCATCGGCCGCCATCCGCGCGCTCGAAGAACAGCACGGCGTGCACCTGTTCAACCGCGTCGGCCGCAACATCGAACTGTCCCAGACTGGCCATCGGTTCCTGCCGGAGGCGAAGGCCGTGCTCGAGCGGGCCGCCGCCGCCCGCAATGTGCTTGAACATGTCTCACAGACGATCGCCGGCAGTCTCTCGATCGCGGCCAGCCTGACCATCGCCAGCTACTGGCTGCCACGCCGGCTGGCTTCCTTCCACGAAGCCTATCCGGCCGTCAGGCTGAGCGTCACCATCGGCAACACCAGGCAGGTCGAGGCCAGCGTGCTGGATGGAACCGCCGATCTCGGCCTGGTCGAGGGGCGCACCGAATCCGACATATTGCGCCGCGCCAAGGTCGATACCGACAGGCTGATGCTGGTCGTTGCCAGTTCCCACCCCGAGATCGCCGAAACCGCGCCCGGCCATCCCGACATCAGGGGCCTGCGCTGGATCATCCGCGAGGGCGGCTCGGGCACGCGCGAGGTGCTGGAGGATCTGGCGCGGCGCGAGGGGATTTCGCTTGCCGACCTGCAAATATTCCTGGTGCTGCCCAGCAACGAGGCGGTTCGCCAGGCGGTCGAGGCGGGTGCCGGCGCCACCATCATTTCGGACCTGGTCGTCGGCCGTGCCGTTGCCGAAGGCAGCCTGCGGTCGGTGCCGCTCGAACTGCCGAAACGCGACTTCGCCATGATCACGCACCGCGATCGCCAGGCAAGCTTGGCCCAGATGGCGCTCAAGGCGCATCTCGGTGCCGAAACGACCGGATCTGCGCCAGCATAAGGTTCGTTGAGATTCAGGTCAGGCCGTGCCGAAAATGGTTGGTTCCGAGAACCGGAACGGAGCGTACGTTCGGGTACGCGAGTACCGGAAGCGCAGGAAACGGCCATTTGCAGGCCGGCATCACCTGAATATCAACGGACCGGTCAGCCGAACTTGCGCTGCGCGTCGAGAGCCAGGCCAAGCCCGACCGAGCCGAACATGTCGCCCTCGATGACGGAAGCCTGCGGCACCAGCGACAGGATCTCCCGTCTTGCCAGCGGGATCGCGGTCGATCCGCCGGTCAGGAACACCGCGGTGATGTCGGACGGTTTGACCCGCGCGTCGCGGATGGTCTCCCCGACCGTTGCGGTGACCCGCTCGATGTCCCGGGCGATCGTGGCGTCCAGCCCACCGCGCGTGATCTCGGCGGAGAAGTCCGCGCCCGGCAGCTTCACCGCCACCTCGGCGGATGATCTGTCCGTCAACTCGATCTTGGCCTTTTCGACCAGTGCCGCCAGCGCGTGCCCATAACGATGCTCGACGATGTGGATGAAACGATCGACCAGGTCGGCGCGCACGGCCTCGTAGCGGATCTGGCGCAGATGCGTCATCGCCTTGGCGGTGTAGACCAGGTTGATGCGCTGCCATGTCGCGAGATCGATGAAATAGCTGGCCGGCAGATTGCGCTTGCCATCCTTGGTCGGGGTCAGATAGCCGAGCCGCGGCATCACATGGGCAATGCTCAGCAGCCGGTCGAAATCCGTGCCGCCGATATGAACGCCCCGGCTGGCCAGGATGTCGTCCTTGCGGTCCAGCGAGCGGGAGCGCTCCGGCGAGACGCGCACGACCGAGAAGTCGGACGTGCCGCCGCCCATATCGATGATCAGCGCCAGCTCCTCGCGCGTGACCCTCTGCTCGTAGTCGAGCGCCGCGGCGATCGGCTCGAACTGGAAAGCAATGTGCTTGAAGCCCTGGGCATGGGCGGCTTTTTCAAGGTCGCCCTGCGCATTCGCATCGGCTTGCCGATCGTCGTCGACGAACTGCACGGGCCGGCCAAGCACCACCGTCTCGACCACGTCGCCGGCGTCTTCTTCCAGCCTCTTCCTGAGATGCCCGAGGAACAGGCCGATGATTTCCATGAAGCCGATCGAGCGCGCCTTGATGCGCGTCTTTTCGTGCGCCAGCGAACTGCCGAGCACGCTCTTCAGCGAGCGCATCAGCCGGCCTTCGACGCTGTCGGTGTAGTTGGCGATGGCCTGGCGGCCAAAGCAGATGCGGCCGTCCTCGAAATTGAAGAACACCGCGCTCGGCAACGTGACCTGGCCGTCTTCAAGCCCGACGAGGCGCGGCTGCCCGTTGCGGACCACGCCAACCGTGGAGTTCGACGTGCCGAAGTCGATACCGGCGAATGCTGGTCGCAAGGCAGCCTCCTGTCATTGGTGGCAGGCAGCGGATCGGCGCTCGCGGGAGAAGCGTGCGCTGCGGTCCGGGCGACCGAACCACTTCTGCCGGATTGACCACTCTGCCGAATTGAATTGCTTGCCCGTCGGGCGGGGAGGTGCGGTCTACAGCATGACCTGGGAAAGGGAAACCCCTTTTGGACGTCTCAGTCCCTGCGGAAGACCAGCCTGCCGAGCCAGCCCGTCAGCATGGCCAACGATATGGCGAAGACGCCGTAGAGGAAGGCATAATCGTGCGCGACGCGGAAGATCGACTGTTCGAAGCCGGACTTGCGGATTTCGAGCTGGGCCGAGCTCTCCTTGATGAACAGGCCGCTCTTGAACAGGAACGCACGGGCTTTATGGGTTCCAACTGGCACATTCGGTGCCAGCCTGACGGTGGCGCGGAACAGGTTCTGCGACAGGAACTGCACGCCGCCGACATTCTCGCTGTAGAGGCCGGCCGCCGCCTTGCGTTCGCGCAGCGCGGCGGTGAATTCCTGGATCGTCGCCGGGCTGTCGCCGGCATCGGCGGGCTGCATGTAGAGGTTGGAGGCGCCGAGCGACAGCTGCTTGTAACTGTTCGGTTCGGTAATGTCTTGCAGCGGCCGTGTCGTCGCCACCGAATAGGAGACCGGCACGTTCTCGAAGGTTTCCGATTCCAGATTGATCCAGACGCCGAGCACCCGGTCCTTTCGGCGCACCACCACAGGCTTGGGCGGCCCTTCGAGCACGACGATGACATCGTAGCGGCCCTGGCGGGCAACCAGTGGATCGGGGTTTTCCAGCGAACCGAAAATGGTCAGGTCGGCACCGGAAAAGCCGGCGGTGATCGAGACATTGTCGGTTGAGAGCCCGATCTGGATGCCTTCCGTCAGCGGCGTCTGTGCCTTCGCCGGCAAGGCGGTCACGAGCAAGGACAGGAGAATGGCGGTTGCGAATGCGTTAGGACGCGTCATCAGTTGAGGCCCGCGCCGGACAGTGAATAAAGGTTGGGCGGCGTGACGAACAGGCCGATGGCCAGCCTTATCGCCACCGCCAGAACCAGCAACGCCAGCAGCGCCCTCAATTGTTCGCCGCGCAGCCTCTGGCCGGCCTTGGCGCCATATTGTGCGCCGGCCACGCCACCCGCCATCAGCAGGAAAGCCAGCATCACGTCGACGGTCTGGTTGGTGCTGGCGTGAACCAGCGTCGTGTAGGCGGAGGTGAAGATGATCTGGAACAGCGACGTGCCGATAACCACATTGGTCGGCACTTTGAGCAGATAGATCAGCGCCGGCACCATGATAAAGCCGCCGCCGACGCCCATGATGGACGACAGGAAACCGATGCCGGCGCCAAGGCCTAGCACCGGGATGACGCTGACGAACAGTTTCGAGGCCCTGAAGCGCATCTTCAGCGGCAAGCGGTGGATCCAGTTGTGCTGGCCGGATTTCTTCAGAACCGGTGCCGCACCGCTGCGCGTCGCGCGCAGCGCATTGGCGCTTTCCACCAGCATCAGTCCGCCCACCGTGCCGAGCAGCACGACGTAAAGCAGCGAGATGAACAGGTCGAGCTGGCCGAGCCTGCGCAGGAAAGCGAACACGAAGATGCCGCCGGTCGAACCGACAATGCCGCCGGCCAGAAGCACCCCGCCGAGCTTGAAGTCGAGCGTACCCCGCTTCATGTGCGACAGCGCACCGGAGAAGGAGGAGGCGATGACCTGGTTGGCGCCCGTGGCGACCGCGATCGCTGGCGGAATGTTGTAGAAGATCAGGAGCGGCGTGATGAGGAAGCCGCCGCCGACGCCGAACATGCCCGACAGGAAACCCACCGCGGCGCCCATGGCCAGCAGCACGAAGACGTTGACGGAAATTTCCGCAATCGGGAGATAGATGCCCACCCGTCAGTCTCGATCAGTTTGCCTGTCGGCGAATACAGCCGTTGCGGACAGTCTCGCACCGAAAAGCCAATTTTTTCTTGCGCCGACGCGGCGGCGGGAAAAAACCCCGTTACCGCGCCGAAACAAAAAACATCTCAATCAGTTAACAGGCAAATGTGTGGCAAGGGCGTCGTGGAAGCGACGCATCTGCCGTTATTTGCGCGCCAGCAGCGCCTTGACCAGTTTCTCGTCGACCGCGCCGGTGGCCGGCATCTTGTTGTCGGTCTGGAAAGCCATGATCGCGGTCTTCGTCTTCTGGCCCATCTTGCCGTCGGCACCACCGGCGTCGTAGCCGTTCTTGTTGAGAATGCGCTGGATGTTCTGGACCGCCTTTTTCATGTCGATGCTGGCGGTGGTCTGCGGCGTGCCTTCCTGCCAGGCATCGGGAACGTCGACCGAATTGGCTGCCACGTTGAGCGGCTTGGCTTTCCACAATTCGGTCGCGGCGCGGGCGCGCTCGAGCTGTTCGGGCCGCAGCGCATTGGCAATCTCGTCGCGCTTGGCGGCCGCGTCCTTGTCGCCGGTCTTGGCGACGAGCGCGAACCATTTGTAGGATTCCTCGAGGTTCTGCTTCATGCCGACGCCCTTGGCGGCGAGAATGCCGAGATTGAACTGGCTGTCCTTGACGCCAAGATCGGCGGCCTCCTGGAACCAGTGGGCGGCCGATTCATTGTCGGTCACGCCGTCGGCGGCCATGGCGAACAGCACGGCCAGATTGTGCATGGCGCTCGCGTTGCCCTGCTCGGCGGCCATCTGGTACCAGGTCTTCGACTTCTTGATGTCGCGCGCGACGCCGATGCCCTTCTCGTAGAAATTGCCGATACGGTATTCGGCCGGCGCGAAGCCGAGTTCCGCCGATTTCTCATACCATTTGGCCGCTGTCGCCATGTCTTCCTTGACGCCGCGCGACTCCGCGTAGCGCGAACCGATCTCGAACAGCGCCTTGGCATCGCCGCCGGCGGCGGCATCGCGGAGCCCGACCGGGCCGGCCTCGGCCGGAATGTCGAACTTGGCCGCGGCTGTCGCGGCGGATGTATCCGTCGGCGCAACCGCGCCAGTGGTGTCGTTGCCCTTGGTGTCGTTGGTCGCGGTTGGCGCGGCCATGGTCGGCTGGGCATCGCTGGCCGTCGCCTGCGCGCCACCGGTGGTGGCCACCGGCGTTGACGTCGTCGGGGCCGTCGAAGTGGGCGCGGCCGGAGCCATTGCTTCGGAGGCGGCGCCTGCGCCGGAAGCGTCGGCCGTAGCCGTGGATCCCGCTGTGGCTGGTGCCGTATCCGCCATCGCATCGTTGTCGGAAGGCATCGCCATGGCGGTCTGGTTGACCATGTCGTCTTTAGCCATCGGCGCGGATGGTTCGGCCTGCCTGACGGCGTGGGCCGGCGCGTTGTCTGTTGCCGCCGGCTGGGCTTCCGCCTTCGGCGGGCTGGCGGCGTCGACGGATGCCGTTTGAACCGGCTGCGAGGCCACGATTGGTGCCGCGTCGTTGCTTGCCACCTGGGCCGGATCGGAGAGGAATGCTTTGCCGAGTTGCAGGCCGGCAAGCGCCAGCATGATCGCGGCCGCCGCCATCAGGATCGGTTTGCGCCGTGCCTTGAGCAGGTCGCCGATCCTGAGCGCCTTTACCGGCCCTTTCATCGTCGACTGGCGCTTCAAGGCATCGGCTTCGGCCGCGGCGGCCTGCGCCGCGCGCCGCGCCGCCGCGATGAAGTCCGATTTGGAGGCATCGCTGTCGCTGAGCTTTGCCGGCTGGCCCCGCTCGTCGCGCACGCGCTTCATGATGGCATTGAGGTCGGGCGCGCCCGAGCCGGGCTCCAGCGGCCGGTTGGCCATTTTCGGGTCGAGCGGCTCGTCGAGATCGACGCTCGGGATATCGGCGCTCGGCGCAGAGCCGGCCAGGGGCGGAATATCCGCCGCCTTCTTGCCCTTGAAGGCGCGTGCCAGCCCGCCGAACATCGATTTGCGGCCGGCCGGCTGGTCCTTCTCGGCAATGGTGTCGGAACCGAGTGCGGCCATGGCGGCTGCAGCGGCGGCTTCCGCCGGCGAGCGTGTGCCTCCCGGCTCGTTGCGCATTATGGCGGCGGCACGGCCGTCGAGATCGGCCATGTCGCCCGTCAGCGGCATCGGCGCGTCGATATCCATCGACGGCGCCTCGACCGCCATCTTGGCCGTGCGTGCGCGGCGTTTGCCGACTGCTTCATCTGGCCGTGCGTCCAAAAGCTCGCTCACCGCCTCGGACGGATCGCTGGTTTCCAGCGAGCCAAGCCTGTCGACGATCTTGAGCAGCGTGTCGTGGATGGCCTCGAAGGTCCGCGAATTGCGCTCGTCGGAACGGCGTGTCAGCGTCTCGAGCGTCTTCAGGTCCTGCGCGAGCCCCGAAACGGCGGCGGTATTGGCGCTCGACCCGGCCAGCGACTGCACTGCGTTTTCGGCCGCTTCGCGCGCCGCGCCGAGGATGGAATCGCGGGTCCCGGCCAGCGACTTCTCGATTTCGTTGAGGCGCGGACTGATGTCTTCGAATTCCGGCAGCGGCGTGCCGGGCTTGGAAAGATGCGCGGACAGGCCGGTGACCTGCGCCTCCAGGCTGCGGATCAGCGCCGGGTCGATGCCGGCAACCTGCGCGGCCGATGCGTCGAGCCGGCTGGAAATGTCCACGAGCCGGCTTTCCAGGCCGCGGATTGCCGCTTCGCCTGCGGGATCGGGAGCGCGCGTCTCGATGCGCTTGGCGAGCGCGGTGAAGCGGGCGTCGATGGCCTCCATGATACCGGCACTGTCGATCTGCGGCACGCGCTGGTCCAGCCGGTCGGCAACCTCGTCCAGTCGGCGCTCGAGATCGCGAAACAGCATGTTGCCCTGTTCGATGGCGTCGCCCTGGCGGCGTTCCATCATGCTCGACAGCACGTCGAAACGCTGCTCCAGGCCTTGGAAGATATAGTCGGCATCGGGCATGGCCGGCGCCTGGTCGATCTTGTCGGCGATGAGCGCGATCTGCTTGGCCAGCCGTTCCATCGCCTCTTCGGGCAGGTTGGCGCGGCCGGCGAGTTCGTCGACCCGGCTCGACAGCGTGCTCAGGCGATCCATGACGGCATTGCCCGGGCGGTCCTGCGCCACTTCCTCGATCTGCAGGGCCAGAGAATCGATCCGCTTCTCGATGCGCTCGAAGGCTTCATGGTCGAGCGAATTGGCCTGCGCCGCGACGGTCGAGGCAACGATGGCGCGGGAAATCTCGTCCAGCCGCTCGTCGATCATGGCCAGCGTGTCGCCGCCGCGATTGTCCTGCTGGCTGGCGAAGTGATCGACGGCGCTGGCCAGCGTGCGGACCTTCTCCTCCAGCGAACGCAGCGACAGCGATTCCGGCAGGTTGTTGACGGCATTGCTGATCTGCTCCAGCCGATCGGTCAAGGCGGCAAGCGCGGGCTCGTCGGAGCGCTTGCGCTGGTCGGCGTCGACGCGGTCTTCGAAGGCTGTCCAGCGGCGATCGAAATCATCCCAGCGGCGATCGACCTTCTGCACGCTCTCCTCGCGCGCCAGCGTGTCGAGCGCGGACTTGACCTGCTCGAGTTCCAGCCGCAGCAGGTTGACGCTTCTGTCGTCGCTCTTTTCCGACAGCGACTTGATGGCGCCGGAGAGCCGTTCGAATTCGACGCCGAGTTCGGCGCTGCCCTTGCCCGATCCGCCTGGGCCCGATGCGCCCGGCTTGGCGTTCGACTGGAAGGCGCGATCGATATCCTTGCGCAGTGCTTCGAATTCGCGCTGCAGTCCTGATGTCATCTGGTGGCGCAGTTCCTCGCGCATGCCGCGCAACTCGCCGGCGATCTTGCCGACCATGGCGACGCTGTCTTCCTGGCCGCGGACGCGGTCGATGTCACGGGCAATGGCCTGATAGCTCTGGTCGAAGGCGGGGGGCGGCACTGGGGCCTTGGCGCGCGGTGCCGGCTGCGGATCCTCGTACCAGCGCTGCTGGGGCTGGGTGGCGGGATAGCGGGGATCGGCTGCGGGATAGCGCGGTTCGGCGCCATACTGGCGGGGAGCGGGACGTGCCATCGTGTCTTCGCGCGTCTGCCCCAGCCGCTGTTCCAGCGTCTCCAGCGAGCGGTTGAGCTGCTCGAGCGTGGTCTGCGGCCTGCGCGGCCTGCCGGCGTTGAGTGTATCGAGATAGGACCGCTTGCTGTTCATCGGTGCGTCCGTCTTTCAGATTGGCCAGTTTGCGACCAGCTCCCCAAGTCCCTGCCGGAACGAGGCGACCGCGCTTCCATGCGGTGGAAGACAAGCTTCCCGGGGTTCACCCGCGCTCCGAAAAACCGTGAAAAATTCGATACAGGATAAACACGGGTAGCCGACATGCGCACATTTCGCCCAACGTGGTAAACAACGCGTTAACCAAGCTTAAGAAGTTGGAAGGAAGTTCACGGCCGCGCCCGCGCTGCGGCATCGCCCTTGCGCTGCGTCAAAAAGCACCGACCGCGGAACGCCCACAGAACGCCCTTGCGTCATGAGGCGGCTATCGGTATAGAATTGACGTAAACGTAAAAGGCGCATCGAGTGTGCTGTTTTGCGATTTGTTTGTCGAAACCACGGCCGGAAGCACGCCCCCGCTTCCAGTCAGGCGACGCATGGTCAAGGACCGCGACGCCACCAGACGGGGAAAGCCAGTGACCATGAAGCTTATTTCGGCCGGCGAGACCGCGGCCAACACCAACAATATACCTGTCGAAGCCGGCGAGGATCTCGTCCGCATCGGCGAGATGGCCAAGAAGTACGGCGTGACGCTGCGCACGCTGCGTTTCTACGAAGACAAGGGCCTGCTCAATCCTCAGCGTGACGGCTCGACCCGTCTCTACACGCGCCGCGACAGGGCCCGGCTGAAACTGATCCTGCTCGGCCGCAAGGTCGGGTTCTCGCTGCGCGACGTCAAGCAGATGATGGATCTCTACGATCCGACCGGGTCCAACGCCAAGCAGCTGCGGCTGGCGCTCGACAAGTCTGAAAAGCAGCTTGCCCGCCTGCAGAAGCAGCGGGCGCTGATCGACGACGCCATCAATGAGCTTGGCGGCTCGATGACGGCGGTGCGCCAGATGCTGGCCGAGCGCTCGGCGCCGCAGGCGAGCGTCGCGGGCTAAGCCAGCCCCCATCTGCTTTCAACCGAAAAAGCCGCGTGGCCGTTGCCGCGCGGCTTTTTTAGGATGGGCGCAGCGGACCGCCGCGCTAGGATGATGCCTGCGCCTGTGAATTGGTGATCCGAAGGCCGGTCGCGCCTGCAGCTTCAAGAAGCGCAAGCAGGCTCCAGAATGCGTCCGGGGAAGCCGTTCCGAAGTCCACGTTCAGCACTTTGGGCCGAATGGAAGCCGAGTGGATGATATTTCCCAATTCGGCGCCCTCTTGGTGACGCTCGTCATCGGGATCGAACCAGTGCTGGAACCAGATGCCTATCTGGTCGAGCGGAGCAGCCGCGAGCGTGTGATGGATCACGACATCGTTCCATTGCAACTGCTCTATCAGGAATTCGGCGCGCTCAATCCGACCCGATATCGGCTCGAATGTGAGGAAATCCGGCTGAAGCTCGATGGGATCGACTTTGCCGTCATTCTTGACAAAGTCGACGCAACAGAGCCCCCGAAATATCCCGCTATCCTCACCGATCTGGAACTTTACTTCGGGAGACCCCTGAACGCAGCTCTGCCGCTGCTTTGCTACGAACGCCCGAAACTGATCCAGGTAATGGCTCTGAACGCTGATTATGAATGCGGCGGGGTTCATGCGATGAAATTGCCCTGTCGCGAACAGCCGGGCAAGCGGCCGCTTGCGAAATTTCGGACAAAGCCTGGCAAAAATTTTTGCGGCCCAAACAATTGACGTTTACGCAAACGTCAATAATTGCTATTGCGACTTCGACATTGGCTCGCCTGCCGCGCACGGCTTGGTTTGGGGCCAAATCCGCATGGTGGAGGAAAAGCATGCCGATCTACAGGGCACCGGTCCAGGATACGCTGTTCGTGTTGAACGAGGTGCTGGGCTACCAGCGCTATTCGAACCTTCCCGGATTTGCGGACGCCACGCCCGACGTGCTGGAGGCGATCCTCGCGGAAGGCGCCAAGCTTGCCGAAAACGTCATGCACCCGCTCAACCGTGTCGGCGACATGGAGGGCTGCGTCCGTCACGACGATGGTTCGGTGACGACGCCCAAGGGCTTCAAGGAAGCTTTCGACCAGTACCGCGAAGGCGGCTGGATGGGGCTTGCCGCGCCGGTCGAGTTCGGCGGCCAGGGCCTGCCCTATGCCGTGCACACGGCGGTTGCCGAATACATGGTGTCGGCCAACATGTCGCTGATGATGTATCCGGGCCTGACGCAGGGCGCGATCGCGGCGATCATCACTCATGGCACCGACGAGCAGAAAGCCAAATGGCTGCCCAGGATGGTCGAGGGCGCCTGGACCGGCACCATGAACCTGACCGAGCCGCATTGCGGCACCGATCTCGGCCTGCTGCGCACCAAGGCGGTGCCGAATGGCGATGGCACCTACAAGATCTCGGGCCAGAAGATATTCATCTCGGCCGGCGAGCACGACATGTCGGACAACATCGTCCATCTGGTGCTGGCCCGCATCGAGGGCGCGCCGGAAGGCGTCAAGGGCATCTCGCTGTTCATCGTGCCGAAGCTCAAGCTCGATGCATCAGGCAATCCGGGCGAGCGCAACACCCTCTCCTGCGGTTCGATCGAGGAGAAGATGGGCATCCACGGCAATTCCACCTGCGTCATGAATTATGACGAGGCCGAGGGTACGTTGCTCGGTGAGGCCAATGGCGGCTTGAAGGCCATGTTCACGATGATGAACGAGGCACGGCTCGGTGTCGGCCTGCAGGGGCTGTCGCTCTCCGAGATCGCCTACCAGAACGCCGTCGCCTACGCCAAGGACCGTTTGCAGGGCCGCTCGCTGTCGGGGCCGAAGGCGCCCGACAAGAAGGCCGACCCGATCATCGTCCATCCCGACATCCGCCGCTCGCTGATGACCATGAGGGCCTTCAACGAAGCCGGCCGCGCGCTGGCCTTGTGGACGGCGATCAAGTCCGACATCGCCCACCGTTCCGGCGACGAAAAGGACCGCCAGGCGGCTGACGACTACACCGGCCTGATGACACCGGTGGTCAAGGGCGTGCTCACCGACAAGGGTTTCGACCACGCCGTGATGGCGCAGCAGGTGTTCGGCGGCCACGGCTATATCGAGGAGCACGGCATGAGCCAGTTCGTGCGCGATGCCCGTATCGCCATGATCTATGAAGGCGCCAACGGCATCCAGGCGCTCGACCTCGTCGGCCGCAAGCTTGGCCTGAATGGTGGCCGCGCCGTGCAGGCCTTCTTCAAGGAAGTCGGCGAATTCTGCGAGGAAAACCGCGCCGACGAAAAGATGGCGCCGTTCACCAAAGCGTTGAAGAAGGGTCTCAACGATTTGCAGGCGGCGACCATGTGGCTGCTGCAGAACGGCATGGCCAAGCCCGACAATGCCGGTGCGGCCTCGACCGACTACATGCATCTCTTCGGCCTCGTGGCGCTGGGCTACATGTGGGCGCTGATGGCCAAGGCAGCACAGGGTAAGACCGGCGCCAACGGCTCCCAGTCCTTCTACGACAACAAGGTGGTGACGGCGCGCTTCTTCATGGAGCGGATCATGCCGGAGACATCGGCACATCTGGCCCGCATTTCCAGTGGTGCGGACACGCTAATGGCGCTGCCTGCGGAAGCGTTCTAGAAATAGCCGGCGTCCCCCTCCCCCTTGAGGGGAGGGTGGCCCGAAGGGCCGGGAGGGGTCCTGCGTGCAGTGCGCCGGCTGGTTGGCGCTTTGGGAGGAGAATGATCGCAATGCCCCAAACCCGCGTCAGTTTCGAAGATAAGGTCGAGCACGTCATCGGCGACCCCACCCGACCGCTTCGCGGCCACCCTCCCCTCGAGGGGGAGGGGGACGTCGGCGCGGGAGAAACGGCATGACAAATCCAGCTGAAGCGCTTTCTTTGCCGAAACCCGCCTGGGCGGCGGACGAGGTCGGCATGCTCTACGACATGGCGGTCCGCTTCATGTCGGAGGAGATCGCGCCGCGTTACGACGAGTTCGAGAAGAACGAGATGGTCGACCGCGAAAGCTGGCTGAAGGCGGGGGCCGCCGGTCTGCTCTGTGCCTCGATGCCGGAAGAGTATGGCGGCTCGGGCGGAACCTTCGCGCATGAAAGCGCCATCATCGAGGCCATCGGCCATGTCGGTGTCGACGGCTTCGGCATCGGCCTGCACAATTCGATCGTCGCCCCTTACATCCTCCACTACGGCTCGGAAGAGCAGAAGAAGAAGTGGCTGCCGAAGCTGGCGACCGGCGAACTGATCGGCGCCATCGCCATGACCGAACCGGGCGCCGGCTCGGACCTGCAAGGTGTCAAGACGCGAGCGCAGAAGGATGGCAACCAATACAAGATCAACGGTTCCAAGACCTTCATCACCAACGGCCAGCTCGCCAACTTCATCATCGTCGTCACCAAGACCGATCCGGAAAAGGGCGCCAAGGGCACCTCGCTGATCGTCGTCGAGACAGATGAAGTGGAAGGCTTTGAGCGTGGCCGAAACCTCGACAAGATCGGGCTGAAGGCCAACGACACGTCGGAGCTGTTCTTCAACGACGTGCGCGTGCCGACCTCCAACCTGCTTGGCCATGAGGAAGGGCAGGGCTTCATCCAGCTGATGCAGCAGCTGCCGCAGGAGCGGCTGCAGATCGGCACCGGCGCCATCGCCATGATCGAGCGGGCGCTGGCGCTGACCATCGACTACGTCAAGGAGCGCAAGGCGTTCGGCAAGGCGATCATCGACTTCCAGAACACCCAGTTCAAGCTGGCCGAACTCAAGACCGAGGCCACCATCGGCCGCGTCTTCTACAATGATTGCGTCGCCCGCCACATCAATGGCGGCCTCGATCCGGTGACGGCGTCGATGGCCAAATACTGGCTCAGCGATCTGCAGGGAAAAGTCGTCGACGAATGCCTTCAATTGCATGGCGGCTATGGCTACATGAATGAATATCCGATCGCCCGCATGTTCCGCGACGCCCGCGTCCAGCGCATCTACGGTGGCACCAACGAGATCATGAAATTGCTGATCGGCCGCTCGCTCTGAGAGCGACGACCGGCAAACCCAAGGAGCAGAAAAATGGCTGACGCTTATGTCTATGACGCCGTGCGCACGCCGCGGGGCAAGGGCAAGAAGGACGGGTCGCTGCACGAGGTGCCGGCGGTACGGCTCGCCGCCAAGACGCTCGAGGCTTTGCGCGACCGCAATGGGCTGGATACCGGCAATGTCGACGACATCATCTTCGGCTGCGTCGACCCGGTCGGCGAGGCCGGCTCGGTCATTCCGCGCGCCGCCGCCTTCGAGGCCGGCTACGACAACAAGGCACCGGGCATGCAGATCTCGCGCTTCTGCGCCTCCGGTCTCGACGCCATCAATTTCGGCGCCGCCAAGATCGCCCAGGGCGCCGACGAGATCGTCGTCGCCGGCGGTGTCGAATCCATGTCGCGCGTTGGCATGGGCGCCTCGGGCGGCGCCTGGTTCATGGACCCTTCGGTCGGCCTGCCCGGCTGGTTCGTGCCGCAAGGCATCTCGGCCGACCTGATCGCCACCAAATACGGCTTCTCCCGCGACGATGTCGACGCCTATGCGGTCGAGAGCCAGAAGCGCGCCGCCAAATCCTGGGCCGATGGCCGTTTCAAGAACTCCGTCATCCCGATCAAGGACCAGAACGGCCTGACCATCCTCGACCATGACGAGCATATGCGTCCGTCGACCGACATGCAGTCACTGGCCTCGCTCAATCCGTCCTTCGTCATGCCCGGCGAAATGGGCGGCTTCGATGCGGTCGCGGTGCAGAAGCATCCCGAGGTGGAAGAGGTCAACCACGTCCACCATGCCGGCAATTCGTCCGGCATCGTCGATGGCGCGGCGGCCGTGCTGCTCGGTTCGAAGAGGGCCGGGAAAACCATGGGCCTGAAGCCGCGCGCGCGGATCCGCACCTTCGCCAACATCGGCTCGGAGCCGGTACTGATGCTGACCGGTCCGGTCGACGTCACCGAGAAGCTGTTGAAGCGCGCCAAGATGAAGCTGTCCGACATCGACCTGTTCGAACTCAACGAGGCTTTTGCCTCGGTGGTGCTGCGCTACATGCAGGCTTTCGACATCCCGCACGACAAGATCAACGTCAATGGCGGCGCCATCGCCATGGGCCATCCGCTCGGCGCCACCGGCGCGATGATCCTCGGCACTGTGCTGGACGAACTCGAGCGCCGCGACCTCAACACCGCGCTGGTGACGCTGTGCATCGGCGCCGGCATGGGCACCGCAACCATCATCGAACGCGTCTGACGGGGAGAGAGAAAATGAGCTACACCAATTTCACCCTCGACATCGACGCCGACGGCATCGCGCTGGTCACCTGGAACAGCCCGGACCGCTCGATGAACGTCTTCACCGAAGAGGTGATGAGCGAGTTGAACGCCATTGTCGATCACGTGGCCGGCGACGCGGCCATCAAGGGCGCGGTGATCACCTCCGGCAAGGACACGTTCTCCGGCGGCGCCGACATCACCTTGCTGCAGAAGATGCTGGCGACTTTCGCCACGGACAAGGGCAAGGATGCCGAAAAGGCGACCAAGGCGCTGTTCGAGAATGCCGGTTATATGACCGGCCTGTTCCGCAAGCTGGAGACCTCAGGCAAGCCGTGGGTTTCGGCGATCAACGGCACCTGCATGGGCGGCGCTTTTGAGCTGTCGCTCGCCTGCCACGGCCGCGTAGCAGCCGACAGCGACAAGGTCAGGATGGCGCTTCCCGAGGTCAAGATCGGCATCTTCCCGGGCGCCGGCGGCACCCAGCGCGTGCCGCGGCTGACCGATCAGCAGCAGGCGCTGCAGATGCTGACCTCCGGCCAGACGCTGTCGCCGCAGAGGGCCAAGTCCATGGGGCTTATCCACGAGATCGCCGAGCCGGCCAGGCTGGTCGAGACCGCCAAGGCGATGATCAGGAACGGGCTCAAGCCGGTGGCGCCGTGGGACGAGAAGGGCTTCAAGCTGCCTGGCGGCCAGATCTATACACCCGCCGGCTTCAACCTCTGGCCGCCGGCCATCGCCATCCTGCGCCGCGAGACCTATGGCAATTATCCGGCAGCCGCCGCGATCCTGAAATGCGTCTATGAAGGCCTGCTGGTGCCGTTCGACACCGCGCTCAGGATCGAACAGCGCTATTTCACCGAGATCATGCAGACCAAGGAAGCGGCGGCGATGATCCGCTCGCTGTTCGTGTCGCTGCAGGAACTGAACAAGGGCGCACGCCGCCCGGCCGGCGTGCCGGAAACCAAATTCAAGAAGATCGGCATTCTCGGCGCCGGCTTCATGGGCGCCGGCATCGGCTATGTCACGGCCAAGGCCGGCATCCCGGTGGTGCTGCTCGACCGCGACATGGAGTCGGCGCAGAAGGGCAAGGCGCATTCCGACAGCTTGGCCTCCGATCAGGTCAAGAAGGGTCGCGCCAAGCCCGAGGAGCGTGACAAGCTTTTGTCGCTGATCACGCCGACGGCCGACTATGCCGACCTTGCCGGCTGCGATCTGGTGGTCGAGGCGGTGTTCGAGGATTCCGCCGTCAAGAAAGCCGCCACCGAACAGGCGGAGGCGGTGCTGAAATCGTCGGCGATCTTCGCCTCCAACACCTCGACCATCCCGATCACCGGCCTGGCCAAGAATTCGGCGCGGCCGAAGAACTTCATCGGCATCCATTTCTTCTCGCCGGTCGACAAGATGATGCTGGTCGAGATCATCTTGGGCAAAAAAACCGGCGACAAGGCGCTGGCGACCGCGATCGACTTCGTGCGCGCCATCAAGAAGACGCCGATCGTCGTCAACGACACGCGCGGCTTCTACGTCAACCGCTGCGTGTTGCGCTATATGTCGGAAGCCTACAAGATGCTGATCGAAGGCGTGCCCGCGCCGATGATCGAAAATGCGGCCAAGGCAGCCGGCATGCCGGTTGGGCCGCTGGCGCTAACCGACGAAACGGCGATCGACCTTGCCCAGAAGATCATGAAGCAGACCATCAGGGATCTCGGCGACAAGGCTGTCGACCCCAAGCAGATGGGGCTGATCAACACCATGGTCGACGATCATGGCCGCTTCGGCCGCAAGAACGGCAAGGGCTTTTACGATTATCCGGCCAAGCCCGCCAAGAAGAAGCTGTGGCCCGGCCTCAAGGATCTCTATCCGCAACTGGCACCCGAGAAGGTCGACTATGAGGAGCTGCAGCAACGTCTGCTCGTCACCATCGCGTTGGAAGCGGCGCGGGTGATGGAGGAGGGGATCGTCACCGATCCGCGCGAGGCCGATGTCGGCTCGATCCTGGCCTTCGGCTTCGCGCCCTACACCGGCGGCGCGCTGTCCTATATCGACGGCATCGGCGCCAAGGAATTCGTCAAGATCGCCAAGGGCCTGCAGAAGAAATGCGGGGCCGAGTTCAAGGCGCCGAAGCTGCTGCTCGACATGGCCGAGAAGGGCGAAACCTTCTACGAACGCTTCGATCCCTACGCCAAGGGCGACGTGAAGCAGGCCGCCTGATGTAAATCATGTACGTCTGGGCGCGTATGGCGCGCATGCTGGCCACGACGAGAAGCCGTGGCCCCTACGTAATGGGCGGCGAAAGCCGGCTGGGCTTTCGCTGCCTGCCGACCGACATCGATTTCAACGTCCATCTCAACAATGCGCGATACATGATGCTGGCCGATCTCGGCCGCATCGACCTGTTCGTCCGTGCCGGCCTTATCAGGCTGGCGCGGAAGAATGGCTGGGCGCCGATGATGGGCGGACTGCAGGTGGTCTATGCCCACGAGATCAGGCTGTGGCGCCGTTTCGAGGTGGTGTCCTCGATCGAGACCTGGGAAGGAACCCAGGTCATCGGCAAGCACCGTTTCGTCCTCGACAATGGCGAGACGGCCGCCTTGATCCTGACGACGGCCGGCGTCTACGACCGCAAAGTTCGACGCTTCCTCGACATAGACGAGGTTGTGACCGCACTTGGCCGTGCTGTAAATCCGCGACCGCCAACGCAGGAAGAGCGGATTTTCATGACATCGCACCAGGGTTTGCGCAGCCTTGCCAAGGCGGCGGATTAATCCCGCAATCGGAGTTTGCCCAGCCGACGGGAACGCGCGTCACGGCCGCACGCCGGTGGACAAACCGGCATTCGAAGACTAGAAGGAAAAGGCATTTTTTCCTGTTTCGGAGGAGAGCACGACATGCTCTCGCACGACCGTGTCTGGGCTGCCATCGATGCTCTTGCCGAGCGCTATTCGCTTTCGGCCTCGGGTCTGGCAAGGCGCGCAGGGCTCGATTCAACCGCTTTCAACAAGTCGAAACGCCTGTCGTCGGATGGCCGGCCCCGCTGGCCATCGACCGAATCATTGGCCAAGATCATCGAGGCGACAGGGGCGTCGCTCGACGAATTCACCGGGCTGATCGAAGGCAGGGCCGGACTTGTCCATGACGCCCGGGATGGCCGCAGACGGTCGGTGCCTTTGCTCGGTTTTGCCCAGGCCGGCGCCGGCGGCTTCTTCGACGATGCCGGCTTTCCGGCGGGACAGGGCTGGGATCTGGTCGAACTGCCGGCGCAATCGACCGAGAGCTCCTACGCACTGCAGGTGCAGGGCGATTCGATGTTGCCGCTCTACCGCAATGGCGACGTCCTCATCGTCGAGCCGGGCGCGGTCACCCGCAAGGGCGATCGTGTCGTCGTCAAGACCACTGCCGGCGAGGTGATGGCCAAGGTGCTCGAACGCCAGACCGTCAAGTCGATTTCACTGGTCTCGCTCAATCCCGATCATCCCGACCGCGACATCTCCATGCGCGAGGTCGAGTGGGTGGCGCGGATTGTCTGGGCAAGCCAGTAGGTCCGACCGATGCGGTTCCCCCATCTTGTCCTTGCGGTTCTGATGGTCCCGGTGATGGCGGCGCTGGTCATCGCCGGCGGGCGCACGCTGAAGGAAAGCGAAAGCGCCGTTACGGTCGATCAGATCGATCCTGGCGCCGATACGATCGCTGAAGCCGGCACCGATGCGGGGTCCGAGGAGCCGGCCACCTCAGCTCTTCCCACGCCCTCGCAACCGCCAAAGCCGCCGTCGCCGCATTCGAGGGCGATCGATCCAGCCCTCGTCGCCCCGCCGGAACTGCCAACCGGTGAACTCGAACGGGTCGAGCCGCGCGAACCGTTGAGCAAACTCGCACTCGCCATGCCGCCCAAGCCGAAGATGCCCGACGACTGGAATGGCACGAAGCTGTTTCAGCCGGTCGCATCGGCCGCCGGCCTGATCGAGGCGAAGGGCTATTCGGTCGCGGTCTCCGGCATCGACGTCGTCGGGCAGGACGAGACCTGCACTACGGATGGCAAATCCTGGCCATGCGGCATCCGCGCCCGCACGGCGTTCCGCGCCTTTCTGCGCGGCCGCGCCGTGGTCTGCACCGTGCCCCCCGAGGGCGGCCGCGACCTGGTCGCGGCGGAATGCCGGATCGGCAAGCAGGATATCGGTCAATGGCTGGTCGAGAACGGCTGGGCGCGCGCCGCCAAAGGCGGACCCTATGTCGATGCCGGCGAAAAGGCCCGCAACGAAAAGAAAGGTATTTTCGGATCGGCGCCGAACCTTGCCGGCATCTCGGCGGCGCCGGCCGCGCCCGCCCCGGCGCCTCAGGCGCCGGGCTCGATCCTGGAAGAGGTCGACGGCGCCCTCAAGCCAGCTGTCCCGCCAACGCCTTCTGAATGAGCGCGCGGGTCTCGGCGACGCCGTAGAGCGCTGCGAACGATCCGAAGCGCGGGCCGCGCTCCTGGCCGATGAGCACCTGGTAGATCATCTGGAAGAAGGCACCCGAAACGCCCGGGCCACCTTCCGGGCTCTGCTTGGAATGATCCTGATAGCGCTCGATCTTGCGCGCCACGTTGAGCGAGGCGTTCTGGATCGCTTCGCCACCGGCGTCCGCCGGCAAGTCGCCAAGCGCCTTGTCGAGGGCCAGCAGCGCTTCGCGCTCGATCTCGTCGGCCGGGCGGAAGGTCTTTGTCGGCTTCACGAAATCGTCGAAATAGCGGATCGCATGGCCGACCAGCTGGTCGAGCTCCGGATGCGTCTTTGGCGTTACGCCCGTCGTGTGGCGGGAAATGAAGCCCCACAGCACGTCCTTGTTCTGCGCATTGGAAGCGCTGACCAGATTGAGCAGCAGCGAGAACGGCACCGGCATGTCGATGGCCGGCGGGTTGCCGTCATGCATGTGCCAGACAGGGTTGCCCAGCCGTTCCTTCCAGTCCTGGCGCGGGTAGGCGCCAAGGAAGGTGTAATACTCGTCCACCGCCCTCGGGATGACGTCGAAATAGAGCTTCTTCGCCTGCCGCGGCCGCTGGTACATGTAGAGCCCCAGGCTCTCGGTCGGCGCATAGGTCAGCCATTGGTCGATGGTCAGCCCGTTGCCCTTCGACTTCGAGATCTTCTGGCCGTTCTCGTCCAGGAACAGCTCGTAGACGAAATGCTCCGGCGCACGCCCGCCCAGAATGTTGCAAATGCGGTCGTAGACCACCGCATTGGTCTGGTGGTCCTTGCCGAACATTTCGAAATCGACGCCAAGCGCTGCCCAGCGCATGCCGAAGTCCGGCTTCCACTGCAGCTTCACCCGGCCGCCGGTGATCGAAAGCGTGGTCTCCGTGCCCTCGTCGTCGAAGGTGATGGTGCCGGCCTTGGCGTCGACATGCTTCATGGGCACGTAAAGCACCCGCCCGCTCTTCGGGGAAATCGGCAGGAATGGGCTGTAGGTCGCCTGCCGCTCCGGCCCGAGCGTCGGCAGCATCACCGCCATGATCTGGTCGTAGCGCTCGGCGGCGCGCTTGAGCATCGCGTCGAAACGGCCCGATTTGTAGTACTGCGTCGCACTGGCGAATTCGTAGTCGAAGCCGAACGTGTCCAGGAAGCGGCACAGCATCGCATTGTTGTGGTCGGCAAAGCTCGCATAGTCGCCGCCGAACGGATTGGGAACCGAAGACAGCGGCTTGTGCAGATGCGGTTCCAGCGCCGCCCGATCCGGTACGCTGTCGGGTATCTTGCGCATGCCGTCCATGTCATCGGAAAAACAGAGCAGCTTGGTCGCGACCTTGTCCTGCGTCAGCACACGAAACGCATGCCGCACCATTGAGGTACGCGCCACTTCGCCGAACGTGCCGATATGCGGCAGGCCGGACGGTCCGTAGCCGGTCTCGAACAGGATGGTTTCGGGAAAGTCGGCGCCCTTGTAGCGTTCGATGATCTTTTTGGCTTCCTCGAACGGCCATGCCTTGCTCTCGGCCGCCGCCGCCAGCAGTTCGGGATTGAGATCGATGATGTTTGATCCCGCCATGGTCCTGTTTTCCAATTATTCGCGGGCCAAATTCGCGATATGGCCGCAAGTGTCGATTTTCAACCGGTCTCTAGGCGCGCGTGGCCGGAGCGTCAACGCGCGCGGCGCTTTTTCCTTGCGGCCGTTGGGGCACGTTCCTACCTTCGAAGCCCGTTCAAGGAGCAAACAATGCCATCGCCGTCCCCGCATGAAGCCCTGATCTACCTGATGGTCATCACCTCGGCCTCCGACCGTGATATGACCGATGTCGAACTGGCCAGGATCGGCGATGTTGTTCGCTCATGGCCGGTGTTCGAGGATTTCAAGCAGGACGGGCTGGTTCCCGTCGCCCAGGCTTGCCAGAAACTGCTGCATGAAAAGGACGGTCTCGAGGGTGTGCTGGCCCAGGTCGGCGAGGCCCTGCCGGAGCGCCTGCGCGACACCGCCTACGCCGCCGCCTTCGAAGTGGCCGCCGTCGATCTCGAAATGCGCTTGGAAGAAGTGCGGGTGCTGCAACTGATCCGGCGTGAGCTCGATCTCGACACACTGACCGTCGCCGCCATCGGCCGCGCCGCCAAGGCGCGGCTGCGCACACTGACCTGACGGCAGTCCGTTCGGATCAGAAAAAACTGACCGGAACCGGATCAGAAAAAGCTGACCGGGAAATAGCGCAGGTAGAATTCGGCAAAGGTGCCCTTCACCGAAATTTCCTGCAGCGCGTAATCCAGCGCCGCCGCCAGCGCCGGATCGTCCGCCCGCGTGGCGATGGCCATGCCCGTGCCCAGATATTCGGGAGCCAGATAGGGGCCGCCGGCAAAGCGGCAGCAGCCTGCCGCGTCCGAGCCGCCCAGCCAGAAGGCGAAGCGCATGCCGTCGCCGAAGGCCGCGTCGATCTTGCCCGCCTTGAGATCGCTGTAGAGGGCTTCGGGTCCGTCGAAGGTGACGACCTGGACCGTGCTGAAATAGTCGCGCAGCATGCGCTCATGTGCCGAGCCTGATATCACGCCCACGCGCTTGCCGCGCAGTTTGTCGAAGATCGGTTCCAGCAATGCCTTGCCCTTCGGCATGATGAAACGTGCCGGGAACTGCAGGTAGGAGCGCGAGAAGGCGTATGTCTGGCGCGACTGCGGCGTCGCGGCGATGCCGGCGATGATCGCTTCGCCCTCGCCCTTCTCGAGCGCCCCTTCGAGCTCAGTCCACGGCAAGGCCTGGATCTGGCATTTGTCGACGATGCCGAGTTCCGCGCAGATGGCGCGCGCCAGGTCGATGTGGAAACCGGACAATTTTCCCGAGCTGTCGAGAAAGTTGAAGGGTGGAAAATCCGTGGTCGTCAGGAATCGCAGCCGCGGCAGCGCGGAAAGGTCCGGCTTGGGCAGCCGCTCCTTGGCGTCCCACAGCACCGGCACCTGCGGTTCCGCCGCGCGCGCGCCAGCCAATGGCAGCACCGCAATCATCATCGAGGCCAGGACCAGGAACCGCCATTGGAACGCCACGATAGAACTCCGCCGCACTCGTGTTCGCAGCGGTTTTGGTACGAAAATGGTACAGGCACAATGGTTTTTGATTTCAACGCGCCGATTTCAGGATATGCTTTAGCGTGTTTGCAAACAGCGGTGGCTGCCCTGGTTGGGGGACCAGGGTCGAGAACCACAACCGGAAACGGGCGCGTTGCAATCGGCGGTCGGTGGCAAAGTGCAGACAATGCATGGACCATCGGTCTCAATGCATGAGGCAACATGGGGTTGATGTTGCGATGGGTCAATTTGATCGTACGCTGGAATACATAGACCAACTGCAGCACGCAGGAACGGCGGCGGCGGTCTGTGAGAAACTGTTGGGTATAACATCGGATTTCGGTTTGACCGCGCTGATGGCAGGAACCGTTCCGCAGCCAGGCACGCCGGCCGGGCAGCAAAAGCAGCACGTGCTGCTTTGCGACTGGCCTGTCGAATGGCTGGAGCGCTACGTAGCGCGCAACTATGTCGATCACGATCCCGTGGTCAGCCATATGAAGCAGTTGCAGGCACCTTTCCAGTGGCGCGAAGCTGCCCAGGACATTCGCATCGACAAGAGCAGCGGCGAAGTGATGGGCGATGCCGGCGCGTTCAAGCTGCGCGACGGGCTGGCCTTCCCGCTGATCACGCTCGACGGCCAGATCGTCATGGTGTCGCTGGGCGGCGAGGCCGTGGAGCTGTCGGCGGCCGAGTTCGGTCTGGTGTCGCTGGTCTCGACCTATGCGGTTGGCCGCGCCATGCAGCTCCACACCATGTCCGGCAACACCATCGACCATGTCGAGTTGACGCCACGTGAACGCGAATGCCTGCAATGGGCCGCCGTCGGCAAGTCCGAATGGGAGATTTCGCAAATCCTCGGCATCTCCGAACACACGTCGGAGAAACATCTTCTTAACGCCAAAAGCAAACTCGGTGCCGTCAATAGAGTTCAGGCTGTCGCCGAAGCGATAAGACGCGGCTACATTAGTTAGGTCGGCCGTGCCGACCTAGAACTCCCGCCTACGTGATCGAACTCCCGCCTACGTGATCACGCAATTTTCTCATCAAAGCACGGCCGTATCATCCTTTGAACACAGGAGACGGCAGTATGCTTTTTTGTCTTACAACCCAGGAATTGATGCAACGCCCCGACCTTTGGGAGGCGGTCCATCGGCTACGCTATCAGATTTTCGTCGAGGAGATGGGGTGGGAGGATCTGCGCCGCCCGGACGGATTCGAGGTCGACCAGTTCGATCATGACGAGGCGGTGCATCAGATCGTCATCCGAGGCAACGAAGTCGCTGGCTATCAGAGGATGCTCCCGACCACGCGGCCGCATCTGTTGACCGAGGTTTTGACCGACCTTTCCGAAGGCACGCCGCCATCGGGTCCAAATATCTGGGAATTGACCCGCTATGCGGTGGCTCCCGGATTTCGCGATGGCCGTCGTGGCGTCTCGACCGTCGGCACCGAACTGATAGCCGGCTTCGTCGAGTGGGGGCTGAAGCGCGGCGTCGACAAGGTGATCATCGAGTTCGAGCCGATGTGGGTGCTGCGCGCGTTGCAGCTGCATTTCCTGGCGACGCCGCTGGGTTATCAGCGCACCTACGGCAACCAGCAGGTCGTGGCGACGCTGCTCTCCTTCAACGAGCACACGCTGGACGTGGTGCGTTCGCGCCGCAATCACCATGCCCCGGTCCTGGCCCGGGGATATCCCGACATGTTCGGTCAAAGGCGGGCGTCATGAGATCGGAAATCGCCATGCACCCGCAACCTGGACTGCGCAACCATACGCTGGTCGTCACCGTGTCGTCGAATGATGGCCGGCCGGTGCTCGACAGACGAGCCTATGAAAGCCTTGCCAGGACGTTCCACGAAGCCGCCGAGAATGACGAAGTACGTGTCGTCGTGCTGCGTGGCCTGGCCGGCTGCTTCTGCCTCGGCGGCGATTTTTCCGAGTTCCTCGATGCCAGCAAGCATCAGAAACTGATCGCCGCCGTCACCGACATGTTCCGCACGCTGGCAACGTTTCCCAAACCGATCCTGGCCTGCGTCGACGGCGATGCCGTCGGCGTCGGCTGCACCATCCTGTTCCATTGCGACATGGTGATTGCTTCCGGCAAGAGCACGTTCCGGGTGCCGTTCGTCGATTTCGGCCTTGTGCCGGACGCCGCGACCAGCATCCTGGCGCCGCAGAAGCTCGGCTATGCCGGCGCCTTCCGCTTCTTCTGCCTCGGCGACACGCTCCATGCCGAGGACGCCAGGGCGCTCGGCCTCGTCGCCGAGATCGTGCACGACGGTGTCGAGGAAGCGACGCTTGGCCGGGCAAGGCAGCTCGCCAAGAAGCCGGTCGCCGCCTTGCTGCAGACGCGTGGCCTGCTCAAGGGCAACACTGGTGCGCTGTGCGACCGCATCGACCAGGAGATATCGCTGTTTCAGCAGGCGCTTCAGGACGACACCACGCTGCGGCGATTGCAGCGCATCGCCAGGCTGGCGGCCTGAGGATCGCCAAGAATGCCGTGCCGCGCGGACGTCACGCGGCACGGCCTGAGGATCGCCAACAATGCCGTGCCGCGTGGACGTCACGCGGCACGGCAGGTATCAGCCTTCCTTGCCAAGGAATGACGGCCCTTCGCCGATAATCTTCTTGTCTTCCTTGCCGACGACATCGAGATCGCGCCCCTCATAGGGCAGCGACAACAGGATGCGCCGCATCACCGCCAGCCGCGCACGGCGCTTGTCATTGGCCCGCACGATGATCCACGGTGCGAATTCCTTGTGGGTGCGCTCGAACATGGTGTCGCGCGCCTTGGTGTAATCGTCCCATTTGGTAATGCCGGAAATGTCGATCGGCGAGAACTTCCAGCTCTTCAGCGGGCTGTACCGGCGATCGTGAAAGCGCTCGAGCTGCGTTTCCCGGCCGATATTCAGCCAGAATTTGAAGAAGTGGATGTCGTCATTGACGATCATCCGCTCGAAATGCGGCGTGTCGTCGAGAAACTTCTCGTGCTGTTGCGGCGTGCAAAACCCCATCACCGGCTCGACGCCAGCGCGATTGTACCAGGAACGGTCGAAGGTGACGAATTCGCCCGCCGTCGGGAAATGGTCGACATAACGCTGGTAGTACCATTGTCCGAGTTCGGTGGGCGTGGGCTTGGTCAGCGCCACGTTGCGCGCCGTGCGTGGGTTGAGGTACTGGCGCACCACGAAGATCGTGCCGCCCTTGCCGGCGGCGTCGCGTCCCTCGAACAGCGCCATCACCCGCTTGCCCCTCGCCTGCAACCACGCCTGCGCCTTGACCAGCTCGATCTGCAATTTCTCGAGCGTCTCGTCATACTCGTCGCTTTTCATTTTCTTGTCGTAGGGATAGCCGCCTGCGGTCAGCTTGTTGTCCTCGACCCAATCTGGAAGCTCGGGATTCTCGATATCGAACTCCCGCTCCTTGCCGCCGATCCTGATTTTCAGCGGACCCGAAGTCGGCGCGGCGGAGTCTTCCTTGGCTTTTTTCATCGAGACGAACCCTTTTAAGCATCCGGACTCATGCTATTGGGAGCCTCCGGAGCGGTCCAGCGGAAGTTTCCGTCGCCGCACGACCGGTGGGGACGGCATAGGCGCGGGCACACGGGCGGATGACAGACCTGGACGCAGAGCAGAAAGGAATGGCACGGACCTTGGCCGTCAGGCTGTGGAACAGCCGCTGGCTGCTTGCGGCCGGTGTCGCGGCGGTTCTGATCGCCTTCGCCTTCGCGGGTATTTCCGCTTACGTGCTGGTGCCGGCGCTGCTCCTGCTGCTCGCGGCCGCGATGTTGCCGACGGCCGGTGCCCTCCAATCGGTTGAGGGTGCGGCGTCGATCGAAGCGATCGGCCTGCAGCGGCTCTCAGGCGAGTATCTGGCGGCGGCCGTCGCCGACCCGCTCATCATCTTCGACCATGCAGCCACCATCGTCCATGCCAACGCCGCTGCCTTCGCCGCCTTTGCCGGGATTGCGCCGGGCATATCGCTGTCGCTGAAATTCCGGGCGCCGGAAATGCAGGCCCTGCTGGACGGTGTGCTGTCCGGCAACGTCGCGTCGGATGTCGTCGACTATACCGAGAAGCTGCCGGTCGAGCGCGCCTACCGGGTCAGCGCGTCATCGGTCGGACACGGCACCGATCTTTACGTGCTGGTGTTCAAGGACCAGAGCGAAGCGCGGCGCATCGACCGCATGCGCGCCGACTTCATCGCCAATGCCAGCCACGAATTGCGCACTCCGCTGGCCTCTATCTCCGGCTTCATCGAAACGCTGCGCGGACCGGCCCGCAACGATCCGGCGGCGCGCGAGCAATTTCTGCAGATCATGCAGAACCAGACCGGCCGCATGGCGCGTCTGATCGATGATCTCCTGTCGCTGTCGCGACTGGAGATGAAGCCTTATCTCAAGCCGGGAACTGAGGTCGATTTGCGCCAGACCGTCGACAGCGTCATCGATTCCCTGGCCCCGCTGGCCCGTGAAAATAGCGTCGTCATCGAGCGCGATTTCGCCGACGGGCCGCTCGATGTGCCGGGCGACCGCGACGAGCTGTTCCAGGTTTTCGAGAACCTTCTGGAGAACGCCTGCAAATACGGCCAGTCGGGCGGCCGCGTCATCGTGTCGATCGCGCCCGGTGACGATGGTTCCGAACCCGGTGTCGACGTGACGATCAGGGATTTCGGCCCCGGCATTCCCGAGGAGCACATTCCGCGCATCACCGAGCGCTTCTACCGTATCGATGTCGAGACCAGCCGGACCCAGAAAGGCACCGGCCTCGGCCTGTCGATCGTCAAGCATATCCTGACGCGTCACAACGCCAGGCTGACGATCAGGTCGGAGGTCGGCAAGGGCGCCGCCTTCTCTGTTCATTTGCCGGCGCACTGATACTGCCCTAGTTTTCCCAGAGGCCGTTTCTTTTTTCTGTCATCCGGTTAGCGTATCAGCGGGGATTCGAAGGAAACGACTCAAGACATCCGTGGGAAGGCATTCGTCCATGCAGTCCGTGCACATAGTGAGCGCCTACGACGAGGAACTGAAATATCTGTCGAAGCGCATCGCGGCGATGGGCGGCCATGCCGAACGCATGGTCGAGCAGGCGGTCGCCGCCCTGGTCAACGCCGATCCGGGACTGGCCCAGAAGGTCATCCGTGACGACGCGGTGCTGGACGAGGGACAGCGCGAGATCGACGACAAGGCGATCATCATCATCGCCAGACGCCAGCCGATGGCGACGGACCTGCGCGAGATTGTCGGCGCCATCCGCATTTCCGCCGACCTCGAACGGGTCGGCGACCTCGGCAAGAACGTCGCCAAGCGCGTGGTCGCCGTCACCGACGGGCGCCAGCCGACCAGCCTGTTCCGTGGCCTGGAGGCCCTGGCCAATTTGGCGCTGACCCAGCTCAAGGAAGTTCTCGACGTCTACGCGTCGCGCTCGGTCGAGAAGATCGGTTTCGTGCGCGACCGCGACGACCAGATCGATGCCATGTACACGTCGCTGTTTCGCGAATTGCTGACCTACATGATGGAAGATCCGCGCAACATCACGCCCTGCACGCATCTCCTGTTCTGCGCCAAGAACATCGAGCGCATCGGCGACCATGCCACCAACATCGCCGAGACCATCTACTACATCGTCACCGGCGACCAGATGCCCGCGGACCGGCCGAAGGGCGACAAGACGGACAAGATAGGCCTTTCACCGCCACCGTCGGCGAAGTGAGTGCACTTTTTCTCGAACGCTTGATCATATTGCGCTAAACTATCCCGATGCCAGACGGGTTGGTTCCCCAGTGAGGGCAATGCTTTCGGGAGGCAGCGATGGAATATGTCCGGGAGTTCAAGCCCGCGCCGCCGCAGTCAGGCATCATCGCCTCCGGCGTCTATACCGCCGGGCGTCGCATTGCCGACATCCCGATCGAGGAAGCCGGCGAGTGGGCCAAGAAGTCGGGACACGTCGTCTGGATCGGGCTGCTTGAACCCGACCGGGAGCTTCTGTCGCGTGTCCAGGCGCAATTTCATCTGCACGAACTGGCGATCGAGGATGCCGAACATCCGCATCAACGGCCCAAGATCGAACAATATGGCGATGCGCTGTTCATCGTCGCCCGTACCGCGCAGCTGATCGAAGGACGTGTCACCTTCGGCGAGACGCATCTGTTCGTCGGCAGCGGCTACATCGTCAGCGTCAGGCACGGGCCTTCGACATCCTATGCCGCCGTGCGCCAGCACTGGGAAAGCTGCCCGCATTCGCTGGCCAAGGGCGAGGATTTCGTCCTCTATGCCATTCTCGACTTCATCGTCGACAACTACATGCCGGTGCTCGAGCAGATCGAGGACGAGGTCGAGGCGATCGAGGACAAGGTCCTTTTGAAGCCGATGACCGGCCCCGACATCGAGCGGCTCTATATGCTGCGCCGCGACCTCTTGCGCCTGCGCAATGCAGCGCTGCCGCTGGTGGAAGTCTGCCGCCGGCTGACCAGCGCCGACCTGCCGCAGATCCATTCCGCCATGCACCCGCTGTTCCGCGACGTGACCGACCACATCCGGACCGTCCAGGAAAAGATCGACAGCCTGCGCGAGGTGCTGGCTTTCGCCTTCGAGGCGAGCCTGCTGGTCGGTCAGAGCCAGGAAACGGCGATCTCGAAGAAACTCGCCTCATGGGCGGCCATATTGGCCGTGCCGACCGCCTTCGCCGGCATCTACGGCATGAATTTCACCGACATGCCGGAACTGAGGATGGAATATGGCTACCCGATGGTACTGGCCACCATCGCGCTGATCTGCGCGGTCCTGTACTGGCGGTTTCGCAAGAACGGGTGGCTGTGAAAGTAGGGCAGTAGGGCAGTAGGGCAGTAGGGCAGTAGGGCAGTAGGGCAGTAGGGCAGTAGGTTAAGGCGCTCACAAGCGCAGCTCAAAACATACTGCCCTACTGCCTTACTCCCCTATTCCCTTACTTACCTGTTCCGCCTCCGCTCCGCCGCCGGCTGGAACGCGACGCGGGCGTGGTATTTGCAGTAAGGGCCGGTTTCGGCGGCTTCGTTGCCGCAGAAATTGAAGTCTTCCGAAAGCGGATCGCCGTTCGGCCATTTGCAGGTTCGCTCGGTCAGTTCGACAAGCTGCAGATGCCGTGAGATCGGTACCACGACGTTCTCGACTGGCCGGATATAGTGCCGCGCCACCGGTTCGGCGTCGAACTGGGTCTGCAAGGCCGTCGCGCCGATTGATGTCGTGACGTGGCGTGACGCGCTTGCCGCCCGCGCCACCGATTTCTGAACGGTCGATCCCTGCGCCGTCTTCTTCTGGCGTGCCGGCGCCGCCGTTGCGCGCCCGCGGCCCGACAGTTTCAGCCGGTGCACCTTGCCGATGACCGCGTTGCGGCTGACCCCTCCGAGCTGCGCAGCAATCTGGCTTGCGCTCAGACCCTCCGACCACAGTTTTCTGAGAAGTTCGACCCGCTCGTCAGTCCAGTTCATGAGACCGCGCTCCTGCTAAGCGTGCGGCAATCAGAATCCACTCCCGACCCAGCACCACTGCTGGGGCAGACACCACATATATCTGGTGATTAGGTCCGCCGCACGAAATCTAGTTATTTCTCGACTACAACTACTCTATGCGCTGACTCGGTGACAAGAGTCCCAAGTGCAACACGAATCGGTTTTTTCGGTTTTCCCCAACTTGCCGCTCTCTTATGAGCCGGCGTCCTGTCAGGGGGCTTGCCGCGTGCCACTACGCGACGTTTTCGTTGACTTCATGGCCGAAAAACACGATAAGCCGCAAAGGCCGCCGCTTTGGCGGCTTTTTTGATTTTCCGGCACCGGAGAAGCATATAATGAGCGGTTCGGCGCTTTTCGAGACCTTTTCTCGCGCACCCCTGGCTTTCGACCATGGGGAAGGCTCCTGGCTGGTTACCGACAAGGGCGAGCGATATCTCGATTTCGCCGGCGGCATCGCGGTCAATTCGCTTGGCCACGGCCATCCGCACCTGGTCGCGGCCCTCACCGAGCAGGCAGCCAAGCTCTGGCACGTTTCCAACCTCTACGAGATTCCCGGGCAGAACCGGCTTGGCGAGCGGCTGGCCGATGCCACCTTCGCCGACAAGGTGTTCTTCACCAACTCCGGCGCCGAGGCGTTGGAATGCGCGATCAAGACGGCGCGGCGCTACCACTTCGTCAAGGGCCATCCCGAGCGCTTCCGCACCATCACCTTCGAGGGTGCTTTCCACGGCCGCACGCTGGCCACCATCGCGGCCGGTGGCCAGTACAAATACCTCGAGGGGTTCGGACCCAAGGTCGAAGGCTTCGACCAGGTCGGCTTCGACGACATCGATGCCGCCGAAAAGGCGATCACCCCGGAGACCGCCGCGATCCTGATCGAGCCGGTGCAGGGCGAGGGCGGCATCCGCCCGGTGCCTGCGCAATCGCTGAAGCGGCTGCGCCAGCTTTGCGACCAGCACGACCTGCTGCTGATCTATGACGAGGTCCAGTGTGGCATCGGCCGCACCGGCAAGCTGTTCGCGCATGAATGGTCAGGCGTCACGCCCGACATCATGGCCATTGCCAAGGGCATTGGCGGCGGCTTCCCGATGGGCGCCTGCCTTGCCACCGACGAAGCGGCCGTCGGTATGACCGCCGGCGTGCATGGCACCACCTTCGGCGGCAACCCGCTGGCCATGGCGGTCGGCAACGCCGTACTCGACGTGGTGCTCGAAGAGGGCTTCCTCGAGGACGTCCAGCGCAAGGCGCTGCTGATAAAGCAGGGACTTGCCGCCGTTGCCGACGAATTTCCCGAGGTCATCGAGGACATCAGGGGCGCCGGGCTGATGCTCGGCCTCAAATGCGCCATGCCCAATGCCAAGGTGAACATGGCATTGCGCGACCAGCACCTGCTGGCGGTTCCGGCCGGCGACAACGTCATTCGCCTGCTGCCGCCGCTCACCGTCACCGATGCCGAGATCCACGACGCGCTCGATCGCATCCGCGCCGGCGCCAAGGGCCTGGTGGAGGCGATCGCCTCCGCCGCCGCGAAGTAAATCCCGGAACCGTTGCCGATGTCACTTCGCCACTTCACCGATCTTTCCGCCGTTTCCGAAGGCGATTTGCGCTTCATGCTGACCGATGCAGTGGCGCGCAAGGAGCGCCTCAAGGCCGGCGAGCGCTCGAAGCCGCTCGAAGGCAAGGTGCTGGCCATGATCTTCGACAAGCCGTCGACGCGCACGCGGGTGTCCTTCGACGTCGGCATGCGCCAGCTTGGCGGCGAGACCATCATGCTGACCGGCACCGAGATGCAGCTCGGCCGTTCCGAGACCATCGCCGACACCGCCAAGGTGCTGTCGCGCTATGTCGACGCCATCATGATCCGCACCACCTCGCACGAACGGTTGCTGGAGCTGACCGAGAACGCCACCATTCCGGTGATCAACGGGCTGACCGACGATACCCATCCATGCCAGCTGATGGCCGACATCATGACCTTCGAGGAGCATCGCGGTCCGGTTGCCGGCAAGACCATTGCCTGGACCGGCGACGGCAACAATGTGCTGCATTCGCTGCTCGAGGCGTCGGCGCGTTTCCGCTTCAACCTCAATGTCGCCGTGCCCGAAGGCAGCGAGCCGGCGCAGAAGCATATCGACTGGTCGCAGGCGAATGGCGGCAAGCTGCACTTCACGCGCTCGCCTGAGGAGGCCGTCGACCAGGCCGACTGCATCGTCACCGATTGCTGGGTGTCGATGGGGCAGGAGCATCGCGCCCGTGGCCACAACGTGTTCTCGCCCTATCAGGTCAATGCCAAGCTGATGGCGAGGGCGAAGCCCGACGCATTGTTCATGCACTGCCTGCCTGCTCATCGCGGCGAGGAAGTGACCGACGAAGTCATCGACGGCCCGCATTCGGTGGTCTTCGACGAGGCCGAGAACAGGCTCCACGCCCAGAAGGCCGTGCTTGCCTGGTGTTTGGGCGCTTGACGTGTCCGGGTGCCTGAAGTGTCTGGGCGCTTGATCTGCGGGGCCGCGATGCCTATCTGCGCCGCATCACGCAAATCAAGCGCGTTTGGACGCATGCTCCCGAGAGGACGGCATGGCCGCGCCCCGGAGCTTTGTCATGTTGGAAACGTATCAAGTGACTGAACACCACCCCAAACTCGGCGAGTTCGGCTACGCCGGCGACGATCACGTCGTGCCCTTCGAGGTCGGCCCTCTCGACGTGCGTGGCCGCACGGTCCAGCTCGGGCCGATGCTCGACGCCATCCTGAGCCGCCACGATTATCCCGAGCCGGTCGCCCGCCTGCTCGCGGAAGCCTGTGTGCTGACGGTGCTGCTCGGCACTTCGCTCAAGTTCGAGGGCAAGTTCATCCTGCAGACCCGCACCGACGGGCCGGTCGACATGCTGGTGGCGGACTTCTCCACGCCCTCGGCGCTGCGTGCCTATGCGCGCTTCGACGCCGATCGGCTCGAGGCTTTGGTCGCGGTCGGCGAGACATCGCAGCAGACGCTGCTCGGCAGCGGCGTTCTGGCGCTGACCATCGACCAGGGCGCCCACACGCAGCGCTATCAGGGCATCGTTCAGCTTGACGGCGAAACGCTGGAAGACGCCGCGCGCACCTATTTCCGCCAGTCGGAACAGATCCCGACCGATATCAGGCTATCGGTGGCCAAGCTGTTGACGCCCGGCCCTGGCGGGGCGCGCGAGCAGTGGCGTGCCGGCGGCATCCTGGCGCAATTCCTGCCGCAATCGCCCGAGCGCATGCGCGTTCCGGACCTGCACGGTGGCGATGGCGATCCGCGCGAGGAAGTTCACGATCCGGCCGATAATTCCTGGCAGGAATTGCTGGCGCTGCTCGGCACCATCGAGCCGACCGAACTCATCGATCCGACGATCGGCGCCGAACGGCTGCTCTATCGCCTGTTCCACGAGCATGGCGTGCGCGTCTTCGGCGGCGTTCCCGTCGCCGACCAGTGCTCATGCTCGCGCGACAAGATCCGCGGCATCCTCGAGGGCTTTTCCGCGCAGGAGATCAAGGACAGCACCGAGGATGGCGGCATCCACGTCGCCTGCGAGTTCTGCTCGAAGCAATATGACTTCGACCCGGCGGAATTCGCGGCGCAATGAAGGAACCGGCTTTCTCTCCGTGGAACGGGGAGAAAGCCGCTAATTCACCGTCCGCCGCGTCCCTGGCAGGTCGAGGGAAAATGCCGGAATGGCGATGTCGAAGGTCTCGCCGCGCTTGTTGCGCATCGTGTAGCGGCCGACCATGATCCCTGACGGGGTCGAGAGCGGGCAGCCGGACGTATACTGATAGCTGTCGCCGGGATTGAGTTCAGGCTGGTCGCCGACGACGCCCGGCCCACTCACTTCCTCGACCCGGCCGGTGCCGTCGGTGATATGCCAATAACGCGCCAGAAGCTGCACGAACTCGTCCGACTGGTTGTCGATCGTTATCTGATAGCCCCAGACATAGCGGTTCTCCGAGGGGTCCGAGCGGTCCTCGAGGTAGAACGGCCTGACCTGCACTTCGATGTTGCGCGTGACGGCGCGATACATAAACGGCTCCAAACTGATCCGGTAATTTCGGCGCTCCCGGCGGGCAGGTCAACATGCGCGTCTTGTCGCGCCCGGCCTTGAAAGGCAGGTGCCGGCAAAGAATGTCATTTAAGTGACACAGGACAATGGTGGTGTGCGCCAAGCGGGCGACTCGACGCTCTGTCGAACTGTTGAAAACGGCCATAAAGCCGGCCGTCTTTTCTGGAGTGACCATATCTCGATGGAACTCACTCTCATAGCCGCCTCGCTTTCGACTGCTCTCATCCTCTCAAATGCCGCCAGCATTTCGCTTGCCGCTTCGCAGCTGAAGCGGCGAACCACGGTCGCCCCGCCCGGCGGCAAATCGCAGCCGGTGTCGATTGTCATACCATCGCGTGGTGTCGAGCCGTTCACGCACGAGACACTGGAGCGCGCCTTCTCGCTCGACTGGCCGCGCTACGAGCTGATCTTCTGCGTCGCCCATGCCGACGATCCGGTCGTCAAACTGATAAACAGGGCAATTGCCCGGTTTCCCAAAGTGCCGGCCCGGCTGTTGATCGGGGACGACCGCGTCAGCGCCAATCCCAAACTCAATAACTGCGTCAAGGGCTGGGAAGCGGCGCGCCACAACTGGGTCGTTCTTGCAGACTCCAACGTGCTGATGCCCAGGGATTACATCGAGCATTTGATGGCGGCGTGGCGGGCCGATACCGGCCTTGTCTGCTCGACGCCGATCGGCTCGCGTCCCGACGGTTTTTGGGCCGAGGTCGAATGCGCCTTTCTCAACACGCTGCAGGCCCGCTGGCAATATGCCGGCGAGGCGCTCGGCCTTGGCTTCGCCCAGGGCAAGAGCATGCTGTGGAACAAGCCGATGCTGGATGCCAGCGGCGGCATTCGCGCGCTGGCGGCCGAGATCGCCGAGGACGCCGCCGCGACCAAGCTGGTGAACGGCCTCGGCCTGCGCGTCAATCTCGTCGCTTCGCCCTTCGAGCAGCCGCTCGGCCGGCGCAGGCTTGGCGAAATCTGGTCGCGCCAGGCCCGCTGGGCGCGCCTGCGCCGCGTCACCTTTCCGCTGTTCTTCACGCCCGAAATCCTGACTGGCGCTGTGGTGCCGCTGGTGCTTGCGCTGGTTGCGGCGGCAGGCGCCGGCTTCAGCCTCTGGGCGACCGCGCTTGCCGTGTTGGCGGCCTTCTATCTTCCGGAGTGCGCCCTGGCCTGGTCCAAGGGCTGGTACCTGTCGCCGCGCATGGTCGCGGCGATCATGGTGCGCGACCTGATCCTGCCGGCGATGTGGACGCGCGGCTGGCTCGGCGGCGCCGTCGACTGGCGCGGCAACGCGATGACCATCCGCACCAAGGCGGCCGAACTGGAGGAGACGCCGTCAAGCGCCTGATCGCGCCTGCTCGACGGACCTACCTGACTGTCTTCCCTATTTGGCTGCCCTCAACGCCTGCGCGATGTCTTCCAGAAGGTCGTCGGTATCCTCCAGGCCGACCGACAGCCTGAGCGTACCTGGCCCGATGCCGAGTTCGGCGCGCGCCTCGTCGCTCAAATTCTTATGCGTCGTCGTCGCCGGATGGGTGATCAGGCTCTTGGCATCGCCGAGATTGTTCGAGATCAGAACGATGTCCAGCGCATTCTGCAAGGCGAAGGCCGCCTGCTTGCCGCCCTTGACGTCGAGGCAGACCAGCGTCGAGCCGCCCGACATCTGCTTCTTGACGATATCAGCCTGCGGGTGGTCGGCACGGCCGGGATAGATGACGCGGGCGATCTGCGGCTGCTCGGCCAGGAAATCGGCGATCCTGCCGGCGCTTTCCGTCTGCTGGCGCACGCGCAACGGCAGCGTCTCCAGTCCCTTCAGCAGCGTCCAGGCATTGAACGGCGACAGGCTGGGGCCGGTGTGGCGGAAATAGTCGTGCAGGTTCTCGTCGATCCACTTCTTGTCCGACAGGATAACGCCGCCCAGGCAACGCCCTTGGCCGTCGATGTGCTTGGTGGCCGAATAGACGACAATGTGGGCGCCGAGCTGCAGCGGCTTCTGCTGCAGCGGCGTGGCGAAGACATTGTCGACGACGAGCCGCGCACCGATTGAATTGGCAAGTGCCGCGACGGCTGATATGTCGACCACTTCCAGCGTCGGGTTGGTCGGGCTTTCCAGGAAGAACAGCTTGGTGTTGGGCCTTACCGCCTTTTCCCAGTTGGCGATATCGGTGCCATCGACCAGCGTCGCCTCGATGCCGTAGCGCGGCGCCAGCGTCTCGACCACCCAGCGGCAGGAGCCGAACAGCGCGCGTGCCGCCACGATATGATCGCCGGCCTTGACGCTGCACAAGAGCGCTGCCGTCACCGCCGCCATGCCCGACGCCGTGGCGCGCGCATCCTCGGCGCCCTCCAGCGCGCACATGCGCTTTTCGAACATGTCGACCGTCGGATTGGCGTAGCGCGAATAGATGAAGCCTGGCTCCTCGCCCTTGAAACGGGCCTCCGCCGCCTGCGCCGTCTCGTAGACATAGCCCTGGGTGAGGTACATTGCTTCCGACGTCTCGCCGAATTGGGAACGCAGGGTTCCGCCGTGCACGAGGGCTGTCTGTGGCTTCCAATTGCGCTTCTTGTTGCTCATTGCTTTGTTCCAGACACAAAAAAACCGGCCGCGAAAGTCGCAACCGGTCCATACGGCCTTGCGGCCAACGGTCCTTTAGCGACTTGTTTAACGTGGCTGCAAGCCGACCGGCCAAATCACCACGGGATAACGACCCTTTAGACCCGTCCCATGCTTGCGTCAATTGCCGGCTTCATTAAGAGGTTTGTGCGACAAGAAAATCGTCGGCCAGGAGCGCAGCCTTGCGGCAGACAGGCATTCTTCCCGATCAGGACATTGCGGCGCTGTTCCAGTCCGGCGCGCTGAAGTCGGCGCGCGCGCTCGATGCCGACCAGATCCAGCCGGCCAGCCTCGATCTGAGGCTCGGCGACACGGCTTGGCGGGTGCGGGCTTCCTTCCTGCCGGGCCCCAACCACACGGTTTCGGAAAAGCTCGATCGCCTGAAGCTGCACGAGATCAATCTTGCCGAAGGCGCTGTGCTGGAAACCGGCTGCGTCTACATCGTGCCGCTGCTCGAAAGCCTGGCGCTGCCGGCGGAGATTTCGGCCTCGGCCAACCCGAAGAGCTCGACCGGCCGGCTCGATATCTTCACCCGCGTCATGACCGACCGCGGCCACGAGTTCGACAAGATCGCCGCCGGCTACAACGGTCCGCTCTATCTGGAAGTCAGCCCGCGCACCTTCCCGATCGTCGCGCGCACCGGTTCGCGCCTGTCGCAGATACGCTTCCGCACCGGCAACGCACTGCTCTCGGAATCCGAATTGCATGAACTGCACCGTGCCGAGATGCTGGTCGCCACCGAACCGCCGAATATTTCCGGCGGTGGCATCGCACTGTCGATCGACCTTAATGGCGACACTGATGGGCTGGTCGGCTATCGAGGCAAGCATCACACCGGTCTCGTCGACGTCGACAAGCGCGCCGCGCAGGATGTCGTCGACTTCTGGGAGCCGATCCACAAGAGCGGCGCCGGCGAACTGGTGCTCGATCCCGACGAGTTCTACATCCTCGTCAGCCAGGAAGCGGTGCATGTGCCGCCGCTCTATGCAGCCGAGATGACGCCCTTCGATCCGCTCGTCGGTGAATTCCGTGTTCACTATGCTGGCTTCTTCGATCCGGGCTTCGGCCATTCGGCGTCCGGCGGCACCGGCAGCCGGGCGGTGCTCGAAGTGCGCAGCCACGAAGTGCCGTTCATCCTCGACCATGGCCAGATCGTCGGCCGGCTGGTCTACGAGCACATGCTGAAGCGGCCGCAGGCGCTTTACGGCACCGACCTCGGCTCCAACTACCAGGCACAAGGCCTGAAGCTGTCCAAGCATTTCCGCCCTGCGGGCTGAGCTCCGATTACTACCAGGTAAAATACTTGCCTGCGCTGGCACATCATGCTTGGCTGGCTTGTCGATCGCCGGGATGCGGCGTTCAAGGGGAACAAGAAAATGCAGATTTCAAAATGGATCCTATCGGCGGCAGGCGCTGCCATGTTGGCGATGGCGGCCGGCTCTCTGTCGGCGCAGGCTGCCGAGAAATTGAAAATCGGCACCGAGGGCGCCTATCCGCCGTTCAACACCATCACCTCTGACGGCAAGGTTGTCGGCTTCGATATCGACATCGCCAATGCGCTGTGCGCGCAGATGAAGGTCGAGTGCGAAATCGTCACCCAGGACTGGGATGGCATCATCCCCGCCCTGCAGGCCAAGAAGTTCGACGCCATCATCGCCTCGATGAGCATCACCGAAGAGCGCAAGAAGCAGGTCGCCTTCACCAACAAATATTATACGACGCCGCTCGCCCTGGTCGCCTTGAAGGACAGCGACATCGCCTCCACCGAACCGGCGGCACTTGCCGGCAAGACGGTCGGCGCCCAGGCTGCGACCACGCAGGCCACCTATGACCAGGATGTCTATGGCAAGGCAGGCGCGGAGGCAAAGCTCTACCCGACCCAGGAGGAAGCGATCACCGACCTGCAGAACGGCCGGCTTGACGCTGTGATCTCGGACAAGTTCGTGCTGATGGACTGGATGAAGAAGGCGAGCGACGGCTGCTGCAAGATGATTGGAGACGTCAAGGGTACGGAGACGCAAGCCGGCATCGCCGTGCGCCTCGAAGACACCGCACTGCGCGACAAGCTCAACGCGGCCATCGACGCCATCGTCGCCGACGGCACCTACAAGAAGATCCAGGCCAAATATTTCGACTTCGATATTTATTGAGGGATTGAGGCTGCCAATCTCCCCCCTCGTGGGGGAGATGCCCGGCAGGGCAGAGGGGGGCGCCTCACACCACGCGTCGTCCAGCTAAATCAGCTNTCGCACAAGAGTACGTTTGTACTCATGTGCGATTCCCCTGCCCTTGCGGGGGAGATGCCCGGCAGGGCAGAGGGGGGCGCGAAGGATCGCGGCCTTTCTTCAAAATGCCGGGAATAGCCTGAAGACAGAATTGTTTCGATTGAGACGCTGGCGGGACAGCGCCCCCCTCTGGCCTGCCGGCCATCTCCCCCACAAGGGGGGAGATCACTCCATCACAACGCCCTGACCGCCACCTTCACCGGCTGCTCAATCTCGAGCGGGTTGCGTAGCGGCAGGCCGAAATCCCCGGCCTCGATCTCGAATACGTCGCCGGCTTCGGTCTTGATGCCGTCGGCGAAGGACAGCGTCGCCGTGCCGAACATGTGCACATGCACGTCGCCGGGCTGGCGGAAGGCCGAGTATTTGAAGTGGTGATGTTCGAGATTGCCGATGGTGTGCGACATGTTCGCTTCGCCCGACAGGAACGGCTTTTCCCACAGCGTCTTGCCGTCGCGCACGATACGCGACGTGCCGCGGATGTCCGATGGCAGGTCGCCGATCAGGATCTCGGGTCCGAAGGAGGCGTTGCGCAGCTTGGAATGGGCGAGGAAGAGATAGTTGACGCGCTCGGTCACGTGGTCGGAAAACTCGTTCGACAGCGTGAAGCCGACGCGGAACGGGGCGCCGTCGTCACCGATGACATAGATGCCGGCCACCTCGGGTTCCTCGCCGGCGTCCTTGGCGAAAGCCGGTGACAGCAGCGCGGCACCCGGCGCCACGGCCATCGTGCCGTTGCCCTTGTAGAACCATTCCGGCTGCACGCCGGTCTGGCCTTTCGCGGGCTTGCCGCCTTCCAGGCCCATGCGGAACATCTTCATGGAATCGGTGAGCTGCTCCTCGCCGTCGGTGCTTAGCTTCTTGTGCATGGAATCGCGCGTCGCGGCCGAACCGAGATGGGTCAGCCCGGTGCCGGTCAGATGCAGGTGCGCCGGATCGGGGTGATTGATCGGCGACAGGAGCCGCCCCTTCTTGTAGGCGGCGTCGAGATCGACCGTCTCGCCAAGTCCCTTGCGCTCGATCAGCGCGACGAGGCCGACGCCGGTGCGGGCAGCCTCCATCGCCAGCGAATAGACGCTGCGCGCCCCGTTGATGATCCGGGTCTTGCCACCGCTGCGGGCAACGACACGGATGGTCTCGGCGTCGTCGAGAATCTGCGAGATCAGCATGATCAATCCTCTCTCATGTGCCTTGGCATGGCTGCCGGTGCGGCAAGCCTTCCCAAGCGCGGCCGGAACGTCGTCCGTGCCACGGGTGAAATTCTCCGTTCGGATTGCGCTCGCGGGGCCTGGTTCCTGGAGGGAACTTCTTCATGCCGGCGGGTTGCCGGCAGCGCCGCGATGTGACCCGTATGCCTTCCTCGTTGCCCTTGCTGGAGCGGTTCGACCCGCTCCCGGTAGTTTTGTTCCTACGCAATTCCTGTGGGAAAACCGCGACGCACTTTTCCTGGAATTGCTCCTGTCAGGCCTTGTTCTTGTTGTAGACGTCGAAGATCACGGCGCCGAGCAGCACCAGGCCTTTGACCACCTGCTGCCAGTCGACATTGACGCCCATGATCGACATGCCGTTGTTCATCACGCCCATGATGAAGCCGCCGACCACGGCGCCGATGACCTGGCCGACGCCGCCCATCGCCGAGGCGCCGCCGATGAAGACGGCGGCGATGACGTCGAGTTCGCTGCCTAGGCCCGCCGCCGGCACCGCCTGGCCGAGGCGTGCCGCGATAATCAGGCCGCCGAGCGCCGACAGCACGCCCATATTGATGAACACCAGCAAAGTCAGCCGCTCGGTGTTGATGCCCGACAGCTGCGCCGCCTTGGGATTGCCGCCCATCGCGTAGATACGGCGGCCAATGGTCATGCGCTTGGTGACGAAGACGAACAGCGTGATCAGCACGCCCATGACGAGCAGCACCACCGGCAGGCCCCGGTAGCTGGCGAACTCATAGACCAGGAACAGCGCCAGCGCGCTGGCGACCAGCGTCTTGACGATGAACAGGGGGAAGGGCTCGGCCTCGTAGCCATGACGTTCGCGCTTGCGCCGCGTCCTTACCCCGAAATAGGCATAGGCCAGCACGGCGATCAGGCCGAGCACGACCGTCGTCATGTGCAGGGTCACGCCGCTGCCCAGGATGGTCTTGCCGGCCGCGTTCACTACCGGCGGGACAAGCGTCAGCGGGCCGATCACGTCAGGGATAAAGCCGGAGCTGAGCATTTTGAAGTCGTCCGGAAGCGGGCCGACCGAAGAGCCGCCGCCGAGCAGCGCCTGGCAGATGCCGCGGAAGATCAGCATGCCCGCTAGTGTCACGATGAAGCTCGGTATCCTGTGGTAGGCGATCCAGTAGCCTTGCGCGGCGCCGATCAGGCCGCCCACGATCAGGCAGATGATCGAAACCACCAGCGGATTGCTGAGCGGTCCGAGCTGCCAGATGACCATCATGTTTGCCGCCAGCGCGCCGATGAAACCGGCGACCGATCCGACGCTGAGGTCGATATAGCCGGAGACGATGACCAGCAGCATGCCCAGCGCCATCACGATGATGAACGAGTTCTGCTGCACCAGGTTGCTGAGGTTGACCGGCTTGAACAGCGTTCCCGAGGTGGTGAACTGGAAGAACAGCATGATGACGATCAGCGCGATAATCAGGCCGTATTCGCGCAAATTCGTCGCCAGCGCCGACACGGCGATGCGTGGACGCTGTTCTTCGGCGATGTTGCCCTGTGGGGCGGGGGCGCTATCGGTGCTCATGCTGCTTTTCCTTCTCCCCGGACGATGGCGCGCATTATTTTTTCCTGGCTCGCGTCCGCCGCGGGCATTTCGCCCACGATGCGTCCTTCGTTCATGACGTAGATGCGGTCGGTAATCCCGAGCAATTCCGGCATTTCCGACGAGATGACCACGATCGCCTTACCTTCCGAGGCAAGCCGCGCGATGATCGTGTAGATTTCGTACTTGGCGCCGACATCGATGCCGCGTGTCGGCTCGTCGAGGATCAGCACGTCCGGGTCGGCAAACAGCCATTTCGACAGCACCACCTTCTGCTGGTTGCCACCGGAAAGATTGCCGGTCAACTGATAGACACTGGATGCACGGATATTGGTCTTCTTGCGATAGTCGTTGGCAACGGCGAGTTCGCGCATGTCGTCGATGACGCTGTGGCGCGACACGCCGCCGAGATTGGCAAGCGTTATGTTGTGCTTGATATGGTCGATGAGGTTGAGACCGTAAGTCTTGCGGTCCTCGGTGACGTAGGCAATGCCGTGTTGGACCGCCTTGCTTACCGACGAGACATCGACCGGCTTGCCCTTGAGCAGCACCTCGCCGGTGATGCGGCGGCCATAGGAGCGGCCGAAAAGGCTCATCGCGAATTCGGTGCGCCCGGCGCCCATCAGCCCGGCAATGCCGACCACCTCGCCCTTGCGCACATTGATGTCGATGCCCTTGATCACCTGCCGTTCGGCGTGGAGCGGGTGATAGACCGACCAGTTCTTCACCTCGAACACGACCTCGCCGATCTTGGGCTCGCGCGGCGGATAGCGGTCATCGAGCGAACGGCCGACCATCGAGGTGATGATACGATCTTCGCTGATATCCTTCTTGGCCAGCGTCTCGATGGTGCGTCCGTCACGGATGACCGTTACCTTGTCGGCGACCCGGTTGATCTCGTTGAGCTTGTGCGAGATCAGGATCGAGGTCATGCCTTGCCGCTTGAATTCGAGCAGAAGATCGAGCAGCGCCTGGCTGTCTTTCTCGCTGAGCGACGCGGTCGGCTCATCGAGGATCAAAAGCTTGACGTCCTTGCTCAGCGCCTTGGCGATTTCGACCAGCTGCTGCTTGCCGACGCCGATATTGGTGATCAGTGTCTTGGGGTCCTCCTTGAGGCCCACCTTCTTCAACAGCGCGCCGGTGCGCGCCTCGTTGGCATCCCAGTCGATGACGCCGTATTTGGCGTGTTCGTTGCCGAGGAAGATATTTTCAGTGATCGACAGCATCGGTACCAGCGCAAGCTCCTGGTGGATGATGACGATGCCCTTGTGTTCGCTGTCATGGATGCCTTTGAACTGGCATTCCTGGCCCTGGAAGATGATCTGGCCATCATACGTGCCTGCGGGATAGACGCCCGACAGGACCTTCATCAGCGTCGACTTGCCGGCGCCGTTCTCTCCGACCACGGCGTGGATCTCGCCTTCCTCGACGCTGAGGTTGACGTTCGACAGCGCCTTCACGCCGGGGAACGTCTTGGTGATGTCGCGCATCTCCAAAATCGTCGAGGTCATGGGCAATAATTCTCCTGCGAGGTCCGCAACAATACCGGGGTCGCTGGTGAACGAAAAGGGGCCCTGCGTTGCGCAGGACCCCTGGCTTTGCAACCGAAATTACTTCAGGTCTTCGGCCTTGATGTAGCCGGAGTCGACGACCAGCTTCTGGTAGTTCGACTTGTCGACTTCGTGCGGCGTCAACAGGATCGAGGGAACGACCTTGACGTCGTTGTTGTAGGTCTTGGTGTCGAGGCCGTCAGGCTTGCCGCCCGAGAGCACCTTGTCGACCAGACCGACAGTGGCCTTGGCCAGGTCGCGGGTGTCCTTGAACACGGTCGAGTACTGTTCGCCCGTGATGATCAGCTTGACCGAGGCGGTCTCGGCGTCCTGGCCGGTCACGATCGGCCAGGGCTGTGCGTCGGTGCCGTAACCAACGGCGCGCAGCGAGGCGGTGATGCCGCGCGACAGGCCGTCATAGGGCGACAGAACGCCATCGACGCGGCTGCCGTCCGAATAGTTGGCCGACAGCAGGTTGTCCATGCGCGCCTGGGCGGTGGCGGCGAGCCAACGCAGCGTGCCGACCTTGTCCATGCCCATCTGGCCGGACTTGATCTTGATCGAGCCGTCGTCGATCAGCGGCTGCAGGACGGAGATCGCGCCATTGTAGAAGAAGAAGGCGTTGTTGTCGTCGGGCGAGCCGCCGAACAGTTCGACGTTCCACGGCTTGGTGTTCGGGAAGCGTTCCTTGAGGCCCTTGACCAGCGAATTCGCCTGGATCACGCCGACGCCGAAATTGTCGAAGGTGGTGTAATAGTCGACATTGGCGGTCTTCTTGATCAGGCGGTCATAGGCGACCACGACGACGCCCGCGTCAGCGGCCTTCTGCAGCGCATCCGAGAGCGTGGTGCCGTCGATCGAGGCGATGATCAGCGCCTTCGGGCCCTTGGTGATTTCGTTTTCCAGCTGGCTGAGCTGGTTGGGGATGTCGTCCTGCGCGTACTGCAGGTCAACGGTGTAGCCAAGAGCCTCGAGCTGGGACTTGACGGCGTCGCCGTCATTGATCCAGCGCTGCGAAGTCTTGGTCGGCATCAGCACGCCGACAAGACCCTTGTCGGCTGCGTGAGCCGAATAGGTCATGGCAGCGATGCCAAGCGCCGCGACTGCGGCCAGTGTCTTGATGATTTTCACATAACTCTCCCTGTTTGATGGACGCGGCACCCCGGGGGTCGCGGGCCGCGCAATCGTGCAGAAGCGCCAAGGCACTGCTGCCGTCATATCGATCTCCGGTATCCTCCCATGGTCCCGAACCGCTGATTTCAATCGATACGATTTCATCGTCGGCGACTGTCACGTCTCGGAACGCGCGAAGGGTGTGGCTCTTTGCCATAACTGTCAAATGCGATCTTTGATGGTTGCTATACCGGGACTGATATATGTTGGATCCAGGAACACGATATTGGCGAGTTAGGGGCATTCATGGCGACATTGCGCAATCCCGGTGGAATTTCAGAGGGTTACAACGAGCTGCCCGGTGACGGCGAGACCCTGCTGCGCAGCGGTCTCAGCCTGCGTCACATGCGCATGATCGTGGCCCTGGACGATCACGGTCGGGTGAGCGCGGCTGCCCAGGTCATGAACATCTCGCAACCGGCGGCTTCGCGCATGATCGCCGAGATGGAGGCGGTGCTGGAGGTCAAACTGTGCGAAAGGCTGCCGCGTGGCGTCACGCTGACGCCCTACGGCAAGGCGCTGGCGAGGCGTGCGCGCTCGATCCTGCTGGAGATGCGCGAGGTCGATCGCGAGATCTCCGAGCTCAAGGCGGGCAAGGGCGGCTCGGTGTTCCTGGGTGCCGTGACGGCGCCGGCGATCGAACTGGCGGTGCCGGCGATTCGCGAAATTCGCCGCATCTATCCGCACATCGAGATCACCATGCAGGTCGAGACCTCGAATGTGCTGGCGCGCGAACTTATTGCCACGCGCCATGATTTCATCATTGCGCGCATTCCTGACGACCTGAACCCACGGCTGTTCGAATCCCGTGTCATCGGCGTCGAGAAAGCCTGCCTGATCGTGCGCCGCGGCCACCCGCTCACCAGGGGCAGCGTGGTGCGGCTGGAAGATACCGCCGCCTATGACTGGGTCTTCCAATCGGGCGGTTCGCCCTTGCGCCAGGCGATGGAGAGCAATTTCCTCAACCGCAACATCGCGCTTCCGGACCGCATCCTCAACACCAGCTCGCTGCTCTTGACGCTGGTCATGGTCGCGCAGTCCGACGCCATCGCCCCGGTCTCGATACAGGTCGCGAAATTCATCCAGAATCCCGACGGACTCGCCGGCGCCATCGACGTCGTCCAGACCGAGTTCGACATCGAGGTCAGGCCCTACAGCCTGATCACGGTCAGGAATCGCGTGCTGTCGCCGGCCGCCAAGATGCTGCACGATTTTATCCTGCGCGAAGTGGGATGATGGAACGCGAATCGAGCTCGCGCGTTCAGTCCAGTCGGCATGCTCGCTGGAGCCCGTTTTGGGCGAGGGAACGAAGCAGAAGCATCGGCGGTCAACAATTCTGGAGGCTTCGATGGAACGTCGGTTATTTCTCACTGGAATGCTTGGCGTTGCGGGGGCAGTTGCGTTTGCAAGCGTAGCCGGACCCGGCCGCGCGGTTGCCGGTATTCCCCAAGGCAACGGTATTCCCCAGGGCAACGGTATTCTCGATGAACTGGACAAGCCTGATCCGGCTGTCTTCGAAGACGACGACCAGGTCGAGGTGGAGCAGATATCCCATCGCCGATGGTATCGCCGCCACCATCGCCATGGCGGACGACGTCGCGTCTGGAGAAGGGTCTGCCGTCGTTATTGGCGCCATGGCCGTCGCCGTGTCCGCTGCTGGCGTGAGCGCGTCTGGGTCGGCATCTGGCTGTAACGGACCGCGAGTTGAAGGCCGGCCACCGCTGCGGTGGCCGGGTGACTTCTTGATTGGAGACGTATGCAAGGGCCAGACCTGTGTGTCGCACCCAGCGACGGAATTGGCCGGCCTGTTTAGCCTAAGACTGTTTAGCCGAAGATCGAATTGACGGAATCATATTAGAGGCTACTAATTGACGTGTTGTTAGACGGAGGTGACCATGCCGAGGAGCCATCGAGGCGCAGAACCGTATCCCGCAATACCGGTCATACGCTTACAGGCAGGGGGCAACCGGCACGCATGAAAGGTGTGGCGATACTGACCGAGGCCCGTAGCGGCTCAGAATGGCTTGGCAGCCTCGCAAACAGCACCGGATTGTTAGGCAACTCAGCCGAATGGCTCGACACGGCCAATCTGGGTTTCAAGCCGAAATCCTTCGATGAACTCCTGTCTGCCGTCATCGATCGCGGCGGGACCGCGAATGGCAGGTTCGCCGTAAAACTGTTTCCACGCCACCTTCACTGGTCGCAGGCGAAACATGGAGCCGACTTCCTTGCCGAATGTGTCCGGCGCCATACCATGGGTTTGATCCTGCTGGAGCGGCGGGACCGCCTTCGTCAGGCGATTTCCTACTGCCGGGCAAAGGCGTCTGGCGGTTGGAGAAGCACGATGGACCGCGCGGATATGGTTCCGCAATACGATTTCGCCGGTATCTGCCGGGCCTATTTCCTGATCGAGCAGAGCTATGCCTTCTGGGAGGCCTACTTGCGCCTCGCCGATTTGCCCCACGACCATTTCTTCTACGAAGATCTGCTGGATGATCCTCGTCCCTACGTCGCATCGGTTGCCCGGCAATTGTCGGTTGAGATGCCCGACTGCGAGTTCAAGACGAATTTGCGGTTGCAGCGGGACACGCATACCGAAGAGTGGGTGGAGCGTTTCCAGGACGACGCCCGATCCGGAGACGTGCTGGCCCACCTCCCCGAACAGGTGGCGCCGCGCAACTTCGAGAACTTCACCCGGTTCCTTCTCAAGAAGCAGATGCGAATAGTCCAGGCTTAGACTTGCCTGCGGCGCCCACTGGTTTCCGGAGCCAAATCAGGCGCAAACCCTTGCGGCATATGCTGGAGCGGGTAGCGGGAATTGAACCCGCGCGTTCAGCTTGGGAAGCTAGCCCTTTCGACCGGATTCCAACGACTTCCGTGTAAAATCGGGCAAATAGCGCTTGTTTGAAATCAATGGGTTACCGTCGAAATGTAAAACCGTCGGACGGTTACAATGCCGCGGTTCTTCCCAGCGCAAGGGGTCAGTGGCCGTCGTGATCGGCAACCAAGTTGCAGCGTCCATCCGTCCCGAAAAACAAACCTCTGCCGGCCCCCTCTTTCCACCAACCATTTCCGGAGGCAGAGCGACGCAGGCTGACCACGCCGAAACGCCACGCGCTCTTGTCGCCCTGGTAGGGCTGCAAGGAGAATAAATCTTCGTAGTGCGGCACCGGCCAGGTGTGATCCAGCACATCCCAGTCGCCTATCTTCCCACCAAGCCACATATCAAAATGATCTCGAGTCTTTGTGGCGGGCGGATTCGGATAGAGGGCAATTAGATGGGCTGTTCCGTCAGGATCGAGCTTGGCAGGCAGCGATTCGACAATTTTTCGAAGCAGGTCGGTCCCTTGCAGTCCGCCGCTCCAGAAATTGTCTCCTGGTTGCGCTGCACTATCAGGAGCGTAAGGAGGATTGGCCAAGAGGAGATCGCATGTTCCCTCGATTGAGTTGAACAAATCGCTTAAAATAAACTGTGCGTTGCTTTTGCCGTTAAGCATTGCATTGAACGTTGCAAATTCAACAGCGCGCGGATTGACGTCCGCGCCGATAACCGACGAACAATGATCTGCGGCCAGTATCGCGTGAATACCGGATCCTGTCCCCAAATCGACAGCCCGCCGTCGTGGACTTCTTTTGACCAAGCCGCCGAGAACAAAGCTCTCTCCCCACAACCACATGACCTGATTGATTGTGGAATTCTTGGCAGGATGGTCCGTTACAATGTAGCTGCCGTAGCAAGGAAATAAACACGCGTTCGCTTGCAGGACTCCGCCCGCACAGTCGGTCAGGAGGCCCATATCAAGCGCTGTATCGACGAACCTCGACGTAAGCTGTTTGGCAAAGAGGTTCGTGTTGACCTGACGGCCATCAATAAAGAGCGAAATAAGATTGTCCATGGGATCGTTTGCACGAGGGACCCAGTCGGGTCTCATCGAGGCCCAGAAATTAACCCCTAGGCGAGGAAAAACCCCCAGTCGCTTTGCGCAACTAGCGAGGTCAAAACTGCAACTGCGCAATTCGCTCACAAATTGCGTCATTCGTTCAGGTGCCACCGGGACCGGTGCAGCAACTTCGCGACAAATCGTCTGCAGTGTCGAGCTTGCTGGCTGTTCGGATCTAGCTGTCGGCGCTTCAGTCAAATGACCTGGCGGCGTATCCGCTTGCAGGAGGGCAATTATCTCATCTTTCTGATCGACAAGTGCCGATTTCAATTCCGCGTCGATTGCACCCACAGGAGCACTGCATCGAAGCCGGGACCCTTCTACCCATAGGTTCACCTTGCGGCTACGCAAAATTGTTAGAAGCGTGCTGACGTCCATCATAGAGTGTTCCTGATACTGAACGTTACCTTCGAAGGATGAAGCCTGGCCGCCGCTTCCTGGCGTTCTTTCGCCAGCGATCAGCCTGGTTGGCACCTTGATGACGCTGGACTTTGCCCACGCCCCTCACTCCCAAAGGAAGAATGCTTCCAAAGTGGCAGTGAGTCCAGATAAGTTTAGCTGCGGCTAATGGGCAGGGTAAGCGTGATACGCCGTTGGACTAATTGCCCTTATGTGAGTTCCAGCTAATTTGCCCTGCGACGGGAATTCAAACCCTACTCCTCGTCAGCCTTATGACACTTAAGCCCGCTGGCCCCCTGGCGGGCTTTTCTGTGCCCGGTCGACGGCGGTTTTATTTGACGGGCGGCACTGATCGGAAAACCAGCACATTGGGGCCGAACTCCCTCACCCAAGCCTCATCCCTGGCGCCGCTGCGGTAGGAGCTTCGACACAATGCCTTCGAGGCCTATCCGCTCGGCCGCCGCGAAGAACTCGGCGCCACCGCCTTCAAGGTACTGGCTGTACTGGATGACGCCGTCGGCGGGCTTTACCAGGTCCCACAGAATCACCTTGCGCTCGATCACCGGCAGCGGGCGCAGATCCTCGCCATCCTTGTGCAAGATGTCGAAGGCGACGAAGGCAAGCAGCTCGGCATTCCATGCCATGCGCGAATGCATGGCGTGAAAGTTCGGCCGGCCGTCCGGCTCGGGCGCGATCATCTCGCCGTCGAGGATCAATGATTTCGCCGGCAAACGCCCGGCCGCCGGCCCAGTCGAGCACCAGCTGGGTGCGGTCGTCGTCGGACGCGCGCTGTAGCGTCCAAGAGAGCGACTCGACCAAAAGCGGAACGAAAGCGGTAAAACTGCCTTTAAAAACCACCCACTTTAGCTTGCTCCAAATCAGGCGCAAACCCTTGCGGCATATGCTGGAGCGGGTAGCGGGAATCGAACCCGCGCGTTCAGCTTGGGAAGCTGACAGGCTACCATTACATCATACCCGCGCAGCAGCCTCGTTACCATGAGGATTAGCCTCCGGGCAATCGCAAACCGGCTCCCGTCGCAAGTTGCGGCGGTTCAGCGGGTCCATGGCCCGCGGATTGCACTTTTGCCTTCGCGACTTCGTTGCTCGCGGCAAAGCTCGGCCAGTATTTCGAGATGGCGAGCTCCGCTCCGGCGGTCGAGAAATGGCCGTAGTCGAAGTAGAGAAATTGCTTGGTGCCTGCATCGGCGTAGGAACAGCCGGCCGCGTCGCACAGATAGGCCAGCGGGTCGATGAAATCAGCGCCTTTGACGAATGGCAGCACTCGCTTGTTGATGTCGGGATCCATGGCCATCGGCCAGGACGTGTTCGTGGCATGCTCCCGCGTTGCGAAGAAAGCGATTTTCTGGACGTCGGCGACGAATTCCGGAGACTGGCCGATGACATAGACCTTGACGCCCATTTCGCGAAGCCGGTCGACTGTCTTCTGCAGGCCATCGAAGCCCCTGATCTGGTAGTCGCTCCAACGGCCGCTCAGGATCACCGCCTGGACATTGGCATCCCGGATGACCGACAGGGCCCGTTCGTTGAAGCGGGTGCAGGCCGGCCGGGCATAGGAAAAATAGCTGAGGTCCGGTGGACAGCCGGCATAGGTGTATTGGATGACGTTGGCCTGGACCTTCTGCGCGTTTGCGTCGAGCCCCGGAACATAGTGGGCCGCAAAGGAATCGCCCCACAGCAGCACATTGGTGGCAAAGCCCTGCGTGCGGGTGCAGTCGGCGAGGTTCCAGGTCTCGATCCGGGTCTCGCCTTCATTGAAACAGACGCCGTTGCGCCAGTCGCCGACGCGAATCCGTTCGGTCGAAAAATCCGGGAACCGTTGCGGAAAACCGTTGCCCAGCGCACCAGTCAGGCCAACGACGCACAGCAGCGCGATCGCCGTCGCCGAAAAGGCGAAGATGGGCAAAGGGGCGGTGAACGCCCGTTTCTGGCGAAAGGGTTGCTCGACATATTTCCAGGAGAACGTCGCCAGGGCGAAGCTGGCCACCGTCATCGCGACGATCGTCGGCACGCCGATGGCCTTCAGGGAGAGATAGTGGACGAACGAGTTGATCGGCCAGTGAACCAGATAGAGCGAATAGGAAATGAGGCCGACCCAGACCAGCGGGGCGAACCGAAGCACGCGGGTGGCAATGGGTGCCGGCCCTTCCGCGCCCGCGCGGTCGGTGCCGGCGTAGATGAGCAGCGCCGTTCCAACGCAGGGCAACAGGGCATTGTAGCCCGGAAACGGGTCGCTTTCCGAAATCGTCAGGAAACCGGCCGCGACAAGGACAAAGCCGGCCAGGCCGATCAGTTCCATCGCCAGCCGGCTGGCAAGCGCCGGAGGTCTTTTCAGCATCAGCATGGCGCCCAGCGCCAGTTCCCAGATCCGTGTCGGCAAAAGATAGAAGCCGGCGGTCGGCGCCAGCGTGGTTGCCATGACCGCGACGGCAAAGCTGCCGATGGCGATCGGCAGCAATATCGTTAACCAGCGTTTCGAGGCATAGCGGTAGATCAGATACACAAGGATCGGAGCGAAGATGTAGTACTGCTCCTCGACCGAAAGCGACCATGTGTGCAGCAGCGGCCGCAGTGCGGCATCGATGGAGAAATAGTTGGTCGTCTTCCAGAAATAGATGTTCGACCAGAAGGTCGAGGCCGCGATCACGCTGAGACTGAATTCGTGTAGATCCGTCGGCAAAAGGATGAACCAGGCAGCAATGCTCGCGAGCACGATGACGAAGGTCAGCGCCGGCAGGATGCGGCGCGCACGGCGCCAGTAGAAACGGCCGATCGAGAACTGGCCGCGCTCGAGATCGTCGAGCAGGCTGCCGCTGATCAGATAGCCCGATATGACGAAGAAGATGTCGACCCCGGTAAAGCCGCCGGGAATGGCGGACACGCCGAAATGGAAGAGCAGGACGGGCAGCACCGCGATCGCCCGCAGACCGTCGATGTCGCGCCTGTAGTTCATTTGACCGGTCCGGATGATGGGGTCGGCGGTGTTGGCTTGCCGCAGCTTGCTGCATCGCTCATGCGGCGACGTCCTGATATTGCGAAAAATGCCAGTTTGCTGGTCGCACAGATCTACCCTCTGTCGCGCAATTTTGCTGCACTGCAACATCGGTGTCAAGGCAAACCGGTGTTCGATTGATGAAGCCGATTGGCGCAGGCGTTGAAAGATCGGCGTTGAAAAATCGCTGTAAAAATCAGGCGCCGGGCAGGTAGATCACGGCATAGTCGTCCGCATAGGCCCGCTTCCAGCCCAATTCCGCGAAGAACGGGATGCGGGTATCGTCGGCTGTAAGCAGCGCCCAGCCAACAGCGTATTTTTTCAGCTGGGCCTCGAGCAGCGGCTTTCCGACGCTCTTGCCCGTTGCCTCATCGGCTTTCGTGAATCCGCCCAGGAACAGCTGGTCCGTCCTGCCGTCGATATAGGTCTTGATGGCATGGAAAATCAGCGTACCGCCGAAATTGTAGGAGTTCAGCACGTTGCCTGTGAGGTGGTGATCCCCGGCGAATGCCAGGGCGCCGCTGGCCGATGTCTTCGGGCTCGGTGCAACCTGATAGGCGCTGCCGAGGATCAAAACCGCTGCGACCAGCAAGACAGCCATGGTGCCGCAGAGCGCATGGAATCGGCTGGCGAAGAGCCTTTCCAGCCNCCGCTGCGACCAGCAAGACAGCCATGGTGCCGCAGAGCGCATGGAATCGGCTGGCGAAGAGCCTTTCCAGCCCGTCACGTTTTTCCGCCAACCAGGTCGTGGTCGAGAGCGAAGGATACTGCCGTGCGACCTCGACCGCAATCACCAGGGGAATCAACAGGAAAGGCAGATACACAAATCGCATATGGCCGAGATAGACATGCAAGGCGAAGACGATGAACAACGCCTTGGCCCAGCCAATCCGGAGCCTCGATACCAAAAGCCCGAAAAGCGCCAGCAGCATCACCGCTTCCTGGAAGAGGTGCTCCTGGGCATTGAACGGGCGCCACTCCAGGATGAGCGGCACCGCCTCGTTGCCATAGGCGACGGTGAACGTGGCCAGGATGGCCTTCACCCCATAGGGATGCATCAGGCTGACCAGCGGGCAGAGCAGTCCAAACGCAACCCATTTTGCCAGAAGCGCGGGCTTCGACAGGCCGGTCCGCGACAGCAGTTCCAGTCCGGCGAATCCAGCGATGACGAAGCTCAGGGTGAAGGTGGCGTGCAGGTTCGCCCACAAGACGACAAGCACGAGCAGCCACAGGGGCGGGGCTTTCTCTTCATGCGCGGCGCGAAACAGCATTGCCGTCCAGACGACGATGATCGGCAAGGTGAAGACATGCGGGCGCGCCGTATAGATCGGAGCGACCAGGAAAGCCGCTGTGAAGGCCAGCGTTATCGCCAGGATCGGCTTCAGCCAGGCGCTGAGGAACCATCCCATCAGGAAGACCGTCAGGCCGACGGTGGCGATGATCAGCGTGACGACGCCATTCCAGCCGCCCGCATTGTAAGCAAGGGCCAGAAGCACCTGACCCAGCCATTCCTTGGCGATCCAGGGCTGGCCGGCGAACGTATAGGAATAGGGGTCGACGGTTGGAAACGTCCGGTTTGCCAGGAAGTCCAGCCCGACCTTCACTTGCCACCAATTGTCGGGATCCTGCAGGATCGCGCCGGCGAAGGCGGTGAGCACATAGGCCACGACGCAGGCGCAGAGAAGGCAGAACATCAGCCTGATGCGTTGCGCGTCGTTCAGTGACGGGGTAGCCGTCACGATTGCAGCGGCCTGATTCATGTCGCAACTCCGGGTGACGGCGTCGCCGTCAAGATCGCTGCGGCTTGTGTCATATCACGGCTCCAAGCGACGGTGTTGCCGTCGATGCTGCGGCCTCGGTCATGTCGCAACTCCGGGCCATTTCGCGTTCGTTGCGGCCACGGCATCGTCCGCGCCGCCGACGAAGACGAAACGGGACGAGCCGAGATAGAAGATGACGGTGTAGAGGCAGTTTCCCACCAGATGGACGAAAGGGTTTTCGATGATGCCGGCGGACATTGCGGCGATCACTATGCCTAGATTGGCGCTGTAGGAGACAATGAAGGTGATCGCGTATCGTACGGCTGTGCCGGGGCGAAAGCCGCCCGCTGCTGTGAATGTCCATCGGCGATTGAGGAAAAAGCCAAGGGTGAGGCCCGCTGCATAGCCTGCCGCGTTGGAAACGATGTCGCCCAGTCCCAGCCACAACCCGGTCAGGATGATCGTGTATCCAAGCGCCGTGTTGAGCAGCCCGACGGCGCCAAAGCGCAGCATCCGCGAGAAATCAGACGGAAGAGCCGACCGCATCCTGTCCATGCCGTTCCCGTTGCATCCGGTCGACCTTCGCCTCAACCACGCGCGGCTCTTTTCGCCATCTCCTGCAGGCGATGGACGGGCAGGTCGCTGTCCTTGGCTGGCTGGTCGCGCGAAACGATTTCGTTGACGAAGTAGAGCGGCCGCCGCTTGGTCTCCATATACATGCGGCCGAGATACTCGCCGAATATGCCGAGCACCAGAAGCTGCACACTGCCCATGATCAGCATGATCGCGGCAAGGCTCGTCCAGCCGGGCACCACGTTGCCCCTGGACCATTCGAACAGCGTATAGCCGAGCACGACCAGTCCGAGCACGCCGAACATCATCCCCAGCAGCGAAGCAAACCGCAAAGGCACGATCGAAAAGCTGGTCATCGCGTCGACCGCCAGAAGAACCATCTTCTTCAACGGATAGTGGGTGGTGCCGGCAAAGCGCCGGTGTCTTTCATAGGGGAAGGCGACCTGCCTCAGCCCGATCCAGCTCACCATGCCACGAATGAACCTGTAGCATTCGGGCATCGCGTTCAAATGGTCCACCGCGCGGCGGCTCATCAGCCGGAAGTCTCCGGAGTCCTGCGCGATCTCGACATCGACCATCCGGCCCAGCAAGCGATAGAACATCGAGGCGGAAGCCAGCTTGAACCAGCTCTCGCCGTCGCGCTTCATCCTCTGGCCGTAGACGACGTCGAAGCCCTGATCCATCTTCGCCATCATTGCGCCGAGCAGTTCGGGCGGATCCTGGAGGTCGGCGTCCAGAATGAGGATGCGCTCGCCGCGGCAGAATTCCAGCCCGGCGCTGAGCGCGATCTGATGGCCGTAATTGCGGGCAAGGTCGATGGCGACCACATGGTCGTCCTTTTCGGCCAGTTCGAAAATGGCCTCGCGGGTGCCGTCGGTCGCCCCGTCGATGACAAGCACGATCTCGTAGGAACGGCTTTGCTCGAGGCATGCGGCACTGACGCGTCGATGCAGCTCGGCCACACCGTCACGCTCGTTGTAGCATGGCACCACGACCGACAGCATGACTGTGCGGTGCGCGCCGATTTTTCCTGTTCCCGCCAAAGCCTGGCTCCCGCTCTTGGAACGGCAATAGCGGCAATTGGTTAGAAAACAGATAAGTCGGGATCGAGGGCGCTATCGAACGGCCGGGCGCGTCCTGCGCCGTCACGAACGGACCGACAGTTCCACGCCACGCACACTTTCTGCCGCGCGGGCCGCGCTGGCTTGATGGATAGCCGCCAAGCACGTATTTCTGGGCGGTGCCCGTGAGTCTGGGCATCTCAATCGGGAGACGGCCTTGTCCGCACTGACGCGTTTTCTCGGCGACTCGCCGTTCAGGGTGATCCTGAAGCTGCTGGTGGTCTCGTTCCTCGTCGGCCTTGTCATGAATGCCTTCGGCTGGTCGCCGATGGATGTCTTCTATGGCATCCAGAAGTTCTTCATGGATGTCTGGAACCTGGGCTTCCGCGCCATCGACCGCTTCCTTGGCTATATCCTGCTCGGCGCCGCGATCGTCGTTCCGGCCTTCATCCTGCTCCGGATCGCCAACTACCGGAAGTAGGCCATGCTCGAAAAAGTTCGTCAGGCGTAGCCCGAGGCGACCTCGAACAGGATGGCGTGGCGCGCGGCAAGTGCTGGCACATCCGTGGAATAACCGCCACCGATGACACCGCAGACGGAGATGCCGTTTGCGCGAAAATGGCCGATCACCATCTCGTCGCGGCTGCGCAGGCCGTTGTCGGAAAGCGCCAGCCTGCCAAGCCGGTCCTGCGCATGGACGTCGACGCCGGCATTGTAGAAAACGATGTCCCAGTGCCGCATGGCCGACAGTTCCGGCAGGATCGCGGCGAGCCTTTCGAGATAGGCTGCATCGCCGGTGCCGTCGGGCAGCGCCACATCGAGGTCGGAGGCGATCTTGCGCACCGGGTAGTTGCGCTCGCCATGCATTGAAAAGGTGAACGCGCGCGGTTCATCGCCCAGAATGTCCGCCGTGCCGTCGCCCTGATGCACGTCGAGATCGACGACAAGGACGTTGTGCGCGGCACCCTCCGCGAGCAGCATCAGCGCGGCGACGGCGACATCGTTGAAGGTGCAGAAGCCGGCGCCTTGCGCGTGCCGCGCATGATGGCTGCCGCCGGCGGTGTTGCAGGCGATGCCGTGACGCAAGGCGAGCCGCGCCGCCAGTACAGTGCCGCCCGTGGCAAGCTGCGCGCGACGCGAAACACGCGGGCCGATCGGAAAGCCGATCTCACGCTCGATTTTTTCCGGCACAAAACAGCCGATGACCTGATCGACATAGTCGGCCGCATGGGCAAGCTTCAGCCATGATGCCGGCGCGGGTTCCGCCGTGTTGAGCGCGCCGGCCAGGCCCCGCGCCTGCAAGGCCTCCATCAGCAGAGGATACTTGCTCATCGGAAAGCGGTGGTTGACGGCGAAGCCGGCGTCGTAGTCGGGATGGTGGACGATCTGCAGGGGCATGGACTGGGTCCGGCGGGCTCGCGCCAGACCGGGATTTCGGTTGGCCGTCGCGGCAAGGGTGATTGCGCGGTGGCAGGAAAATGGGGCACATCGGACGCTCGATCAAGCCGCAATCAGCAAGGCAGCAATCCTTGGACAAGGGCGCGACCACAGCCGACGCGAGACCTTTCGTCGTCACCAACCGCTCCGTGCTCGCCATCGCGGTGCCGATGACGCTTGCCTATCTGACGACGCCGATGCTCGGCCTGGTCGATACGGCCGTGATCGGCCAGTTCGGCGATGCCGCCTTGCTCGGCGGCCTGGCGGCGGGCGCGCTGGTCCTCGATGTCGTCTTCACCGGCTTCAATTTCCTGCGCTCGGGCACCACCGGCCTCGTCGCCCAGGCTTTCGGGCGTGGCGACGCGCTCGAGGAACAGGCGGTATTCTGGCGCGCCGTGCTGATCGCGGTCGTCGCCGGCATCGTAATGGCGGCACTTTCGCCGTTGATCGCCGTCGGCGGCCAGTGGTTCATGGATGCCGGACCGCGCGTCAGCAAGGCGATGGGCGTCTATGTCAGGATCAGGCTGCTCGCCGCGCCCTTCTCGCTGATCAACTACGCCATCCTTGGCTATGTGCTGGGCCGCGGCGAGGGCGGGCTTGGGTTGGTGCTGCAACTGGTGCTCAACGGCATCAACATCGCGCTCTGCTTCCTGCTCGGACTGGAACTTGGCTGGGGCGTTGCCGGCGTCGCCTGGGCGACCGTCAGTGGCGAATTCCTGGCCATGCTGCTCGGTCTGGCCATCGTCATCAGGCGGTTCCGGACGGCGCCGCCCTTGCCCCGCCATCGCTTGCTCGACATGTCCGCCTTCCTGCGCATGATGTCGCTCAACCGCGATATCATGATCCGCTCGTTCTCGCTGCTTGCCGCCTTCGCGCTGTTCACGCGCCAGGGCGCGCAGTTCGGCACCGTGACGCTGGCCGCCAATGCGGTGTTGATGAATTTCTTCCTTGTCGCCGGCTATTTCCTCGACGGTTTCGCCACCGCCGCCGAACAGCTCGCCGGCCGCGCCGTCGGTGCACGCGCGGAGCAGCCCTTCCGTCAGGCCGTGCGGCTGACGCTATTCTGGGGTTTCGGGCTGGCCGGGGCCGCGACGCTGGTGCTTCTGTTGGCCGGTGCCAATCTGGTCGCCGTCGTCACGACATCGCAGGAGGTCCGCTCCGTGGCCGACATCTACCTGCCGTGGGCGGCATTCACCGCGCTGAGCGGCGTGCTGGCGTTCCAGATGGACGGCGTCTTCATCGGCGCGACCTGGTCGCGCGACATGCGCAACATGATGCTCTTGTCGTTCCTGGTTTTCGCCGCCGCGCTGCTGACCCTGGCGCCGGCCTTCGGCAATCACGGCCTGTGGGCGGCGCTGCACGTCTTCCTGCTCGCGCGCGGCTTCAGCCTGCTGGCGATCCTGCGGATCCGGGTGCGCACGGCGTTCAGCTGAGTGGCTTCGACGCCCACCGATCGAGATTGCTGTCGCGCAATTCGCGGATCGACTTGAGTTTCTCCATCTCCGCAAAGCGTGCCATCCCGGCAACGATCCTACCCGGCAGTGCTGGTCCGGCGTAGATCATGCTGGTGTAGAGCTGGACGAGATCGGCACCCGCGCGGATCTTCTCCAGGGCGGCGTCCGTGGTATCGACGCCGCCGACGCCGATGATGGCCCTCTCGGGGCCAAGCAGCTTGCGCATCTTGGCCAGCACGATGGTCGAGCGTTCGAACAGCGGCTTGCCCGACAGTCCGCCCGTCTCGCGCGCAACGTCGCCGCTGCGCAAGGCCGGTCGCGAAATGGTTGTGTTGGAGACGATGACGCCGTCGATCCGCTTCTCGGTCACCTCGGCGGCGATGTCCTCCAGTTCGGCCTCGACCAGGTCCGGCGCGATCTTCAGGAAGACCGGCGGCTGCGCGGACGCCACGGCGCGTGCGGCCATGACCCGCGACAGCAGTTCGCCGAGCTGTTCGCGCGCCTGCATGTTGCGCAGACCCGGCGTGTTGGGCGAGGAGATGTTGACGGTGAGATAGCTGGCATAGGCCGCAAAGCGGGCGACGCCGCGCTCATAGTCGCCGATGCGGTCGGCACTATCCTTGTTGGCGCCGATGTTGACTCCGACGATGCCGCCACGGCCCTCACGGGCGGCGAGGCGTTTTTCGGCAGCCGCATGGCCTTCATTGTTGAAGCCCAGCCGGTTGATCACCGCCTCATCCGCCGTCAGCCGGAAGATGCGCGGCTTCGAATTGCCGGCCTGTGGCAGCGGCGTGACCGTGCCGACCTCGGCAAAGCCGAAACCGAGGCCAAGCAGCGCATCGGGCACCTCGGCGTTCTTGTCATAGCCTGCCGCCATGCCGAGCGGGTTCGGGAAATCGAGACCACAGAGACTGACCTTCAGCCTGGCATCGCGCGTTGCACGCGCGCCAACCGGCAGGCCGCAGCGCAGCGCCGCGATCGACAGGCCATGCGCGGTTTCCGGATCGAAAGTGAACAGCAGCTTCTGGCCGATCCGGTCGAGCACGCTCATTGCCCCTCCAGCGGCGGGAACTGGTGGGTGCCGTCGGCGCCGAGCGGCAATGGCTTGACCCACTTGACCGCTTTCAGGTCCAGCACGCCGTAAAGATGCGGGAACAGTGCGCCGCCGCGCGAGACTTCGTATTTCAGGGCATCGCCCAGGCTGGCGTCGTCGATGGCGACCAGCCGAAGATCCGTCTGGCCGGAAAAATGTTTTGCCGCTGTTTCCCTGACCTGCGACGCCGTGGAGAAGTGGATGAAGCCGTCGGCGACATCAATCGCGGCACCAGTGAAACGGCCATTGGTTTCGGCCTCGCGCCAAGCAGCTTCCGGGGTTATCTTATAGATAAACTGAGACATGGTTGCGCTATAGAGCAATTCCAGGACAAGTGTGAAACGGTTTTCCGTCCGGAATTGCGTCAAAACGAATCCGAACCAGCCGTGCGGGAAAGGCCACGCCAAGGGTCTTCCCCATTTCCGGCGCAAAGATGCGATATTTTAGGCTTTGGCCATGGAGGACAACATGCGTCTGCAGCACATCTTGATCCCCGCCGCGCTCGTTTCGCTGGTCGCGGCTTCAGCATATTCGGAAGAAACCGATCGCTACCGGCTGGAAAAGTCGGCCACCGGCTATATCCGCATGGACACCCAGACCGGCGCGATGTCGATCTGCGAGGAACGCTCCGGCCAGCTCGTCTGCAAGATGGCGGCCGACGAGCGCGCCGCTTTCCAGGACGAGGTCGACCGCTTGCAGACCTCGATGAAGGCGATGGACGAGCGCGTCACCAAGCTGGAAAATTCGCTTTCCGCCCGGCTCGAATCGAAGCTGCCGAGCGAGGAGGAATTCAACAAGACGATGAGCTACATGGAGCGCTTCCTGCGCGGCTTCATGGGCATCGTCAAGGATATGGACAAGGACAAGGGTGACGGCGCCCAGCTCAACTCGCAGAAGACCTGAGCGCTATAGACAAGGGAAAACGCGGCGCGCTGGCTTTGCCGCTTGAAAACAGCGCGCCGCCCCTCATAATCGTCCAACGTGCCCCGGAAAAAGCCTAAAAAATCATCGGGGATTCGGGGAGGGACATTTGCCGTCAGGCTATTCTTTCGTCATCGCCGACGATCATCCGCTGTTTCGCGGCGCGCTGCGCGAGGCGCTCGCCGGCATCGGCAATGTCGCCGCCATCCACGAGGCCGGCGATTTCGAAAGCGCCAAGGCGCTGGTCGTGGCCAATGAGGATGTCGATCTGGTGCTGCTCGACCTGTCGATGCCGGGCGCCAGCGGTCTCTCCGGCCTGGTTTCGCTGCGCGGCGTCCATCCGTCGGTGCCGCTGGTCGTTGTCTCGGCGCACGATGACCCGGCGACGATCAGGCGCGCCCTCGATCTCGGCGCTTCCGGCTTCATCTCCAAATCGGCCAGCATGGAGGAGATCCGCAATGCGGTGCAGTCGGTGCTTGCCGGCGACATCGCGGCACCCGTCGGGATCGATCTCGGCGTCGAGCGCGATCCCGAAATTTCGGACCTGATCAAGCGGCTGCAGGCGCTGACGCCGCAGCAGACCCGGGTGCTAGGCATGCTGGCGGAAGGCCTGCTCAACAAGCAGATCGCCTATGAACTCGGCGTCTCCGAGGCGACCATCAAGGCGCATGTCTCGGCCATTCTGCAGAAGCTCGGCGTCGACAGCCGTACCCAGGCGGTGATCCTTTTATCCAAGATCGGCGGCGACCCGCTGCAGCCGACGAGCTGACCTATTCCGCCGCCGAGGCCAGCGGCCTGACCCTGGCCATCATCGAACGCAGCACGGCGGGTTTCAGCGGTTTGTTGATCACCGGGATCTCGAGCCCGCTTGCGGCCGCCCGCACCTCGTTGGAGCGGTCGGCCGTGACCAATACGGCCGGCAGGCCGGCGCCATGGGCCGCCCGCAGCCTGACGATGATGTCGAGACCGGTTTCGCCGTCGAGATGGTAGTCGGCAAGCACGATGTCCGGGCGGCCGATCGCGGCGGTCTCCAGATCGCGTGAGCCGGATACGGTGTCGACATGGCACCCCCAGCCTTCGAGCAGCAGCCGCATGCCTTCGAGGATGCGGGCATCATTGTCGATGCAAAGCACATGCAATCCCGCCAACGAAGCCGCCGCCCGCGCAGGGCCTCTGGTCTTTTCAACCTCGCGTCGCGGCTCCTGCATGGCAGCGACCGGCAAAACAACGGAAAAGCGCGTGCCTTTGCCTGGATTGGAGAAGATGCGGATTTCGAGCCTGAGCACCCGGGCGATGCGGTCGACAATGGAGAGGCCGAGGCCGAGGCCCTCGGCCTCTCGCGCACCCTCGTCCAGTCGCGTGAATTCGCGAAAGACCGTGTTCAGCTTGTCACCGGCAATGCCGATGCCGGTGTCGATCACCTGGATCTCCGCCAATTCGCCGCGCCGCCTGACGCCGACCAGGACGCGGCCGTGCCGCGTGTATTTGATGGCGTTCGAGACGAGATTCTGGATCAGGCGACGCAATAGATTGCGGTCCGTCATTACCGTCAGCGACGACGGCATGATCGTCAGCCCGAGCTTCTTTTCGGCGGCAAGCGGCCGGAAGTCGTTGCCGATCTGGCTCAGCAGTCCGTCGAGGGTGAAGGCGCTGTCATCCGGCTTCATCGCGCCGGCATCGAGGCGCGAGATGTCGAGCACGGCGCCCAGGATCGTCTCGACCGATTCCAGCGAGGATTCGATGTTGACGGCCGCCTTTCCGGCCGGCCCCTTGCCGGCTTTTTCGATCAGCGAGGAGCAATAGAGCCGGGCGGCGTTCAGCGGCTGCAGGATGTCGTGGCCGGCGGCGGCGAGGAAGCGCGTCTTGCCGAGATTGGCCTCCTCGGCCAGCATCTGCGCCTGCGCCAACTCCTCATTGACCCTGGTCAGTTCGATGGTGCGGGTCTTGACGCGCTGCTCCAGCGATTCATTGGCGCGCTTCAGCGCCAGATCCTGTTCGACGCGCCCGGAAATGTCGGCATAGGTGGCGACGATGCCGCCATCCGGCATCGGGTTGGACCGCAGTTCCAGGATGCGGCCGCTGGTCTTCAATTCCATCTGCCAGGGGCTGACGAAACTGGTCAGCCGATTGAGCATCGTCACCCGCTGGTCGGCGGGGATGTCGCCGCGTTCGGCCAGATGGCGCAGGATCTGGTCGAGCGAGACGCCGACCTGGCCCATGTCGTCGGGCAGGTCGAACAGCGCCCGGTACTGGCGGTTCCAGCAGATCAGCCTGAAATCGCGGTCGAAGACGGTGATGCCTTGCTCCATCTGGTCGAGCGCGATCTGCAAGAGGTCGCGGTTGTGCTGCAGCGCCTCGGTGGCGTCGTCGAGCAGGCGGAAGGCATCGCTGGATTCGCGGTCGTGGCGCCGGAACAGCAGCGACAGGATCAGCCGCGCCGAGGAGGAACCGACAGCACTTGCCAGCAGTTGCTCGGAGAAGCGGATCACGTCCATGCTCGCCTGCTCCTTGCCGAGCAATGTGGTGCCGTTGGTCTTTTCGAATGATTGGAAGGAGCGCTCGGTGCGTTCGACGCCGAGATAGCGCCCGATCGTATCCTTGAGGTCGTTGACGGTGATGGCGGTGCGGAAGCGGCGCAGGCTCGGCATCGGGCCGGCATCCCTTGGCACGAAGATCGATGCCTGGATGCGCTCCAGCGGCACCGACGCGCGCGACAGCGAGCCAAGCACGAAGAACAGCGTGTTGATAGACAGGCTCCACAGCACGCCGTGGTTCAGTGGTTCGGCCACAGTGCCGAACAGGGCCTGCGGCCGCAGCGCTTCGAAGCCGAACAGCCCGTGCACGACCATGTCGGTATCGGGCGCGACAAGCGAGGGCAAAAGCAGCGTGTAGCCCCAGACGAGGATACCGGCGACCATGCCGAGCGCGGCTCCCCTGCCGTTGGCGCCACGCCAGATCAACCCGCCGACCAGTGCCGGCGCGAACTGCGCGATGGCCGCGAACGACATCAGGCCGATCGATGACAGTCGTGCACTGTTGGTGCTCTCGCGGTAGTAGAGGAAAGCGATGAACAGCAGGATGAAGATCGCCCCGCGCCGCACGTTGAGGATCAGCGTCGACCAATCCTCGTTCTCTGAGGTCGAGGTCTTGAGCAGGCGCCGCACGAACAGCGGAATGACGAGATCGTTGGAGATCATGATCGACAGCGCCACGCTTTCGACGATCACCATGGCCGTTGCCGCCGACAAGCCGCCGATGAAGGCCGCCATGGCAAGCACGTCATGGCCGCTGAACAAGGGCAGTGACAGCACGTAGAGATCGCTGCTGGTGCCGGTGCCGACCAGGGAAAGGCCGGCAAAGGCGATCGGCAGCACGAACAGGTTGATCGCCACGAGGTAGAGCGGGAACACCCAGGTCGCGGTGCGCAGTTCGGCCTCGCCACGGTTCTCGACGATGGTGACGTAGAACTGCCGCGGCAACAGGATGATGGCAAAGCCGCTCAAGCCCGTCAGCACCAGCCAGGTGGCGAGCGAAGTGTTGTAGCCCATCGCCTGGCGCACCTGCCCGTTCTGCGCCAGCTTGGCGAACATGTCGCCCGGGCCGCCGAAGATCAGGAAGGTGACCATCAGGCCGATCGCCAGGAAGGCGGCAAGCTTGACCACGGTCTCGACCGCCACCGCCAGCACCAGTCCGTCCTGGTGCTCGGTGGCGTCGGCGTGGCGGGTGCCGAACAGCACCGCGAACAGCGCCAAGAGCATGGCGACGACCAGCGAGATGTCGCTGACGAACGGATCGAAGGAGGGCGGCGATCCCGTATAGTGCTCGATCATCAGGCTGACCGAGCCGGAGATCGCCTTCAGTTGCAGCGCGATGTAGGGCACCGCGCCGATGGTCGCGATCAGCGTGGCGATCGCGGCGACGGTGAAGCTTTTGCCGTAGCGGGCGCCAAGGAAGTCGGCGATCGAGGTGATCTTCTCGGTCTTGGCCAGCCGCACGATACGGTTGAGCAGCGGGAAGCCGAACACGAACACCAGCACCGGGCCGGTATAGATGCCGAGGAATTCGAGGCCGCGCTCGGAGGAGAGCCCGACCGAGCCGAAGAAGGTCCAGGAGGTGCAGTAGATGGCAAGGCTGAGCGCATAGATGAAGGGCCGCGCGCGGCCGGGTCCGGAGACAGCCGAGCGGCGGTCGCCCAGGCTGGCGATGGCGAACAGCAGCGTCACATAGGCGATCGCGATGATGACGATGAACAAGCCCTGCACGCCTGGAATTTCCTCCTTTGCCGCCTTTTTATCCGGCTTGTGCGAACGCAATCACAGCTTGGCGCTGGAGTCCATCGCGGCTTTGGCAGCATGATCGGGGCGACGAAGCGAGCCCGGGCGCTGCCTAAGGAGAAAGCGGTTGCTTTCCCCTTTTTGCCCATGTTGCAACCGCAGGTTTTTGTTATGTTGCCTTCAGGTCGAAGCCAAGGACGGAGCGGCAGCGCGGCCGGCCATGACAAGGAGGGTCGAATGCTGAGAGAATTCCAGGAATTCATTTCCAAGGGCAATGTGATGGACTTGGCCGTCGGCGTCATCATCGGCGCAGCTTTCAGCAAGATCGTCACTTCGTTGGTTGACGATGTCATCATGCCTTTCATTGGCGCACTCGGAGGGGTCGATTTCAATAACTACTTCATTGGGCTGTCGCACAATGTAACCGCCACCAACTTGGAAGATGCGCGCAAGCAAGGCGCGGTCTTTGCCTATGGCAGCTTCATTACCGTGGCGCTGAATTTCCTGATCATTGCGTTTGTCATCTTCCTGATGGTCAAGGCGGTGAACAATCTGCGCAGGCGGCTCGAGGCCGAGAAGCCTGCGGCCCCCGCCGCGCCGCCGCCCGCCGATGTTGCGTTGCTGACCGAAATCCGAGATCTGCTCGCCAAGCGATAATGTAGCCAACCGTTGCTGGACCAAAACCCCGGCCGTTCGCGGCCGGGGTTTTCCGTTCAAGCATCTGGTAAAGAGCGGCAACCCTAATCGAAAACGGATTTGTCTATGAGCCTGATCGACAGCTTTCGCGCCGAAGCCCGTGCCGCACCTGAGAGCGGCATTGTCGCCGTCGTCAATTACGGCCGCCTGCGTGAGGGGCTGATCCCGCTCTGGGCCGGCGAGGGCGACCTGCCGACGCCGGCCTTCATCACCGATGCCGCGTCGAAGGCGCTGGCAGGCGGCGAGACGTTCTACACCTGGCAGAGGGGCATTCCCGACCTCAGGCAGGCGCTGGCCCGCTACTACGCCAGGCATTTCGCCAAGACCTTCCCGGAGGAACAGTTCATCGTCACCGGATCCGGCATGCATGCCATCCAGATGTCCCTTACCGCTCTCGCCGGCGCTGGCGATGAGGTGATCTATCTGTCGCCGGCCTGGCCGAATTTCGACGCCGCCGCCGCCCTGTCGGGCGCCGTTCCTGTGCCGGTCACGCTCGATCATTCCGGCAATGGCTGGTCCTGCGACGTCGAGAAGATCGCCGCGGCGATCACCCCGCGCACCAAGGCGCTGTTCATCAACACGCCGTCGAACCCGACCGGCTGGACCGCCGATCACGAGACCTTGCGGGCGATCCTCGATCTCGCCCGCGCCAAGAACGTGTGGATCATCGCCGACGAAATCTATTCGCTGTTCCACTATGGCCCTGGCCGTGCGCCGTCCTTCCTCGACATCGCCACGGCGGAAGACCGCATCCTGTTCGTCAACTCCTTTTCCAAGAACTGGGCGATGACCGGCTGGCGCGTCGGCTGGATCAAGACGCATCCGAGCCTGCAGCAGGTGTTCGAGAACCTGATCCAGTATTCGAATTCCGGCGTCGCCCAGTTTATGCAGCGCGGCGCCGTCGCAGCTCTCGACGAGGGCGATGGTTTCGTCGCCGAACAGGTGGAGCGGGCGAGGAAGGCGCGCGACCTGGTCTGCGGCATTCTTGGCGCCACCGGCCGCGCCCGGTTTACCGTGCCGCAAGGCGCCTTCTATTTGTTCTTCACGGTCGACGGCATCACCGATTCGCGCACGGCGGCCTTCGACATCGTCGACAAGGCCAATGTCGGCCTGGCTCCGGGAACCGCCTTCGGTCCCGGCGGCGAAGCCTTCCTCAGGCTGTGCTTCCACCGCCGCCTCGACCAGATCGAGGAGGCCGCGCACCGGCTGGCGAAGTGGATGGGAACTGTCTGAGCAGGCGGCGAAGCCCGAAATGGAAGTCGCTCTGGTGCCTCAGATGCCGCCGGAGTTGAGTTTCAAACGGGCTTCAGCCGCCTGACTTGGGCACCAGCAGCGGCACGATCCGGTCGCTCTTGGCGACAGAAGGCCGGCCGGCGGAACCATAGGGAATGCCCAGTGCATCCCAGGTCTCGACCAGCGCATCCTGCAGTCCAGCGATCAACTCATCCGAATGGAACGGTGTCGGCGTGATGCGCAGCCGCTCCGTGCCGCGCGGCACGGTCGGGTAGTTGATCGGCTGGATGTAGATGCCGTGCACGCCAAGCAGGCGGTCGCTGGCCATCTTGCACAGTTCGGGGTCACCGACCAGCAGCGGCACGATATGGGTCGGCGATTCCATCACCGGCAATCCGGCGGCCGACAGGATCTGCTTGGTGCGGCTCGCCTGCTGCTGCTGGGCGTCGCGCTCGGCCTGCGAGCGCTTGAGATGGCGGATCGAAGTGGTGGCCGCGGCGGCGATCGCCGGCGGCAGCGCCGTGGTGAAGATGAAGCCTGGCGCGTAGGAGCGCACCGCGTCGATCACCGCACTGGTGCCGGTGATATAGCCGCCCAGCGTGCCGAACGCCTTGGCCAGCGTGCCTTCGATGATGTCGATGCGGTCGGCCAGGCCCTCGCGCTCGGTGATGCCGCCGCCGCGCGGCCCGTACATGCCGACCGCATGGACCTCGTCGATATAGGTCATGGCATTGTGGCGCTCGGCCAGTTCGACGATCTCTCTGATNCTCGAGCTCGACCAGCGGGTTCGAGGTGCCGGAAATGTTGCGGGTGCCGCCGGCGCCCGAGCCCATCTTGCCGGCAGCGTCCTGGAACGCGGCGATGACGTCGGGATGCTGGCCCATGCCGAGATAATCGTTGGAGCACCAGACGGTGATTTCCTCGGCGCGGCCGTTGGACCGCCATATGGCGCGCGGAAACTTGCCCGCGATGCGCTCGAGGTCGGCGAAGACGCGATAACGCCGCTCGGCATGGAGCTGGTCGATCGCTTCTTCGAAGAACCGCTGGTAGTTCATGTCAAACCTTCCTGAATGAAAAAAGCCGAGTGGCCGTGAGAGCATCGAAGCTCTTGGCGTCACCTTTGCAGCGGCAAGGCAGGCTCGCATTGAGCCAGGTCAATTTTTGCTAGCGCGCTCGAGGGTTCGGCGAAATGACTTCCTTCCTCCAGTTCGAAGAACGGACTCCCAAGCGCAAAAGCATGTCTGAGCACTGCCACGTTGGCCGGGCCCAACCCACCATTGCAAATAGCATTTGGCCGCCGCGAAAATGATTCAAATCAAAGCGCTGCAGGGATCCTTCTTTCACAGTGGCGCGATGTGGAATCCGATCGCAAGCGCGCCATATGGCCGTAGCCTCGAACTGGCCGTCATCGATGATGATGGCCTGCACACGCTCGTATTCCCCTGTGAAAAAGGTAAGGAAGGCTGGAAGGACGCCGCCACCGGTGCTCGCGTTGGCATTCGGCCGACCCACTGGCGGCACTGGAAGCCAGAACACAAGCAGACAAATTCACTTCCTGCTTAATGCGTGGAGTCGGCGATCATCGCCATGCGCACGAGGTGCGACAGGCTGCCCGCGCCCATCTTGCTCATGACATTCGCGCGATGAAAAAAGCGCTGACCCTCAAGCTCAGGCAAGGCCTCCCGCACCGGCTTTCCGATGACCTGCCGCTGACCGATCAAGCGTTGATAGGCGGCGTTGGTCAGTTGGAAAACATGGCCGGGCTCGCTCAGCAAGGTCATGAACCCGGGAGCTTGCTCAAACATCAGGGCAAGAAGCTCATGTTCCGCGGCGCCGCGCTGTTCCTCGCGCTTACCATCGGGAAGCACTGCCGCCGCGGTTTCGCGGCCAGATGGGACTGGCGCCTTCTTGCTCACTCATGCAGCCCTTGGATTTGAGAACCGGCAACGCTGGCTGACGTAGCACTCCCTTCGCAGGCATACCGCTCTGGAACGGGTAGAATCGCCCCACCGCCGCGACAATCAAGACGCAGTCCTTTGACCCGCATCAAGGTGTCGGAGGCCGAAGCATGCAATTGGCAAGGCATTCCACCGTCTTCAGCGCGAGGAGTTTTCATGTCCTACAGGTCGATAATCGTCAATCTCACAGTAGACGCGGATCCGGTGCCCATCGTGAAGCTCGCTGCGGGCCTTGCCGAGCGCTTTGACGCTCATCTGATTGGCCTGGCGGCCGCGGATGTCCCGCCACTGGTCCGAACCGGCGAGGGGTTGGTCTACGAAGGTGAGGTCATGCAGATCCAGCGGACGGAAATCGAAAAACGCCTCGCCGAATTGCGCGGCGAATTCGAGCGGCTGGTTCCGTCCGCCGTCAGCAGCGAATGGATGCAGCAGGTCTGCAGTCCGACCCGCCTGCTTAGCATTGCCGCCCGAGCGGTTGACCTGATCGTGACCGGCGGTGGTGAAGGCGGTAATGTCTTCCGCGCCGTCGATGTCGGTAGCCTGGCGCTTGGCAGCGGTCGACCCGTCTTTGTCGCGGCCGACAATGTCGAGCATGTCTTGGCAATGACCGTCCTCGTCGCTTGGAGGGATGCCAGGGAGGCGCGCCGGGCGATCGCTGATGCCTTGCCCTTTCTGTCGAAGGCCAATGAGGTGGTCGTCGCCACGATAGAGGGCGATGCCGATGACAGTGTCCGCAACAGCCTGGCGGACGTGGCGGTCTATCTCGAGCACCACGGCATCATGGCGAGGACGAAAATACTCACCGGCGAGGCCAAAGCAGAACGGCTCGTGGCGTTCGCGCGCTCGATCCGCGCTGATCTGATCGTCTCTGGCACCTATGGTCACAGCCGATTGCAGGAATGGGCGTTCGGCGGCATCACCCGCACACTGCTTCGGGAGAGCGGCATCAATCGGCTCATGTCGTACTGAGGCCATAACCTGGCTGCTTACAACTATGGGGCACGAAGTCACAGTCCGGATCGAACCGATCCCTCAAGGGAGCCTTTGACCGTGATCACAATTGCTGGCTCGGAAATCGGAAGCGGGGGACCGGACGCCGACGAAGCAGTTTGTTGACCGAGATCAATGTCATGGTGCTGCCTGCAGGCAATGATTGGCATGTGCAGGAGCAAACCACATGACCTTTCTCGACTATCTGATTTCGGTTGACGCCAGGACGGCGTTGATGGGCCGCATGATGCGGGCACTGGGCGTCGACAGGCAATTGAAGGTCGTGCCGGATCACGCGGCTGTCACCGACCGGGCGGCAAACCGCTGCCGTGCCTGCGGTCATCAGGACGAATGCTCGACCTGGCTCGACGATCACCACCAAGCTGACGAGCCACCGGCCTATTGCCGCAACAGCGACCTGATCGCTCGGTTGCAACACGTGTCTGGCGACCGATAGTCTTTCAGCTCATCTGGACAGCAAAATGAAATGAACGCGGCTAGCGAAAGCAGCGAGCGATCACCGCCAGCGGCTTCAGGCACTCAGCCGGTCTGATCACGCTGACCGCTGATCTTGTTGGCGAGCATCAGTGCTGCCGCATCGGCGACTGACGCAGACGGGTCAACCGCGATCACCGGCGTGGTCATTATCGCTTCGGCTTGCCTGGCTGCCTCCTCGGATATTTCCCCACGCATATCGAAGTCTCGCTCGCGGCGTCCTTGATCTGAATCATTTTCAGGAATCGGCAACGTCGGCGGCAGGTTGCGAAAGCGCAACGACCGCAGGGTTGCCGGGATGTATGATGACACTCTCAACTGCGGAGGCGACCGTGAAGAAGTCCGGTTCTATCAGACCCGACATGGTCGTGGACGAGATCATGAGAAAATGGCCGGCAACGGTGCCGGTGGTGCTGAGCTACAGAATGCTTTGCGTCGGCTGTCCGATCGGCGCTTTCCATACCGTGACCGAAGCATGCCGCGAGCATCAGGTCGACGAAAGCCGATTCATTTCGGACCTGGAATCGGTCGTTCGAGGGGAACCGTGAGGATCATCCCTTGCCCCGGCTCTCGGCGAGAACCACGAGGCGATGCGCATCCTTGACCGTGACTTTCTGGCGTCCGCTGACGATTATTCCGACGTCTTCCCATTTGCTTAGCAGACGGCTTACCGTGTGCAGCGTCGTGCCTGTCATCTCGGCAATATCCTGCCTGGAAATTGGGAAGTCGATTGCGATGCCGCTGTCGGTCTTTCGGCCGGTTTGGTTTGCCAAACGCAGCAACGCATGCGCGACCCGCTGCTCGACCTGCTCGGTCGACATCTCGACCACCCGCGTCTGGGTCTCCTGCAGCCTGGTACCGACGGTCTTGTAGGTGGTTGCTCCAAACGCCGGAAATCGTCGCACCAGCTCCGGCCAGAGTGCGTTGGGCCAGGCCAGCACCACGCAGTCGACCGCAGCGACGGCGCTGGCGGGATAGGTTGTCCGGCCCAGCGCGGCGGCGACGCCAAAGATCTCGCCTTCGCTGATGTATCTGGCGATGACCTGCTGTCCATCCGGCGTGGTGCGGACGACCCGTATGTAGCCCGAAATCAGCACGAAAAACGAATGAGCCTCGCTTTCCTGTTCGAAGATCGCGGACTCCTTGGCATAGCGTGACGATCGAGCGCTTCTGAGGATTTCGTTTTGCTCTTCGGGAGCCATCCCCTGGAAGAGCGGCAGCTGCGATATCAGCGATCGGTCCAGCGCAGCCAAAACGAATTTCCTCACGACCCGACACGCTGCGCCAATCGCGCGGCAAACCTTTCTTAGCGCGAGTTTGCGCCAGCGCAAATTGTTCGCAGCCGCATCGGGCTAAATGACGTGGAACGGCGCAATGCCGCGAACATGAGACAAAGGATAAATCGATGAAACTCTTCCTCGCTGCTGCAATCTCCCTCCTCGCGCTCGCCGGCGGCGCAAGCGCGGAAGAGCATGTCGTGCAGATGCTCAACAAGGGCGAAAAAGGCGCCATGGTTTTCCAGCCGGCCTTCGTCAAGGCCGCACCCGGCGATACCGTAAAGTTCGTGCCGACCGACAAGACCCATGACGCCGAGTCGATCAAGGGCATGATTCCGGATGGCGCCGAGCCGTTCAAGGGCAAGCCGAGTGAGGAGATCACCGTTACGCTGACCAAGGAAGGCGTCTACGGCGTCAAATGCGCGCCCCACTATGGCATGGGGATGGTCGCTCTGATCGTTGTCGGCAAGCCGGTAAACCTGGATGCGGCGAAAGCGGTCAAGCACGTAGGCAAGGCGAAGACGGTGTTTGCCGACCTGTTCACCCAAGTTGCGGCCAACTAGCCGCAATCAGACAGCCTGCTCGCCGCAAGTCGGAGTGGGCAAGGGCCGGACGGACCGAGGGCGGCGGTTCATCCGGCCCTTTTCATTTGAGGATACAAGTCATTTGGGGACACAAGTCATGGCAATTGCACGTCTGCGGCGCTATTCCGGCCCCGCCTTTCTTTCCTACGGGTTCAGGCCCTTCTTCTTCCTTGGGTCATTGTATGCCGCGCTCTCGATTCTGCTCTGGCTGCCGATCTATGCGGGCGAGCTCGAGGCCCACAGTGTATTTGTTCCGATCGATTGGCATATCCACGAGATGCTGTTCGGCTATCTGCCGGCGATCGTTACCGGGTTCCTGCTGACCGCCATCCCCAATTGGACTGGTCGGCTGCCCGTACAAGGCTTGCCGCTGCTGGCGCTGGTTGTCCTGTGGCTTGCCGGGCGCGCCGCTGTCTTCTTCTCGGCTGACATCGGCTGGCAAGCAGCCGCGGTGATCGACGGCTCATTTCTGTTTGCGGTGGCTGCCGCCGCCGCCCGCGAAATCATCGCCGGACGCAACTGGCGCAACCTCAAGGTGCTGCTGCCGCTTGTCGTGATGGCCTGCGCCAACGGTGCGTTCCACATCGAGGCCCATGTCCAGGGCACGTCGGACATCAGCCGCAGGCTCGGAATGTCCGCGGCGATCCTGCTCATTTCGCTGATCGGCGGGCGCATCATTCCAAGCTTCACGCGCAATTGGCTCGTGCGCGAAAATCCTGGCAGGCTGCCGACGCCATTCGACCGTTTCGACATTGCATCTCTGACCATTTCAGCCATCGCTCTGGGCGCCTGGACGTTCGCCCCCGACAACGATATCTCCGGGCTGCTCCTGGGAGCCGCCGCCAGCCAGGCATGGCGGTTGGCGCGGTGGGCTGGCGATCGCACCTTGCGAGATCCGCTCGTTCTCATTCTTCACCTCGCATACGCCTTCGTGCCGGTTGGACTTTGGCTGATTTCGGCGTCGATTTTCTTGCCTGCGATGGTGCCGGTTGCTGCCGGACTCCATGCTTTGGGCGCCGGCGCCGTCGGCTCGATGACGATCGCGGTGATGGCCCGCGCCACGCTTGGCCATACCGGTCGGCAACTACGGGCCGGACCTCAAGCGATTGTTGTCTTCGCCGCAATCCTCATCGCAGCCCTGTTGCGCATACTTGCTGTTTTTATACCCTATGAGGGGATCGTTCATGCCGCGGGCGCTGCATGGATTCTGGCGTATGCCGGCTTCCTCCTGACTTACGGCATGGCCTTGACGACGCAGAAGGCCAGGTAGCGATGCGACGGAAGAGACTGTGACGCCAGCCCCTGCCGCTACAGTCAAGGCGGCAGGGCGGCGGCTGCGCTTTCATGACACGCATGCCCGTCAGCTTACAAATGCGTAAGCTTCCGGCCACAATTCCAGGAGGATTCGCGCCCGGTGCTCCTCGCCCGGCGGACCGCGGGCCCGTCTGGATGCGGATCGCCGCGCGTGGATCGCACGGCCTTTTCTATCTTGTCTTGCTCGCAACGCCGATTGTTGGGCTCCTCGCTTTCTATGTTGGCGATCCGTGGGGCGACATCCATTCGCTCAGCAAGCCGGTGTTTATCGTCCTGATTTCGGTTCATGCCTTGGCGGCACTGTTCCACCAATACTGGCTTCGCGACGGCACGCTGAAGCGGATGCTGTCGCCCGGCCGATAGGACGGGTCTGGAAATTTGTCGCCCACGTCAAAGCCGTGCCTGTTGGCATGATCTGACGGCGCCTGCCGTCAGATCATGCCCAAATGGGAGAGCAGATCGCTCGCCCAGCCAGGGCGATCCCGAACCAGCCTGAACCCCAGATTGTCGGGGGGCAGGCCAACAGCGCAGCCTCCGCTTTTTCCGTCACTGACGAAGTTCGACATATAGGCTCTGTGAAGGCCTTCGAGGACGTGGACGCCGCAATTGTCGACCGAACTCGCAACACCGCTTCCGTCTTCGGCCAGCGTGGTGCGGACATAACAAGTCGAAGTCCACTCCCAGACGTTGCCGGAGAAGTCGGCCAGGCCGCGCGAATTCACACCAAAGGAGCCCCGGCTCCTTGGCAACGGGTCCGGCTTGCGATTGAGGTCAAGTTCTGCCTGGTAGCTGGTGAGCCAACGTCTGGCGGGGTTGTTGGCATCGTTTTCGACACCCTCGAATTCCCCAGCGAACCGCTCCGCCGCGGCAAAGGCCCACTCTTCGTCGGATGGCAGCCGCCACAGGCTGCCGGTCACGTCAGAATACCACCGGGCGTAGGCAACGGCGTCGAGGTAGCTCACTCCTGTTGCAGGTGCATCGCGCGGGATTGAGCGGGTCTCCTCCGCCGGCCGACAGACGCCAGCCGACACACAATCCGCGTAGTCGGCAGCGCTGACCTGAGAGGTCATGATCTCGAGCGGACCGTTGAGTTGCCGCTCGACTATGGGATTTGCTTGCGGGCGTCCGCCCCTAAGGTACTCGCCCGGCATCGGATAGATGATCGAACCTGGACGCAGGCTGACCGTCATGGCAGCGACGTGGGACTGTCTATGGCCACTGGCTGCCTGTATCGATAACCCAACCGGCACGGCTGCGGCCATCATGGCGATCGGCATGAGTTTCAGGATGAAAGCCGACATGTCTTTTGTCCATGCCCGGACAGCATTGCTGTCCGGGCAAATTGAAAGTGCCGTTCAGTTGATGGCGATGGGTTTGGGCGCTTCGACCTGCGTCATCAGGTCGTCATTCCAATCGCCCTCGACCTTGAAGTGAGCGGTTGCTCCGAGTTCCACGGCCTCGATCAGATTGTGATTGACGTAGGCGTAGACGCCCGGCTGCAGGAATGTATAGAGCGCCGCCCCCGCAGAACCGCCGCGGATGAACCAAGTCTCCAGATCCTTGGCCGGCGGGTTTGCGAATTTGCCCAGCTCCCAGACATAATCGCCGTGGCCGCCGATCAAATGCGGCCGCGTATCGCGATTGGCCTGAGAATGGACGATGAGCACCGTTTCGCCGACCTTGGACTTCATGGCGTTGTCGCCGGTCAGGGATCCGACCTTGCCGTTGAACACCACATGGGTCGGAATAAGCCCACGCATCACCTTGACGGTGTCATCGTAGCCGTCGCCGGCGGATTCGTAGCTCTTGAAATTGCCCTTCTCGTCGCGCGGAATGTAGAAGTCACTCTCGCCGATGTAGAAGATCTTGTCGTACTTGACCGGTTCGCCCTTTTCGTTCCTCAGCCCGTCGCGCGGCAGCACCATGACGGCACCGTTCATGCCGGACACGACGTGCCAGGGGATCATCGCGCCGCCAGGGGCGCAGTGATAGACAAACGTTCCCGTCCGCGTCGCCTTGAAGCGCAGGGTCACCTGTTCGCCCGGATTGATCAAGGTCAGGCCGCCGCCACCCAGGCCGCCGGTCGCGGCGTGGAAGTCGATGTTGTGGGCCAGCGAGTTGGTGTCGGGATTGATGAGCGTCAGCTCGAGGTAGTCGTCCTGGTGCACGACCATCAGCGGGCCCGGGATCGAGCCGTTGTAGGTCATCGCGTTGAGCTTTGCGCCGTCGGCATCGATGACGACAGGTTTTTCCTCGATCGTCATGGTGAACTCGACGATCTTCGGCCCGCTCTTGGCGATCTGGTCATGCGGATGCACAAAAGGCGGTGCCACGAGCGTGATCTGTTCACGGGGTAGCCCGCGGATCTCCGCCTTTGTGACCGTTGCCGACAATGCCGGCAGTGCCGCAACGGCGGCAGCGCCGAGCGCTGCTCCGAAGAGGGCTTCGCGTCGCGTGATCATGTCAATCTCCTGTGTCTCGACCGTTGCGGATGAGAAGAAAGCTACAGGACCTGACGCAGGGTTTCTTTGCGCTGGCGCAAATTGATGGGCGTTAGTCGGAGAAACAACAGCCTGGAATACAACGATCTCGCGCGCCACGATTGAGGTGAAGAGGTTGGTGTCTCGGTCTTCTTCCAAAGGAGAGCTGTCGCCAACGATTATCTTTAGATCAGTGGACGCTTTTTCTCTTCTGGATCGATGAGAATTCGCTCAGCTGCACCGTCGAGATCTTCATACTGGCCACTTTTCAACGCCCACAGGAAGCCGCCCAAGCCAAGCGCGCCAAGAAAGAGAGCGACGGGTATGAGATAGGTGAGGGTGGTCATGACGACCGGGCCAGTTCGTTGAAGTCGGACAGCCTGTCACGGCGAACATTTTTGGCCTGTGAAATGGGCTCGGCGGTTCGCAGTCGCAGCGCATTTCCGATGACCAGCAGTGATGAAGCGGACATGGCAATTGCGGCTATCAAGGGCGTGACGTGCCCAAGTATGGCGATCGGTACTGCCACCGCATTGTAGACGATTGCGATTGCGATGTTCTGCCGGATCAGGCTTCCTGCCTTGCGCGAGACGTCCAGCGCGAGCGGCACCGCCACGAGGCTTTCGCGCAGGAAGACGAAATCCGCGGCGTTGCGGCCAACATCGGCGGCGGTGGCCGGTGCGATCGAGACATGCGCTGCGCTCAGCGCCGGCGTGTCGTTGAGGCCGTCGCCAACCATCAGAACCTTGTGCCCAACTTTCGCGAGGGTTTCGATGCGCTCGAGCTTGCCGGATGGCAGCAGGCACGGAACGAAGTCGTCGATTCCGAGTGACTTCGCAACCTCGGCACAGGCTGCCGCAGTATCGCCCGACAGCATCTCCACGGGAACCCCGGCGTCGCTCAATTGATCGATGGCCGCTCTGGCGTCGGCGCGCAATGCATCCTCGAAAACGAAGCATGCGGCGATCATCCCGTTTCTCGTCAGCACCGTTCCGCCGTAGCCGTGTTTGCCTTCACCGCCGGTTCGAGCCTTCCAGCCAGCCCATCCGCGTCGGCCCAGTCGCCAGGTGCTTGCCGCGTCAGTGGCCTCGATTCCAAATCCCGGATGCTCGGTGACGGCATCGAATTTGAGCTGCCCGCCAGGAATGGCAAAGCCGGCTATGGCCTTTGAAAACGGATGACGCGAGTGCGCCGCTAGGTCGGCTGCGACTGTCAGCATGGCCGGATCGATCGACGGCGCGTTGACGAGCCGGGGCTGGCCAAGCGTCAGCGTTCCGGTCTTGTCGAACACCGCAATGTCCACGCTTGCCAGGCGTTCCATGGCGGAGCCGTCCTTGACCATGATGCCGTTCTCGAACAGGCGCCGTGCGGCGACCACCTGCACGATCGGCACCGCGAGGCCAAGCGCGCACGGGCATGTGATGATGAGGACGGCGATGGCGATCGTCATCGCCCGATGCCAGTCTCCGGTCGCCGCTATCCAGCCCAGGAATGTCACAAACGCCGTGAGATGGACCACCGGGGCATAAAGCGCTGAAACGCGGTCGGCAATACGGCGATATCGCGCGCGGCCGCCCTCGGCGGCCTCCATCAACCGGACCATTTCCGCCAGGAATGAATCCTTTGCGGCGGCTGTCGCCTCAATCGTCAGGGGGCCGGTAAGATTGAGCACGCCGGCCTGTACCGCTTCGCCTGGCGCCACGTTTTTCGGCGTGCTTTCGCCTGAGGCCAGCGAGCAATCGAGATCCGACGTTCCCTGGATGATCTTGCCGTCGACGGGGATCCTTTCACCGGCCGCGATCAACAACCGCATGCCTGGTTCGATCTCGCCGACCGGCAGATAGTCGCGCGCGCCATCGCCGCGCAGCACCATGGCGCCACGCGCGGCCAGCTGAGACAGGCCTTTCACGGCAGTCCGGGCACGCTCCCGCATCACATGATCCAGCGTGCGTCCGATCAAAAGGAAGAACAGCAGCGATACCGACGCGTCGAAATAGGCGTGGTCGCCATGATTGATCGTCTCATAGAGGCTCATGGCGTAGGCGAGCGAAACACCGACCGCGATGGGCACGTCCATATTCATGCGGCCATGACGCAAGGCGTTCCAGGCCGACCGGAAGAAGATGCCGCCGGCGAAGGCGAGGGCAGGAATGGCGATCAGCGCCGAGACCCAGTGGAACAGGTCGCGGGTAGCACCCTCGGCGCCGGACCAGACCGAGACCGAAAGCAGCATGATGTTGCCCGCCGCAAAGCCGGCAACAGCGACGGCGCGGATCAGTTCGGCAAGCGTCTTGTCCTTGTCGTCGATCTCGGGTGCGAACAGATGCGCCTCGTAGCCCAGCCTGCCAAGCGCGGCGACGAACGGTGGCACCTCGTCTCCACGCCACCGGACCGCGACCCGTTTCGTCGACAGGTTGACGCGCGCGCTTTCGACGTGATCGAGCCTTCCAAGTGCCGCTTCGATCGTCTGGATGCAGGCGGCGCAATGAACCGTCGGCACTGAAAGGTCGGTCTGCCGAAGATCGTCGCCAAGCGATCGGCTCGCCAACCTGATTTCCTGGCTGGATGGCAGGACCGATGTGGCGCCGTTCAGATCCAGCGCCATTTCAGCGCCCGGTGCACAACAGCTCACTGCAGCGCTCCATGAGAAATCATGATCCTGCGGACGTCGCGATAGGGTCGCGCCAGGCCGGCATCGGCGTCGACTTCGACGATCCAGACGCCGTCCTTCGGCATATGTTGCGCTGCAAATTCCTTGCCTGAGGCGAGGGCGAGCGTGACGGATTCGTCCTCTTTCTCGTAGGCGGGATGACGAAACAGCACCTTGACACCGTGCAGAGGAACCGGCTTGCCGGCTGCGTCGGAGAGGCTGTAGCGGACTTCGCCCCATGCGATGGTCAGCTTGCCGGTCCAACCGAGCGCCGCTTGGGCGCGGCCGGCCTCGGCCTCCTTGTTGAATTGCTGGCTGGCCACATAGGTGTTCTCGACGACGAGGCCGGTCCAACTCGTATTGGCGAGCGTGGCCATGGTCAGGTTGACCGCGATGACCACCCCGAAAAAGGTGAGAATGATGGCCAGCATGTGCCTGCCTGTGAATTCGCGAGGCTTTTGGGCATTGGCGGTCATTTGGCGGCCTCTGGCGCGTTGAATGTGGCGATGTACTCGTTCGACTCGAAGCTCGCTCTATCCTCGACACGGAACTTGAAGGTCTGTGCCGGGGCGTGGATCTGGTCCGCCGGCCGGCGAACGAAGACCTTCAACGTTTTCAGCCGGTCGGGTTCGACCGGGATGGCGAAAGACCGGCCGGCCGGAATGTCGTCGCCGACGACGACCATGTCGGCACCCTCCAGGCCCTGCATGGTGACGACGATCGTCCTTGGCTCAGGGATCATGTTGAGCAGCTTGACGGTATAGCCGTTGCGGATGGAGCCATCGGATAGCGTGACGAATTGCGGATTGCGGTCATGCAGCACGTTCAGCTCGAGCCGATCGCGCGTCNCGTCAGCAGCGAATAGAGCAGGCCCAGCCCGATCAGCGACCACAGGCCCATGTAGACGTAGGTGCGCGGCCGGAATATCTTGCGAACGTGAAAATGCGCCACCTGATCGGAGAAGGTGCCGACGGCAGTCCTGACCAGCGACGGATTGATTGAACTGGAGCCGCCTGCGGTCGCCAGCATCATGTTGGCGTTGTAATCGGAGAGCGTCGCGTAGGAGATAAGCCCGCGCTCCTTGCCGAGCTTGTCCATGACGCCGTCGCAGGCGTCGATACACAGCGCGCAGGTAATGCACTCGAGTTGTTGGCCGTCGCGAATGTCGATCCCCATTGGGCAGACCGCAACGCAGGCATTGCAGTCTACGCAGTCGCCGACGGACTGCCCTATCGCTTGCACCTTCTTGGCGTGACGTGAGCGCGGTTCGCCGCGCCAGTCATTGTAGGTGACGGTGAGCGAGTTCTCGTCGAGCATGGCTGCCTGGATGCGTGGCCATGGGCACATATAGGTGCAGACCTGTTCGCGCATCAGGCCGCCGAACGTGTAGGTGGTCGCCGTCAACACGGCGATGGTGATGTAGGCGACAGGCGCGGCGGTACCGGTGAAAAGCTCGCCCATAAGTGTCGGTGCATCAGCGAAATAGAAAATCCAGGCGCCGCCGGTCGCCGCGCCGATGACCAACCAGACGGCGTGCTTCGATAGCCGCAGCATCAGCTTGCGGGCGGTCCAGGGGCCAGCGTCAAGTTTCATGCGGGCGTTGCGGTCCCCCTCGACCGCACGTTCGACGACAAGGAACAGATCGACCCATACGGTCTGCGGACATGCATAGCCGCACCAGGCACGGCCGACAGTCGAGGTGATCAGGAAAAGTCCAACGCCGGCCATGACCAGGAGGCCGGCCACATAGAAGAATTCCTGGGGCCATATCTCGATGAAGAAGAAGTAGAAGCGCCGATTGGCAAGATCGAGCAGCACGGCCTGGTCCGGGGCAAATGGACCGCGATCCCAACGCAGCCACGGCGTCAGGTAGTAGATGCCAAGCGTGATCGCCATCACCAGCCATTTGAAGCGGCGAAAGTTGCCCGAGGCGCGCTTTGGAAAGATTTTCTTGCGCGCAGCGTAGAGGGGCTGACGTGTCTTGGCGGAATAGACCGCCTCGGCTTCCAGCCGTTCTACCTGCGTCTTGTCCAGCACGACTATCTCCACTTGCGCGCGGACTGTGATTTTGAGCGCGCAGGGCAACATTGCCGCCGCATGGATCGACCCGCGTTGATGCAGGTCAATTGGCGAATGCCGAAAAGATCGAGGCCCGGACTGGCCGGGCCTCGTCGCTCAGGCGGCGAAGGGCAGGAATAGGGCCCCCGACCTATTCCCCACCGCCGAGCGAATGGATGTAGACCGCCAACTCCTTGACCTTGGTCTCGCCGAGACGCGCGCCCCACGCTGGCATCACGCCCTGCTTCGGTGCGCGAACCTGGTCACCGATTGCCGTCTCGCCCGACCCGTAAAGCCAGATCGCGTCGGTCAGGTCGGGTGCGCCGAGTTCCCTGTTGCCTTTCGCATTGTCGCCGTGACAGGCGACGCAGTTTTCGGCGAAGACCTTGGCGCCGGGTTGAATAAGAGTTGCATCGCGGACCTTGCCGGACAGGCTGGCAACGTAGGCGCTGACCTGAGCGATCTGGTCGGCGGTGATGATGTCCCCGAAGGCCGGCATTTCCGACAGGCGCGTGTCCGGATCTGAAGCGAAGCGGATGCCGTGCGTGATCGTCTGCTGGATCTGCTCGGCCTTGCCGCCCCACAGCCAGTCGTCGTCGTTGAGGTTGGGAAAGCCCTTGGAACCCTGGGCGCCGGAGCCGTGGCACTGCGTGCAGTTGACCTTGAATGCGGCGCCGCCGGCCGCGACCGCGAATTCCCGCAAGGCATCGTCCGCAGCGATTTCGGAGACGCTTTTCGACTCCACCGCCGCGAGGTATTTGCCCTTCGCTGCTTCCGCTGCCGCCAGCTCGTTCTTGACGTCGTTGCGGCTCGAATAGCCGAGAACGCCCGTTGTCGCCGAGTGCAGCAGCGGCCATGCCGGATAGGCGATGGTGTAGCCGATCGCCCAGACGATGGTGACGTAGAACGTGATGACCCACCAGCGCGGAAGTGGGTTGTTCAGCTCCCGGATGCCGTCCCATTCGTGACCCGTGGTTGAGACGCCGGAGATTTCGTCGATGTGTTCGTCGCTCATGATCACTCGTCCTCGAGGGGAATCCGGGCTGCTTCGTCCGCAAGCTTGCGGCTGCCGGGGCGCAGGGCGAAGACAATTGCCCCCGCAAAGAAAAGCGCCATGGCGACAAGACCCCAGCTGTCGGCAAACTCCCGCATAAGATTGTAATTCATGGAAAAAACTCCTCAGCGGTAGCCGGCGGCTTCGTCGTAGTTCTTGAAATCGACCAGCGTGCCCAGCATCTGCAGATAGGCGACGAGGGCATCCATTTCGGTGACCTGTTGCGGGTTGCCGTCGAAGTCGCCGATCTTGGCTTTGGGATACCGGGCCTCAAGACCTGATGTGTCGGCGTTGGGATCAGCCTGCGCCATCAGATCGACATTGGCGTGCGCGACCATATCATCGTCATAGGGGACGCCGACCCGCCGGTTGGCGACCAGGTGCGTCGAGAAGTCCTTCACGTCAATCGGCGCGTCCTTCAGGAACGCGTAGCTGGGCATGATGGATTCCGGCACAACGGAACGCGGATCGGAGAGATGCGCGACATGCCATGAATTCGAATATCGGTCGCCGACCCGGGCGAGATCCGGCCCCGTCCGCTTCGATCCCCACTGAAAGGGATGATCGTACATCGACTCGGCGGCCAGGCTGTAGTGGCCGTAGCGCTCGACTTCGTCGCGGAACGGCCTGATCATCTGACTGTGGCAGAGGTAGCAGCCCTCGCGCACATAGATGTTGCGTCCGGCAAGCTCGAGCGGCGAGTAGGGCCGCATGCCTTCGACTTTCTCGATCGTGTTATCGAGGTAGAAGAGGGGTGCGATCTCGACGATGCCGCCGACGGTCACCACAAGAAGGGAGCCTACGAGAAGAAGCGTGGCGTTCTTCTCGATTAGTGCATGTCTATCCATCAAGCCCATGTTCTGGCTCCTTATTCGGCAGGCTGAAGGGCGGGAACGGAGCCCGGCATCGGTTGCTCCTCACGCTGGTGGCCGAGGATGGTCATGGTGATGTTCCAGGCCATGATCAGGGCACCCGAGAGATACATGGCGCCGCCCATGGCGCGCATGACGTAGTAGGGGTGCATGGCAGCGACGGTCTCGGCGAAGGAGTAGACCAGGAAGCCCTGCTCGTCGTATTCGCGCCACATCAGGCCCTGCATGATGCCGGACACCCACATGACCGCGGCGTAGACGACGATCCCCAGGGTCGCCAGCCAGAAGTGCCAGGTAACCAGCCGCAGCGAATAGAGCCGGTTACGGTTCCAGAGCTTCGGCACCATGTAGTAGATCGCGCCGAACGAGATCATGCCGACCCAGCCGAGCGCGCCGGAGTGCACGTGACCAATTGTCCAGTCGGTATAATGCGATAGCGAGTTGACCGCCTTGATCGACATCATCGGGCCTTCGAAGGTCGACATGCCATAGAAGGCGATGGCCATAACCATCATGCGGATGATCGGGTCGGTGCGCAGCTTGTCCCAGGCGCCGGACAGCGTCATCAGGCCATTGATCATGCCGCCCCAGGACGGCATCCACAGCATGATCGAGAACACCATGCCGAGCGTCTGCGCCCAGTCGGGCAAGGCGGTGTAGTGCAGGTGATGCGGCCCGGCCCAAATATAGAGAAAGATGATTGCCCAGAAATGGATGATCGAGAGCCGGTAGGAATAGACTGGCCGGTTCGCCTGCTTGGGCACGAAATAATACATCATGCCGAGGAAGCCGGCGGTCAGGAAGAAGCCGACCGCGTTGTGGCCGTACCACCATTGCGTCAGCGCGTCCTGGACGCCGGAAAAGGCGGAGTAGCTTTTGGAACCGAGGAGAGAGGCCGGCATCGAAAGGTTGTTGACCACATGCAGCATCGCGATGGTGACGATGAAGGACAGGTAGAACCAGTTGGCGACGTAGATGTGCGGTTCCTTGCGCTTCAGGATCGTGCCGAGGAACAGGNGAAAGGTTGTTGACCACATGCAGCATCGCGATGGTGACGATGAAGGACAGGTAGAACCAGTTGGCGACGTAGATGTGCGGTTCCTTGCGCTTCAGGATCGTGCCAAGGAACAGGATGAGGTAAGCGACCCAGACGATAGTCAGCCAGATGTCCACGTACCATTCGGGTTCGGCGTATTCGCGGCTCTCGGTGATGCCTAGCAGGTAGCCCGTCGCGGCCATTACGATGAAAAGCTGGTAGCCCCAGAAGACGAACCAGGCGAGATCGCCGCCGAACAGGCGGGCGCGGCAGGTACGTTGCACGACGTATAATGACGTGCACAGCAGCGCGTTGCCGCCGAAGGCGAAGACGACGCCGGACGTGTGCAGCGGCCGCAAGCGGCCGAAATTGAACCAAGGTTGAATGTTGAGATCGGGGTAGGCCAGCTGCAGCGCGATGACCACGCCGACCAGCATGCCGACGACACCCCAGAACATCGTGGCGATGGCGCCGTAGCGGATTGGACCGTCCATGTAAGCGGATGGGTCGATCGGAGCGGCCACTTCGAAGCTCGAGTTGCGAATGAGGATGGCGACAAAACCGAGCAGCACGAAGAACAGCACCCACATGTGCTGCCGGAACGGCTCGTCCACGCCGAAGCCGGCAGCCACCAAGGCCGCGAAAGTAAAAAGGCTCAACGCGAAGATTTGTGTGCCGAACTTCATGACATTTCCCCGACCTCGGATTCCCTGCGCGGACGCCAATCCGCGGCAACACCAATTCCGCAGCCAGCACGTCCCCGCCTTGATCCATGTCAAAGTCATGTGCATTTGGATTGGGCAGGCTTGATCCTGCGAACGATCAGGAGATTGCCGTTGAACTCGCAGACAGGAGGGGGACCGTTTCCACTGCATGCAGGCGGCAAAAATTCGATGCCGGCAGGGTCTGCTGCGGTGATGAAACGTGTACACTTGGAAAAACTGCAGCTCTGCGATGCCTTGGAAAGGATCGCGGACACGCTGCCCAAGGTCGACATTTTGGCATGCTTGGCGGTAGCAAACGCAATCGTTCCGCTGTTGCGCGACAGTCATCGATACGAAGAGACGGTCATATTCCCCGCCTACGAGATGGCGTTGGCCGGCAGTGATGCCAATCTTGATTCAGCAAGGCGATTGAGCGCCGAGCATATCGAGGACGAATGCTTTGCCGGTGAGGTGACAGAGATGTTGCTGGCGATCGGCCACGGCAAGACGATCGACAATGCCGAGGCGGTTGGGTTCATGCTGCGCGGGTTCTTCGAAAGCCTGCGCCGGCATATCGCCTTCGAGCGCGAGCATGTCCTGCCGATGATTGGGTTTGTCGATTGAGCCTAGACTAGGCGCCGGAGCGGCGCTGCAGCCGAGTCAAGCTATCGACGATGACATGCCGATTGTTCTCGATGCGGATCACGCCATCTGATCGCAGCCGGGTCAGCTGACGGCTGACGGTCTCGATCGTCAGACCGAGGAAATCGGCGATGTCGGCGCGGGTCAAAGGCAGATCGAAACTTGTCGACTGGGCGGCCGGATCAAGCGTGGGGTCGATGTTCCTGGCGATCATGAGTAGGAAGCTCGCCACCTTTTCCGAAGCACTCTTGCGGCCCAGCGTCACCATCCAGTCGCGGGCATCATCGAGTTCGTTCAGCGTCTGCTTGAAGAGACGATGCTCCAGTCCCGGCGATTCCTTCATCATCCGTTCGATGGCCGCCTTTGGGAACGAGCACAGGGAAACTGCGGTTGCGGCTTCGGCGTTGATCGCGCTTTCCACCTTGAAGGGCCTGCCCAGAAAATCGGGAGCAAATTGAAGCCCGACAATCTGCTGGCGCCCGTCCGAAAGGCTCTTCATCAGCTTGACCACGCCGGAAAGCACATTCGCGTAGCTGTCGACGGCCTCGGCGTCACCGATCAATTCCACGCCCGCTTCGACGGTATGCTTCGATGAGGTCTTGGCGAGGCCCACCAGCTGGTCCGGATCGAGCGCGCCGCAAACGCCATGATGCCGCGCTTCGCATGACTGGCAAAGCACGGGAATGCCGGCGCTATGTACATCCTGACGCACTGTCATCGTGGTCGTCCGCGAACCTAAAGGTTCCGTCAGGATATAGCATCGACCCAAGAAAAAGCCTTGCGGCAGTTTGTCCGCAGCCGATGGGCATTGACCGAAATCAAGGCGGCTGTTGCCCACCTTGCACAATATCGCGCGAAACGTTCCGGAGTTGAGAGCGACATGCGGCCAGAATTAGTTGCCAGGCTTGGTGAGAACGTGCCGCGTTACACGAGTTACCCAACGGCGCCGCATTTTCATCCGGGCGTCGATGCCGCCGTCTGTCGTGGCTGGCTGCAGGCGCTCAATGAGGGCGACGAGATCTCGCTCTATCTGCACATCCCCTATTGCGACAAGCTTTGCTGGTTCTGTGCGTGCCATACCAAGCAGACACGCCACTACGAACCGGTCACGAAATATCTGAGATCGCTGCATGCGGAGATCGCCACCGTCTCAAGGCTCGCCGGAGGCAAGGGCCGGGTACGTGCCGTCCATTTCGGTGGCGGCTCACCGACGATGCTCAAACCACAGGACATGGTGGCGCTGGGAGACGTTCTGCGCAACAGCTTCTCATTTCTTCCCGGCGCCAAGATCAGCGTCGAAATCGAACCCAACGATATGGACGAAGCCCGCCTCGACGCGCTTGCCGAAATCGGCATGACGAGGGCCAGCCTCGGGGTCCAGGATTTCGATCCGAAGGTGCAGAAGGCCATCAATCGCGAACAGACCTTCTTGCAGACCAAGACAGTCGTCGACGGCGTTCGGACACGCGGCGTCGAGTCGGTCAACCTGGACCTGCTCTACGGCTTGCCGCACCAGACCAGGGAGAGCGTCTTGTCCACTGTCATGCAGGCGCTGACGCTCGAGCCCGACCGGATCGCCCTTTTTGGCTATGCCCATGTGCCATGGTTCAAGAAACATCAGACCATGATCGACGAGGCCTGGTTGCCAGGCCCGGAGGAGCGGTTTGCCCAATCGCAGCTGGCAGCTCGCGCCATACTCGACCAAGGATACGAAGCAATCGGGCTCGACCATTTCGCCAAACCGGGCGATGCGCTGGCGCTTGCCGCGCATGCGGGGATGTTGCGTCGCAACTTTCAGGGCTACACCGAGGATCGCTGCGAAACCTTGATCGGCCTCGGCCCGTCATCCATCAGCCAATTCCGGCAAGGCTATGTACAGAACATGCCTACGACCGCCGAGTATGGCCGCATGGTGGATGACGGTGGGTTGGCTTCGGTTCGCGGAATTGCTTTTTCCGACGACGACCGCGCTCGCGGTTGGATCATCGAGCGGCTGATGTGCGATTCCGGCTTTTCAGCGATCGACCTGGTTGAGCGCTTTGGCGAGGCTGGCCAAAGGCTTCTCGGCAAAGCGAGTTCCACCGCCCTTCTTGATCCTGCCCGGTTGCTTGAACTTCACGGTGACCGCTTCGTCGTGCCGGTCGAAAGCCGCCCCTTTGTCAGAAGCGTCGCGGCGAAGTTCGACAAATATTTCGAAACCGGCAAGGCGAGGCATTCCGTGGCGGTCTGAACATCGGCTGCGTCAGGAATGCTCCCGGGCCGGCAAGTCATGTGAAATGTCTATATCCCGGTCTGAACAGCGCAGATCGTCGACCGCGTCAGGAAACGCTTCTCCCTTCCATTATCCAGCGAGAACATGCCGCCGCGGCCTGGCACCACATCGATAATGAGATCGGTATGCTTCCAGGCTTCGAATTGCGAGGCGCCGATGTAGAACGGCGCGTCACCGATATGGCCGAGCAGGACATCGTGGTCGCCGACGATGAATCCGTCCAGCGGATAGCACATGGGCGAAGAGCCGTCGCAGCAGCCGCCGGATTGATGGAACAGCACCGGACCGTGCTCGGCGACGATCTCCGCGATCAGTTCAAGCGCTGCCGGCGTTGCCGTGACCTTGGCATGCATGGGTTTTCGATTTCCAGCCTGGGGCGCGGCCCCCTGCGGAGCCGCGCCTTTGATCCAATGAGGCGATCAGAAGAAGCCGAGCTTCTTCGGGCTGTAGCTGACCAGCATGTTCTTCGTCTGCTGGTAGTGGTCGAGCATCATCTTGTGGGTCTCTCGGCCGATGCCGGACTGCTTGTAGCCGCCGAAAGCCGCATGCGCGGGATAGGCATGGTAGCAGTTGGTCCAGACGCGGCCAGCCTGGATCGCGCGGCCGAAGCGATAGGCGCGGTTGGCATCGCGTGTCCAGACGCCGGCACCCAGGCCGTAGAGCGTATCGTTGGCTATGCTGAGCGCTTCGTCGTCGTCCTTGAAGGTCGTGACCGAAACCACCGGCCCGAAAATCTCCTCCTGGAAGATGCGCATCTTGTTGTGGCCCTTGAACACCGTGGGTTGGACGTAGTAGCCGCCGGCCAGGTCGCCGGGCAGAAGATTGCGCTGCCCACCCGTCAGCAACTCGGCTCCTTCCTGGCGGCCGATATCGATATAGGACAGGATCTTTTCCATCTGCTCGGACGAAGCCTGGGCCCCGATCATCGTTGCCGGATCGAGCGGATCGCCCTGCACGATCGACTCGACGCGCTTGAGGGCGCGTTCCATGAACCTGTCGTAAATCGATTCATGGATGAGCGCGCGGCTCGGGCAGGTGCACACCTCACCTTGGTTCAGCGCGAACATGACGAAGCCTTCGATCGCCTTGTCAAAGAAATCGTCGTCTTCGGCGACGACATCCCTAAAGAAAATATTGGGTGACTTGCCGCCGAGCTCGAGCGTCACCGGGATCAGGTTCTGGCTGGCATACTGCATGATCAGCCGGCCCGTCGTCGTCTCCCCGGTAAAGGCGATCTTGGCAATCCGCGGCGACGAGGCCAGCGGCTTGCCGGCCTCGAGGCCAAAGCCGTTGACGATGTTGAGCACGCCCGGCGGCAAGAGGTCGCCGATGAGATCGGCCCAGAGCAGGATGGCAGCCGGGGTCTGCTCGGCAGGTTTCAGGACGACGCAATTGCCGGCGGCAAGCGCGGGAGCAAGTTTCCAGCATGCCATCAGCAACGGGAAGTTCCACGGGATGATCTGGCCGACCACGCCGAGCGGCTCATGGAAATGATAGGCGACGGTATCGTCGTCGATCTGGGAGAGGCTGCCTTCCTGGCCACGCACCGCGCCGGCGAAATAGCGGAAATGGTCGATGGCCAAAGGCAGGTCGGCCGCGGTCGTTTCGCGGATCGGCTTTCCGTTGTCCCAGGTTTCGGCGCATGCGAGGAGATCGAGGTTTTCCTCCATTCGATCGGCGATGCGGTTGAGGATGAGGGAGCGCTCGGCGACGCTGGTGCGCGCCCAGGCGTCCTTGGCGGCATGCGCGGCGTCCAGGGCCGCCTCGATGTCCTGGCCGTCCGAGCGCGCTACTTCGCACAGCAGCTGGCCATTCACCGGCGAGAAGTTCTCGAAATAGCGGCCGGAGCGGGGCTCGGCCCATTTGCCACCGATGAAATTGCCATAGCGCTTGTCGAAGGGCGCCTTGACCGGGCGTGAGAATTCAACCTTGTTCATGTGTCTTCCTCCCAAAGCTGGCGTCGCGGGATGCGACGCTTCGGGAGAGACTTGCGGTTTCCGCCTGTGGTTGTCACCGCACCGGTCGCCGCGGCTGGGCAGGATGTGTCGCAGAATTGCGACAGTCACGGGATCTCGGCGTTTCAGTGAGGCCGATGGACATCCAGGCGGTTGAGTTTGCGGTGAAGCGTCGCGCGGCTGATGCCAAGCGCCTGCGCCGCGGCCGAGACATTTCCGTCAGCCCGCGCGAGCGCACGCTGGAGGGCCCCGCGCTCTGCCTCAGCAAGAACCTTAGGGCCAATCTCAGCCCAGCCGAGCAGATCGGCGGCGGGCATTGGTTTGTCGAGGCACTGCTGTGTAATGCCAAGCGCCAGGCGGGCCGAACGGGTAGCGCCGACCACGAGATCGTCCGCGTCGATGGCGATCAGCGCGCCCGAACCCTTGTCGGTCACCGGCGCAAGCAGAATTCGTGCCTTCGGGAATGCCATCTTGAAGTTTTCGCTTTCGATCCGGCGCGCCGCGTCGACGACAGCCATCGAGATGAGATTGACAAACGCTTCGGTCAGATCGGCCCGGCAGGAGGACACGTCAAGCGCGGCCACGAGGTTTCCCTCATGGTCGTGGATCGGGGCTGTGGTGCAGCTGAGCAGGGTGTTGCGCGTGTGGAAATGCTGGTCACGGTGGATCGTCAACGCCCGGCGTTCGACCAGGCAGGTGCCGATCCCATTGGTGCCCTGGCTTTCCTCATTCCAGACGGAGCCAGTCCACAAACCCCAGGAATGAAACGTCTCATCATCGACAGGCGCGCCACGCCGTTCGACCGGCACGCCGTCGCGATCGGCGAGCAGGACACAGCATCCGACGCCGCCTACCGCGAGATAGAGACGGTCGAGACTGGCTTGGGCAGCACGAAGGAGAGGTTCGATCCGTTGCCGGGCCTGCGCCAGTTCGGCCTCCGTCAGATAATGTGGAGGGCTGCAATCGGCTGGTTCGAGCCGATGCAAATTGGAAGACCGTCGCCAGGAGGCAACCAGGGCGGACTTCGCCGCCGCGTCCGACGCAATCGCCGCCTGGATGCGGTCGGCATGATGACCGGATAGATCTTCTCCCATACTTATCCTCCAACCCTGATGAATTTCCTCCCGGTCTGATCCGGTCTGCGGTTCGATCGGCACTTAGTCAATTCGTCGAAAGGAGCAGAAGGACAGATCTCTTGCCTGCCATTGCCATCCAATGGCTGCCCCATCGAGGAAGCCTATCAACAGAACGAATCGCGTTCATTGATCGGGAGCAAACTTCGCTTGGGCGGCTATCCACATTGCGAAACGTGGCCGGAAGCCCGTCAAGGCGAGGCATTTGGAGTTGTCGGAAATGCTCACGGCCGCAGTCGCGGCGCCATAGCCATCATCGCGCGGCGATGATGGTCGAAAAGGCACCCACAAATGTACCCTGACATTCAAGACCGCTTCCGGCGCGAAGGAAGGCACGGGGAGCTAGCTCGATTGCTTTGATGGATTTGAAATGCGGGACCACCGCACGGGCGCCGTTTTAGATCGAGCGCATGTTGACGTTGGCGATCCGGTCGAACATCTCGTCGTCCATCGTCTCGAGCGGCAAGGGCGGCTGCGCCACGCCGGCATTGTTGACCAGTATGTCGAGACCGCCGAAGGCCGAGCACGAATTTCTTGACGATGCCACGGCCAAATCCAGACCCGCCACCGGTGACGATGGCGACCTTCCCAGCAAGTCTCATATCTATTCCTCCGTTGCCGGAACCATCGGGGAAGACACGCGCGTTGCACAGTCCGATTATCTGAACGCCCTTTTAGCTTTCCTTGTTTGAGCTCGCCCGCGCCGGGAGTAATAGTCGCGTCGGAATTGCGAGGAGGAAAAGATGACGCTGAACTTCGACCCGAGGGCGAAGGCCGCGACGCTCTACCGTGGCGAATTCCGGCCGATGTTCATTGGCGGCAAGTGGGTCGCGGCGCAATCCGGTCAGGAGATGCAGGCGCTGAACCCAGCGACCGGCGAGGTGCTGGCGACGGTGCCGCGCGGCTCGGCCGCCGATGTCGACGCGGCTGTGGCCGCCGCGCGCATGGCGTTCGAAGGTCCGTGGTCGACATTCTCGCCCTATGAACGGCAGTGCGTGCTTTTGCGCATCGCCGATCTCTTCGAGACGCATTGGGAAGAGCTCAGTGTTTCCGACACGCTCGACATGGGACTGCCGATCACGCGCACGCTCGCCAACCGGCGCCGCGTCATCGGCATGCTACGCTTCTATGCCGGCATGGCCACCGCGCTGCATGGCGAGGCCATCGACAATTCCATTCCCGGCGAGGTCGTCACTTTCACCCGGCGAGAACCGGTGGGCGTCGTCGGCGCGATCATTCCCTGGAACGCTCCGACCGCCGCGTCGATCTGGAAGATCGCACCAGCGCTCGCCACCGGCTGCACCATCGTGTTGAAACCGTCGGAGGATGCGTCGCTGACGCCGCTGCTGATCGCGCGGCTGATGCAGGAAGCCGGCGTGCCCGACGGCGTCGTCAACATCGTCACCGGCACGGGAGCCGAGGCTGGCGCGCGGCTCGCCGAACATCCCGATGTCAACAAGATCGTCTTCACCGGCTCGACGCTGACCGGCCAGGCGATCGCCCGCGCCGGTGTCGCCAACCTCAAGCGCGTTTCGCTCGAGCTCGGCGGCAAATCGCCGATCATTGTCTGCCGCGACGCCGATATCGACAAGGCTGTCCCGGTCGCGGCCATGGCGGTGTTCGTTCATTCGGGTCAGATCTGCATTGCCGGCTCGCGGCTGTTCGTGGCGCGCGAGATCCATGACGAGTTCGTGCGCCGGGTCGCCGAATTTGCCGGCAGGCTGCGCGTCGGCCACGGCATCGAGGCAGAGACGGAGATCGGGCCGCTGATCAACGCCAGGCAGGCCGGCAAGGTCGAGGGCTACATCAAGGTCGGCAGCGACGAGGGCGCCGAACTGGTCGCTGGCGGCTCGCGGCTGACGGGCGCGCTCTTCGATGGCGGCAACTTCATCGCGCCAACCGTCTTCGGCGCGGTGTCGGACAAGATGACCATCGCGCGGGAAGAGATTTTCGGTCCGGTCATCTCGGCGATGCCTTTCGACACGCTGGATGAAGCCGTCGCCCGCGCCAATGCGACACCCTACGGCCTGGCCGCCGGCATCTTCACCACCCATCTCGGCACCGCGCACAAGCTCGCCCGCCGCGTCAAGGCCGGCTCGGTCTGGGTCAACATGTACCACGCCATCGACCCTGCGGTGCCCTTCGGCGGCATGAAGATGTCGGGCTATGGCCGCGAGGGCGGCGTCGAGCATCTGCATGAGTATCTGGAGACAAAGGCGATCTGGATCCAGACGGATTAGAGCAATCCCAGGAAAAGTGTGAGCGGTTTTCCGTACGAGCAAGTCACCGTTTCACGGAAACGGCGAACCGCTCTATCCCTTTGTTTTTACGCAATTCCGGACGGAAAACCGTATCACACTTTTCCTGGAATTGCTCTATTGCAGGGTATGTCGAGAAACAGGTGAAGATCACGGCCAGTATTCGGCCTGAAGACACCGGGTCGGCCTTAAGACACCGGGCAGGGAAAAACTCAACGGAGGCTCACCCAATGGCGTCGACCGTCCGCTGGTCGGCGCCATTGACCCATAATCTTCTCGGCAGCTACGCGACGAAACGGACCACGCCGCCATCCACCCGTAAAGCCGCGCCGGTTGTCGCCGAAGCCTGCTCCGAGCATGCATAGATGATCATGTTGGCCACCTCGTCGGGGGTCGAGAAGCGTTGGATAAGGGTGGTTGGACGCATTGCCTTCAGGAAGCCCTGCTCGGCTTCCTGCTGCGTGATCCCGTTTGCGTCAGCTTGCTTCGCCATGAAGTCGCCCAGGATCTCGGAGCGGGTAGGACCCGGCAAGACGGCGTTGACAGTGACGCCCGTGCCCGCGACCGCCTCGGCAAGCCCGCGCGAGATCGCGAGTTGAGCTGTCTTGGTCATGCCGTAGTCAAGCATTTCCTTGGGGATGTTGACCGCGGACTCGCTACTTACAAACACGACACGCCCCCAGCCTTTCGCTACCATCCGCGGCAGGTAATGACGGGCCACGCGTACGCCACTCATCACGTTCAACTGGAAGAGGCCGAGCCAGTCCTCGTCGGGGATTTTCGCGATGTCCTCGACGCCATTGTAGCTCCGGATGTGAGCCGTACCAACGTTGTTCACAAGGATATCGGCGTCCGGCGCCTGCGCGATCAAGGCCTCGGCACCCTCCGCTGTCGCAAGATCGGCGGCGATGCCTGAGATGTCGCTTCCGGGAAAGGCCTGCCGCATCTGCCGCACCGCCTCGTCGACCCGGGTATTCCCACGGCCGTTGACGACGACCGATGCGCCGGCACGGGCCAGCCCCTCCGCCGTCGCGCGGCCGATACCGGCGGTCGATCCGGTGACAATCGCCTTGCGGCCCTTGAGTTCAATATTCATATCATTCATCTCCAATGGTAGGTGGTGATCATCCGCCGATCCAGGCTAGAATCGCCCGTCGCAGTTGAATACCGACAATATTTGGACGAAGGCAGGCCCAGCTTTGTTCGGTCGAAGCGTCGGGGCCCAGGCGACGCGGCGACGCCTCAGGACAAGCACGTCAATCCGCCTTGTTCGCGACTTCCGCCTCCGCTGCGCGGGCAAGGCTTTCGACCCATTCCTGGTGATAACGGTAGAGTGCACCGGGATGCTTGCGCCCGAGTTCCTCAAGGAACCAAGGACCCTGCTGCGTTTCTTCGGTCAGCACATGGCAGCCATCGGCTGTAGGAGTGATGACCCAGCCGTGGTACGCGCTCGATCCGGTAACGTCGCCATCGACTGTTGTCGACCATGCCAGCCTGCGGAAGGGTTCGCACTCCGTCACGACCAGACTCATCGGAAAGCCAACCGTCACCCGGGTGTATCTGGTTTCAAGCGCCAGTTCCGGTTTGCCGCCCAGGATCTTGACCTGATCCTCGGCGGGAAAGTAGCTCGACCAATTCTCGACATCGACCAGCAGCTTCCAGACCACTTCAGGCGGCGCCTTCACGTCAATGTCGTTGAGTGCGTAAATAGCCGACGTTTTCGGGTCATATCGCTCGGGCCAAATCACGTGGTCATACATCGATCACTGTTCCATCTTGAACAGGTCCTGGAAGATGAGCTGGCCCCAAGTGCGGCCGCGTGCGTGCACCAGCGCGCCACCCTCGTTGAGCTTTCCCAGCTTGACGGGTGCGAACCCGAGTTGTTTGGCCAAGGCCGCCACGGGAGCGATCGCGTCCTCATCGTCAGCAGACAGAAAGACGACCCGGTGCCCGCCCTCGACGATCGGATCGGCAGCCAGGGTGGCCGCAATCAGGTGATTGAACCCTTTGACGAGCTTGGCGCCGGTGAACGCCTTCGCGACGTAGGCGGAGGACGGGAGACTGCCCAGCTCTTCAGGCACTGGAAACGCGTTCGTCGCGTCGATGACCGTCTTGCCTTCCCAATTCGGCAGGGCCTTCGCGACCTCGCGATGCTCTCCGAACGGGACCGCCAGGAAGATTGTGTCGGCCTCGAGTGCATCCCGCAGCGACTTGGCGACGACCGTGGGTCCGATCGCCCGGGTCTGTGCCGCCAACGCCTCGGGCGGACGGCGGCTCGCGACGGCCACCTCGATGTTTTTACGGGCGCAGGCGTGGGCGAGGGCCTGGCCTATCTTACCGAATCCTACAATCGCATAGCTCATAATACTTCTCCGTTCCGTGTTGGTATTTGATTCCGGCGCTGGTTGATTGAATGGAGTGACCGGCCGGGCGTGGCGCGTCAGAGTTGCGCAAGGCCGCCGTCGACGGCGACCTCGCTGGCGGTCATGAAGCTGCTGTCCGACGACGCGAGAAAGGCGGCCACGGCCCCGATCTCCGCTGGATCGGCCATGCGCTGGAGCGGAGTCATCGAGGCGAAGACCTTCTGGCCCTCCTCACCGAGCGCTTCCTTCGCGAGTTCGGTCGCTGTCGCGCCGGGGGACAGCACGTTTACCCGTATGCCGGTGCCCTTCAGATCCTCCGCCCAGGTCCGAGCGAGGTTGCGCACCGCCGCCTTGCTCGCGCTGTAGGCGCTCATTGCCGGGGCGCCCGTGGTGCCGGCGCTCGATCCGGTCAGGATTATCGAACCGCCCTGGCCCATCAGCGGCAGCGCCTTCTGGACAGTGAAGATCGTACCCTTCACATTGGTGTCGAAGGTTTCGTCGATGTGCTCGGCGGTGATCTCGCCGAGCGCAAGCTGGCTTCCCGCCCCGGCATTGGCGAAGACGATGTCGAGCGTTCCGCGCTCGGCCTTCACCGTCGCGTAGAGTCGGTCGAGGTCGGCCTCATCCGAGACCGAGCCCGTCACCGCGCGGGCATTGGGCCCGAGTTCGGCCAGAGCCGCGTCGAGCGTTTTCTGCCGGCGGCCGAAGATGAAGACGAAGGCGCCCTCCTCGATGAAGCGCTTTGCCGCGGCGCGGCCGATGCCGGTAGCGCCACCCGTGATGACTGCAACCTTACCGTTTAGCTTTCCCATGACTTTTCCTTTCAGGCTCTGCCTTTGATCGTTCGGGAAGAACCCCGAGAGCCTGGAAATAGGCCTGTAGGGGTCAGGCTTTGAGTGCGGAAGTGCGCACATCGGTGGTGCAAAATCGATCCGGCCGGGCGACCGCCGCCAGTCGCGATGATCGGTGTCGCCGTTCGGAATTGGGCCGCGCTGGTCGACATAAGCTATGATGACCGCCCACACTGCTGTACGACTGCATTGGATACGGGCTTTGGAAGGCGCACCGCGCGGTGCGGGATCGCACCATGATCGACTGGGATGACGTTCGCTATTTTCTGGCCGTGGCGCGCGGAGGCTCGGTGCGGGCTGCCGGCGAGCGCCTCGGTGTGAACCACTCGACGGTGCTGCGACGCGTTGCACAGCTCGAGGAACGCCTCGGGGCGCGGATGTTCGAAAAGCGGCCTTCGGGCTACCGCCTGACGGCTGCGGGCGAGGAGGTGCTCGAGCTCGCGAACCAGATGGAAGCGTCGTCGCACCAGTTGGAGACACGCGTCTTCGGGCGCGATCAGAGCGTGCGCGGGCTCCTGCGGGTGACATTGGCTCCGACCCTCGCGACACACCTGCTCATGCCGGATTTCGCCGAGTTCGCGCGTCTGCATCCGGACATCGAGATGGACGTCTTGTCGTCCGGCGAGCTGGCAAATCTGACCAACCGAGAGGCCGACGTGGCGATCCGCGTCGTCTACGACCGAAAAACCCTGCCGCTCAATCTTCACGGCCTGAAGGGCCCGGAGCTGTTCGGGGCCGTCTATATGTCTCGCGATCGACTAGCCGCATGGCGTGCGGGCGCCTCTGATCCCATCCGGTGGATCGTCATAAGCATTCATGGAATTCCGGATTGGGCCAGCGAGGGTGAGCTTCGCACGACGGGGGTTCCCTTCAGGACGACGGACGCCGCAGCGCAGATCGTTGCTGTACGGCAAGGGCTCGGGATCACGACACTGCCGTGCTTCGTCGGGGATGCCGACCCCCTCCTGGTGAGGGTGCCGGGCACCGAGCTGCATTTGTACGGAACGCTCTGGCTTCTCACCCAGGGTGAGACACGCAAGACGAAGCGCGTGCGGCTCTTCACGGAGTTCGTGTCCGGCAGGCTCGCCGCGTACGCTCCGCTTCTCGCGGGGCTGTCCATACCTGAAGCAGACTCTCGCAGGTGAGGTTGAGCACCACCATTTGGTGGGCGCGCTCGATGGGGTTCAGGTCAGTCGGCAGCCGATTCAACCTGGAAAGCCCATGCAGCCTGGAAGCCCATTCAGCCTGGAAAGCCCATTCAACCTGGAAAGATAGTGAAACCGCCATCGACGCGGATGACCTGGCCGTTGATGAAGCGCGCGCGCGGACCGGCAAGAAAAGCCACCGCCTCGGCGATCTCTTCCGGCTCCGCATACCGGTTCAGCGATTTCCTGCTCGAATCCATGCGCTCCGGATCGACCACACGGGTCGCCTGGAACCGTGCCGTCTTGGTGGCGCCGGGGCTGACCGCATTGATGCGCACGCCATCGTCGATCAGTTCCTTGGCGAGGCAGCGCGTGTAATGCACGACCGCCGCCTTCAACGTCGAGTAGACGACCTCGGGCGAACAGCCGAGATGTGCCGCCGCCGACGCGATGTTGATGACGGAGCCGCCGCCGCGCTGCTTCATGGGGGGCACGAAGGCCTGGCAGACCAGCATCGTGCCAATCAGATTGTTCTCGGTGAGCACGCGGATGTCGTCCAGTTCGATGTCGAGGGCGTTGTTCGGGTTCGGCTTGCCGCCCTTGGCGCCGATGTCGCCGCCGGCGCAATTGACCAGCACATGCACGTCGCCGAGATCGGCCTCGATCTTGCGCTTCATCTCGGCCACCGCCTTCTGGTCGCCAATGTTGCCGGTCACCGACGTGACCTTCGTCCCATGCCGCTTCAATCGCTCGACCACCTCGCCGAGATTGGCGAACTCGCCGTATTTGGCCGGCGCCGTTTCGTCCATGTCATGGATCGCGACATTGGCGCCCAATTCCGCCAGACGCTCGGCCATCACGCGACCGAGGCCACGGCCGGAGCCGGTTACGAAGGCGGTCAATCCATCGAGTTCACGTGCCGTCATCAGATATTCTCCACTTTCATCAAACCAGGTTGCGCATGTTGGCGGCGCTGCGCCGGATCATGTCGAGCTCATAGGAAACCAGGGAACCGTCGTCTTCGCGTTCCCAAGGGGTACGGTAGTCGGCATCGTCGGGTAGCCGATTGCGCTGCGCTGCCCGCAGGCAGGCGGCAAATTCCCGTGCCGTCTTCGGCGGATAGCCGTGCCACCAGTCGTCGCTTAGAAAGCGGACATGCCGCGCCTCCAATGCCCCCGGTTCGAGAACGGCGGTCATGCGATCGTGGTGTTGGCCCAGAATTGCGAACATGTCGGCAAACGGCACCGCGCCATCGCCGATGGCGCAACGGATCAGCCGGTAGCCTTCGGTCGTGAACTGCACGCGGTAGTCCTTGAGGTGGACATGGCGGACATAAGGAGCGATCCGCTGCGCAAAATCGAGCGGCGCTTCGCCGACCGGGAATGTGTTGCCGGTGTCGAAGGTGACACCGACGCCTTCGCCGCCGAGTGCGCAGAAATCGACGATTTCCCCGCTGGTGAAGTCCTGGTGGTTCTCGATCGCAAGGACATGGCCTTCGGCAGACGCGCGGGGACCCCATTCCTTCAATCTGTCTCGAATGATGCCGGCGAACTCGCTCCATTTCTCGCCGGCAGCGTTGCGGTCGCCACATAGAACCGGCGTCAGCGCCGTTCGGATGATCTTGGCCCGCAGCAGGCGTGCGGCCCGAAATGCCGCGTCGAGCGGTTCGCCCACCAGCAAGCCGCCGCTGACGATCGGTGTGATCCCAAGGCCGGCGAGCCTTTCGCGCAGCGCGATCACCGCGTCGTCGGAAAGTTCCGCCAGCCATGGCACCCAGATTTCCAGCACCCGGGCGCCGAGTTCGGTCGCGAGCGCAATGAAACCTTCCAGCCCTGCCGGCTCGGGATTGGCGCGTGGCGTGCCGCGGGCCTGAAGGCCGAGATGATAGGTCAGGCCGTAGGGGTTCAGGCCGACCTCGAGCATGGAGCGATCCTTTGGTTCGGGTTTTGCGGTCATCGCAGGCCGGCATCCACGGTTATCGACTGCTTGGTGATCATCCGGCTGTCGTCGGCGGCAAGGAACAGCACCGCGCGCGCGACCTCTGCGCCGAGCAGAACGCGGCGGATCATCTGCCGCTGCACGACCTGGTCGACCGACGCCTCCGTCTTGAACCAAAGCTGCCGTTGCCGGTCGGTGATGACGGCACCCGGCTCGATGGCGTTGACGCGGATGTTGTCGGGGCCAAACGCCCGCGCCAGCGCGAACGTCAACCCGACCACCGCAGCCTTGGCCGTCGCATAGGGCGCCATCTCCGCAGCGCCGAAACGCCAGGCGATCGAGGAAAAATTGACGATCGAACCAAAGCCCAACTCCTTCATGTGCGGATGCACGGCTTGCGCGGCAAAAAAGTGGTGCCTGAGGTTCACGTCCTGGGCGTGGTCCCAGTACTCCTGCGTCACGTCGGCAACTGGATGGCGATTGTCGTCGGCGGCGTTGTTGACCAGCACCGCGACAGATCCGAGGCGGTCGCGCACCGTGCCGATCGCAGCCTGGAGAGCGGGAATATCGGTCACGTCGCAGCGCAGGAATAGTGGCGCGTGCGGTGCGGCGGCGAGTTCTCGCGCGAGATCATCGCCCGCCTTCTGCTGCAGATCGAGAAACGCGACGCGCGCGCCATTGGCGGCGAAGGCGCGGACCGTGTCGGCGCCGATGCCCGACGCGCCGCCGGTGATCAGCACGACACGGTCGGCCAGGCTCGGATAAGTGGCAAAGGGCAATGCGGAGCTCATTTCAGATCAGGCGTTGGTCAGATCAGGCGTTGGGTCGTCGGGTCGAACAAGCACGCACGCGCCATGTCGATACCGAGCGTCACCGTCTCACCCATCCGTGGCGTGCTGTCGGGGTCGAAACGACCGGTGATCTCCTTGCCGCCCAGACGCAGAACGGCCATGGTCTCCGCACCTGTCGGCTCGACCAGTTCGACCACGGCATCGATTGGCGCGATGCCTGGCTTGCGACGCTGAAGATCGGGATCAAACCGGTAGATGTGCTCCGGGCGGATGCCGAGCACCAGTTGTCGCGGCGTACCGGCGGCAAGCGTCTGGATGATCGACAGGCTGGCCGGCTTGCCGCCGGCGGTCTGCAAGGCAACAGTGGGGCGACCGCCTTCCAGGCTCAGTTCGGCCGGCAGGAAGTTCATCGCCGGCGAACCCATGAAGCCCGCGACGAACATGTTGGCCGGACGGTTGTAGATCGTGGCCGGCTCATCGAATTGCTGGACCTCGCCCTGATGCATCACGGCGATGCGCGAGGCGAGCGTCATCGCCTCGACCTGATCGTGTGTGACATAGACCGTCGTCTTGCCGACGCGGTGATGCAGCTTCTTGATTTCGGTACGCATGTCGACGCGCAGCTTGGCGTCGAGATTGGAGAGCGGCTCGTCGAACAGGAACAGTTTCGGATCACGCACCAGCGCCCGGCCCATCGCGACGCGCTGGCGCTGGCCGCCCGAAAGCTGTCCGGGCTTGCGCCCAAGCAGCGGTTCGATCTGCAGGAAAGCTGCAACCCGCTTGACGGCCTCGTCCTGCTGCGGCTTCGGTACGTGGCGGCTTTCCATGCCGAAGGTGATGTTCTCGCGCACCGTCATCGTCGGGTAAAGCGCGTAGGACTGGAACACCATGGCGATGTCGCGGTCCTTCGGCGCAACCGAATTGACCAGCCGGCCGTCGATGCGGATCTCGCCGGAGGTTACGGTTTCCAGCCCGGCGATCATCGCGAGCAGGGTGGACTTGCCGCATCCGGATGGTCCGACCAGCGCAATGAACTCGCCGTTCTGCGCCTCGAGATCAATGCCCTTCAGCACCTCGACCGCGCCGAAGTTCTTGCGCAGGGATCGGATGGTCAATGTCGACATGCGAAGCCCTTCTTGCCGGTCGGAGCGATCGGCGACATGAGACAGGCTCCGCTCATTTGATCGCGCCTCATTTGATCGCACCCTGGGTCAGGCCGCGGACGAAATACTTGCCGCCGAAGAGATAGATCAGCAGCGGCGGCAGCGCGCCGATCAGCACGGCGGCACTCATGACATCGTAGGCGCGTACATTCGTGCCGCTTGCCGTCAGCGCGACGAGCGCGGCCGTGATCGGCTGTTGCTGCCCGGAGGTGAAGACGACACCGAACAGATATTCGTTCCAGATGCCGGTGAACTGCCAGATCACCGTGACGATCAGGATCGGTGAGGAGAGCGGGAGAATGATCTTGCGGAAGATGCGCCAGAAGCCTGCGCCATCGATGCGCGCCGCCTTGATGAGATCGTCGGGGATGCTGACATAGTAGTTGCGGCAGAACAGGGTGGTGAACGAAATGCCCTGGATGACGTGGATGACGATGAGCCCGTAGGTCGAATTGCTGAGGCCCAGATTGCCGAGGATGAACGCCCAGGGCATCAACGAGATCTGGCCCGGTATGAAGACACCAAGCAACATGCAGGTGAACAGTGCTTCCGAACCCTTGAAGCGCCATTTCGACAAGATGTAACCGTTCATCGCGCCGACCGCCGTCGAGATGATCGTCGCCGGGATCGTCATTTTCAGGGAGTTGTAGAAGTTGCGCTGCATGCCCTCGCAGGTGCCGCCGATGCAATAGGTGCTCCAGGCCTGCCCCCAGGCTTCGAGGCGGAAGCTGCGCGGCAGCGAGATCAGCCCGTTGCGCGCGATCTCTTGCTGATCGCGGAATGAATTCAGCACCACGACCAGCAACGGGACCAGGTAGATCGCCGCGAAGACAACCAGCAGCCCATAGATGACGAAGCGGGTGAGGAAATGCCTCCGCGTCGCGACTGCGGCGGCGCGATGATCGTGCGACCGGTCCAACGCTGCGTCAGCCATGACCGGCTTCCTTGCGCCGTCGCCAGACCACCCAGAATGAATAGGGCACCAGCACCACGGCCAGAGCGGCAAGCATCATGATGGCTGCCGCCGCACCTTCGCCGATCTGGCCACGTTGGAACATCAGGTCATAGACGTAGATGGCGGGGAACGTGGTCGAGATCCCTGGCCCCCCTTTGGTGAGGGCCGCCACGAGGTCGAAAGTCTTGATGGCGAACTGGATCTGGATGACGGCGACCGCCAGGAAGATCGGCGCAATCGTCGGCAGAAGCACTTTGCGATAGATGCGGAAGGTCGATGCGCCGTCGATCTGGGCGGCCTTGACAAGGTCCGAATCCACCGAGCGCAGACCGGCCAGGAAGAGCGCCATGGCAAAGCCCGAGGACTGCCAGACACCGGTGATGATCACCGCGTAGATCGCGTAGTGCCGATCGCTGGCGAGTGCGAAACTGAAATTCGTCCAGCCCAATCCGCGCACCATCGCCTGGATACCGTCGGTTGGGTTGTAGAGCCAGCTCCAGACCGTGCCGGTGACGATGAAGGAGACGGCCAGTGGATAAAGGAAGATCGTCCGCCAGACCGCTTCGCCTCGCACCCGCTGGTCGATCAGGATCGCCAGCAGCAGTCCCACGGCCATCGAGCCGACTATGTAGAACCCGCTGAAGAAAAAGAGGTTGTTGTAGGCGATGTTCCAGCGCCGGTTCGCCCACAGTGACGCGTAATTGTCCAGGCCGACGAAGCCATAGGTCGGAAGCAGCGAGGAGTTCGAGAGCGAGATGTAGAGCGTCCAGCCGGTGAACACGAAGACGTAGACGAAGCTCGCCACGAGGGAGGGGCAGAGCACCAGCAGGGGCATCGCCGAACCCAGCCGCTGCCGCCAGGGGCGGGCGGGCGCTGGGACCGATAGGATCAGGTCGTGATTTGACATCTGGAGCGCGGGACTAGGATGGCCGGGTGCTGATAGCTATTGCGCCCGGCCGTTCCCGCCTACTTCTGTGCTTCCGCCGCGTCGGCCATGGCATTGGCGCCGTCCTCGGCTGACATGTCGGGCGTCGCCACGAACTCGGTAATGGAGTCCATGATCGCGCCGCGCATCTTCTGCGGGATGGTCATGTTGTGCGCCATCGAGCGGACCAGCGTGCCGTCCTTGATCGAAGCCTGCAGGTCCTTCTGCGAGAGCTGCTGGCACGGATTGAAGCCCTTCGACAGATCGATATCCAGGCGCGCGGGGATCGAGCCCTTGGCCTGGTTGAAGACCGTCTGGAAATCGGGCGACAGGATCAGGCTGGCAAGCAGTTTCTGGCCGTCGATGTAATCCTGGTCCTTCTGCTTGAAGAACACGACCGAGTCGGAGTTGAGGATGAAGCCGGGTTTGCCCCAATCGGTCGGCGCCTGGGCGCAGACATAGTCGGTGCCTTCCTTGAAGCCGGCGGCGGTCAGCAGGCCGATCGTCCAGTCGCCCATGATGTGGAACGCCGCGTCGCCCTTGCCGACGAGCGCCGACATCGAATCCCAGTCGCGGCCAACCATGCCCGGATCCATGTATTTGGTCGTCATCAGGCGCATCTGCTCGAAGGCCTTGACCATCCCCGGGCTGCGCATGGATTCGACATCGCCTTCGACGAAGGCCTTGCGATAGAGGTCGATGTCCTGGCCATAGAGCACGACTTCGAACACGGTCGAATCCGTCCAGTCGGCGGTCGAATGCGAGATGCAGATCTTGCCTGAGGCGACGATCTTGTCGCAGGCTGCGTTGAACTCGGCCCAGGTCTTGGGCATTTCCGCCACGCCGGCCGCCTGCATGACCTTCGGCGAGGCCCAGAGCCAGTTGATGCGGTGGATGTTCATGGGAGCCGCGACCCATTTGCCCGTCGGCTTCATCACCGGAAGCAATTCCGGCGCCACCACTTTCTCCCATCCTTCCGAGGCCGCCAGCTCGTCGAGATCGGCGGTCATGCCGGTCTCGTTCCACTCGGCGATTTCCGGGCCTTTGAGCTGCACGGCAGGCGGCGCATTGCCGGCGATCACGTCGGCACGCAGCTTGGCCAGGGTATTGGCCGTGTGACCGGCGATCGACGTCTGTTCCCATTTGCCGCCCTTGGCGGTGAACATCTCGCCGAGCTTGGCGATCGCCTGGGCGTCCGATCCGGTCGCCCATTGGTGTAGCAGGTTCGTCTTGGGCTCGGCTAAGGCTGCCCCCGCGAAAAAGGTGCACACAGTGGCGGCCGCGAGGGCGGTCATGACGGATTTCATCGTTTCACTCCCATATGGTGTTGCACGGTTCGTATCGACCGCTTATGGCCGCGGTTTGAATCCGCCGCCGGCGAGATGCGTTAATCTCGAGTTCTTTCCAAGATGACATATTGGCGCTATCAGTCAACGATGTTTATGTTGATCCATGACAAAACCTTCGCTTAGGACCTGGCTGATCGGCAGACCGTCCGCGTCGCCGGAGAGCATGATCGTGCGATGCTTGAGTGAGCGCGGCGTACTCTCCGCGTCGCAGATCACGCACGTCACCGGTCTGGCGCGCTCTACTGTCTCAACCGCGCTCAATGGCTTGAGAAAGTCGGGGATGGTGATCGAAGCTCCGGCCAGCCGCGATGGGATCAGGGGTATCGGCAGACCAGCGGCGGCCCTGACGCTCAATCCGACAGCGGGCACCTGCGTCGGAATTCACCTGGGTCTCCAGGAGATGCGGCTCATCGTTGCCGATGTCTCACATTCCGTCATTGCCGAACAAACTATCCCCATGGCTCTGGACTACCAGCCGCAACAGGCGGCCCAGATGGCCAAATCGGCAATTGCCCGATCTTACGAGGAAAACGGTCTGCCGGTGGCGGGGCTCCTGGGGGTTGGGGTTTCCGTCTCCGGCCCTGTCAGCCGCGATGGAGTGGTGCTGCGCGCGAGCATCGTTCCAACATGGGCCGGCGTCAACATACGAGATGTGTTCGGGCCTGTCCTGGAGCGGCCGATCTTCGCCGACAACGAAAGCAACTGCTCGGCCATTGCGGAGCTGATGTGGGGTGCGGCCGTCGGCCAAGATGATTTCGTGCTGTTCAAGATCGATCTGGGCGTCGGTGGGGCCATTGTCCAGCATGGCCGGCTGGTGACGGGCATCGCCGGTGGCGCCGGCGAATTCGGGCATATCAGCATCGACCCCGGCGGCGATCTTTGCCGGTGCGGCAATCGTGGATGCCTGGAGCTCTATGCGAGTTTTGCCCGGCCACTGGAACAGATTTCGCGTATCGTGCGGCGGCAAGTCACGATGGACGATGTCATCACGATGGCCGAGCAGGGCGACATCAGGGCCTTGCGGATGATCGAGGATACCGCCGAGATCGCCGGCCGGGGTCTCGGCTTGATCGGATCGGTGCTCAATCCGCCGCTTATCATAATCGCGGGCCACATGGCCTTGGCGGGCGACATTCTGTTGACGCCGCTGATCGCGTCCTATGAACGCCACACGCTCATCAAGTCCCGCGATATCGCTCCGGCCCTGCGCACCCGGATCATCGTTGGCAAGCACACCCAGAACGATGCATTGCTGGGCGCGGTCGGCCTCGTGCTGAGACATCAGACGAAGGAACTGTCTCTCGGCTGATCGTCAGTGTCAGTCATCGGCGGGCGACAATCCGCTGACTGCCCGCATCGGAATTGTTCCGGCTCCGATCAATGCGTTGGGAGCTTGAGTGGCGAGCAGCTTTCTCCAACCACTAGCGCCGGCTGGAAAACCACGTTGCGGGCAGGGTGGGCGACCTTGCCTTCGATGCGGTCGACCAGCATGCGCAGTGCCTCATTGGTCATGTCGGTAACCGGATGCTCGGTACGGGTAAGGCGCGGCTTCAGCCCGCCTGCTCCTGCGACCGTGTCGGTCGAGGCGATCGAAACATCCCCGGGGCAGCGCAGCCCAAGATCGGCAACGGCCCGCATGACCCCGATGGCCATGACGCCATTGGCGACGTAGAGGGCGGTTGGTCGGTCCGGCTGTCCGAGCAGATCGCGCGCGACCGAATAGGCGGTGTCTTCGCGGAACTCGCCGGAACGGACATGCCCGGTTTTCGGGGCAAGCCCGCGCGCCGCCATCGCTTCGAGCATGCCTTGCAGCCGGCCGCTGCCGGTCGTCAATTGCATGGGCCCGGTAATCGAACCGATATGGCGGTGGCCAAGGTCCAGGAGGTAGTTGGTCGCCTGCTTGCCGGCCGACAGATTGTCGATGGTGACGGTTGTCGACGCCGGCGTCGCCGATCGAACGGCCGAGCAGGACCACAGGCGTCCCCTGGAAATCCCGCCGCTGGTAATGGCTTTCGGGTCCCACCGGAACGACCACCGACCCATCGCACCCTAGTGTTCGAATGCGCGAAAGAATGCGTCTTTCGATGTCGGGCTTTTCATCGCTGTTGAACAGCACAAGCGAGTAGCCCCAGGCGGCGACCGCCGCCTTGGCCGCGGTGACGATGCGGGCATAGAACGGGTTTGCCAAGCACGACGGCGTCTATCAGCCGCTCAACAATGCCGTAGGCAGCGTGTGGGACCAGCTCAAGACCATCGACCGCATCAATACCGAGATCGGCGGCAATCTTGACCGGCTGATCATTCTTCACGATTCCGAACGCTGGAAGGGCTTGCCGGTGGTCAAGGAGGTTGAAGGATTCCGCATCGTCAAGGCGGCTTAGCAGATCGTGCAGGGGTTGAATGTTCGCATCAATCAACTGCGCTCGATGACCATAAGTTCGACCGATCGCCGGGAACCGGCGATAGCCGAAATGACCGCGATCATGGCCGCCATCAAGTCGCGCGACCCCGACAAGGCCGAGGCCGCCGCCCGGCATCATGTCGAACAGGCCTGGTCCATCGCGCAGAAATTGCTGCGCTCGAGATGACCAGCCGTTTGTCATGAGGACCATGCGATAATTTGTCGACACCTAGCCTGTGGACGCCGCGCGATCCGTCGGTCTCGGCGCTTGGGAGCGGCATGCATGCGCCGCCACCGCATGTAGGCTTCGGTTCCCTGGGCTGGAACGGCGCCAAAGCATGATCCAATCCATCAAGGTTGCCGTGATCCCGAGCGATGCCGTAGACAGGCGGCCGTAACGACGTTTTCCAATGGTGGAGAAGAAATACATGTCGGACCAGATGAAGACCATCTCCGTTGCGAAGTCGCACGGCGGTGTGCAGGGCGTCTATTCCCACGCCTCGGATGCCTGCTCCTGCGACATGATTTTTGCCGTCTTCGTGCCGCCCCAGGCCCGTGAAAAGCCTTGCCCCGTCGTATGGTATCTCTCCGGCCTCACCTGTACGCATGCCAATGCGATGGACAAGGGGGAATACAGGCGGATGGCCGCCGAGCTTGGCCTGATCGTCGTCTGTCCCGACACCAGTCCTCGCGGCGCCGACATCCCTGACGAGAAGGACAATTGGCAGTTTGGCTGCGGCGCCGGCTTCTACCTCGATGCAACGCAGGAGCCCTATGCGAAGAACTATCGCATGTACTCCTACATTACCAAGGAGTTGCCGGCCCTGATCGCGCGGGAGTTTCCGACCGACATGAAGCGTCAGGCAATCTTTGGCCACTCGATGGGTGGCCACGGTGCGCTGACGATTGCGCTGAAAAATCCAGGACGCTTCAAAAGCTGTTCGGCGTTTGCGCCGATCGTGCAGCCAGCCACCGCCGGCTGGTCGAGGCCGGCCTTCGAAAAATATCTCGGCGCGGATGAGACATCATGGCGTGGCTACGATGCCACCTCGCTCATCGAGGATGGCCACCGCTTCCCGGAGTTTTTCGTCGATCAGGGAACGTCGGACGGATTTCTCAATGACGGGCTGAGGCCCTGGCTCCTGGAAGCGGCCTGCGCGAAGGCCGGCATTGCGCTGACCCTGCGCATGCAAGACGGCTACGATCACTCGTATTTCTTCATCTCGACATTCATGGAAGACCATCTGAGATGGCATGCCCAGAGATTGTCCTAGGGATTATCCCCGAGATTGTTTCGAACGATGGGTCACTCTCTGCTGAACGGGCATCTGGCTCTCCTTTTCGCCAATGCCGAGGGGCAACCTCGGGACCAAGATCGTTGATGGTCATATGATCTTGGTCGCCTGTTATGATTTTTGTTAATCGGCAAGTGTGCCTATAATTTGGTCGGCCACGCGGTAGCGCTACCGAGCGAAAATGGCTGGCTTCGCGTTCGAATACGAAAAGGGCGCGGACCAAAAACGCCCGCAGTCCGGGGCAGGTCGCGGTCCCGGGCCGTCAGGCCGGGCGAACTCTTGGCGTCAGAGGCCGAACCGGTCCTTCAGTCGCCCCGAAAGGATCGCCGCCTTCACGCCGAGCGGCCAGAAGCGGTGAAACCGGATTGGCTTGAGCGGCGATATCGGCATGGGAAACGGCGACGTCTCATCGCCGCGCAGGCGCCGCGCCAGGGCAGCGCCCATCGCCGAGGCCATGGCGACGCCACGGCCGTTGTAGCCAAGGCAGATCAGGATGCCGTCCTCCGGCTCGTGAACGTGCAGGAGATGGTCCTTGGTGATCGCGACCCGGCCGTTCCAGCCATGTGTCCAGCGCACCCCGGCAAGCGCCGGCCAGAGCCGCATCGCATAGTCGGTGAGATAGCGAATGGCGGAGGCATCGCCAATGGGCTTCATCGGTCCCCGGCCGCCCATGAGAAGGCGCCCGTCGGCATCGATGCGGTAGTACACGGTGATGTTGCCGGCTTCGTAAAGCACCGGCCTTTGCGGAAGGATCGCGGCCGCGAGCGGCGGCGGAAGCGGTTCGGTCGCCGCGATCGCGCTGAACACCGGAACCAGGGACTGCTCCAGGCCCGGCCACAGGGCGCCTGTATAGCCGTTGGTCGCGACAAGCACCTTCTCCGCGCTGACGGTGCCGTTGGCGGTTTTGAGAACCCATCGCCCGGCTTGCCTGTTCAGCGCGAGGACTTCGCTGCCGCCAAAAATCCGCGCACCGGCGCTCTGCGCTGCGGCTGCCAGACCAAGGCTGTATTTCAACGGATGGAGATCACCGCCGCGGGCGTCGAACATGCCGGATGTATATCTGTCGGTTCCGGTGCGTGCCGCCATCGCCTTTGCGTCCAGCATGTCGACCGGCATGCCTCGCCGCGCGCATTGCGCGGCCGTGGCCCGTACGGCGGCTGCCGGCTTCGGCCGGATGGCCGCGCGTATGGTGCCGTTCTGCCGCGCCTCGCAGGCGATCGACAGGCGTTTGATGAGGCCGAAGGTGAAATCCGGCGCGCCATAGGAGAAATCGATCATCCGCGGCCCCAGTTCCGGGCCGAACATCGCCTCGATCGTGTCGGGATCGTATTTGAGGCCGGGATTGACCTGGCCGCCATTTCTGCCCGAAGCGCCCCAACCCGGCTGCTGAGCCTCGATCACGGCAACGTCGTCGCCGGCTTCCGCCAGATGCAAGGCGGTCGAAAGGCCTGTGAAGCCGCCGCCGATAATGGCGACCCTTGCCCGCTGCGCGCCGGCGAGCGTCGGATAACTACCGGTGCCGCCTGCCGTTTCGCGGTAGAGGCTCCTGGGCGGGCTGCTCTCGGGCATATTGCGGGCTCTTATGGGCTTGGTGGCGTGACTGCGCCCGCGAGAAATTCCATGAGGAACGGCAGGCCCGCGAAATCGAGCCGGGCGCGGGACAATTCAGCATGGCTTTCGGGAAATCACAACAGTTGCGAGAGCGCTCCATGAAGTGGTCGTTCTCCGACGGAGAGCCGATGCTGACACGCACATATGTGTCGTCATCGGCGGGTTCTCAAAAGCCAGATTTCGCTGCATCCTCTCCCCGTGGAAGCCGGTCGCCCTGCGGAGTGCACTGGTGGACGACGTCACAAATAGCCTAGCCGAAATGGTTTGTATATGCTTGTATATGTAACCTAAGGCCTGTTAGCTTCGGAGCCGAGGCTGCCCAGGAGGATCACATGCGCAATGCTTCTCTCTTCGACCTCGCCGGCAGGAAAGCGCTTGTCACCGGTGCCAGCCGCGGTATCGGGCGCAGCATCGCCGAGGCGTTGAGCGCGGCCGGCGCCGACGTCGCGGTCACGGCGCGCAGCCTGGCCTCCCTCGATGAGACGACTGCGGCCATCCGCGCGGCCGGCGGCGTTGCGCATGCCGTCGCCCTCGATGTCACCGATGTCGGCCGCTGCCGGGCGGCCACTGCCGAGGCTGCTAGCCTGCTGGACGGTCTCGACATTCTCGTCAACAATGCCGGGATGGAAGAAGTACGGCCGTCGCTCGATGTCGACGAGGCACTCTGGGACCGGATCGTCGATACCAACCTCAAGGGCGCCTTCTTCTGCGCCCAGGCGGCGGCGCGGGAGATGCGCGACGCCGGACGGCCCGGCGCCATCATCAATCTATGCTCGCTGACATCCGAAGTCGGCATTCCGACCGCGGTCCCATACGGCTCGTCCAAGTCGGGCCTGCTCGGCATGACGCGGGCGCTGGCAGCGGAGTGGGCGGATCTGGGCATCAGGGTCAATGCCATTGCCCCGGGCTACTTCAGGACGGCGATGACGGATGTGTTCTACAGCAGCGAGGCGTGGCGGCAGTCGATGTTGGCCAAGATCCCGCAGCACCGTTTCGGCGATCTCCACGACTTGCACGGCGTCGCCGTGTTCCTTGCCTCGGATGCTGCAGCCTACATCACCGGCCAATCCATTCCGGTGGATGGCGGCTTCCTCGCATCGATCTGAGGCAGCCCGCTATAGGTTCGAAATCAAAGTCTTCCGCAATGTGACCGGCCGGCACGTTGCGTTCCAACAGAAGGAAATTTCCATGTCCGACGTCAGCTTCCACGATCTGTCATCGCTCGATGCCACCCAGCGGGCCGGCCTTCTGAAACGCGCCGAGGGCGATCTGTCGGTCTTCGTCGAAAAGGTCCGCCCGATCATCCAGGCCGTCAAGGACGAGGGCGACGCCGCCCTGATCCGCTTCGCCAGGGAGCTCGACAAGGCCAATGTGGCCGAAGGCGGGCTGAAGGTGTCGGAAGCCGAGTTCGACGCGGCATTCGACAAGGTCGAAAAGGATGTCGTGGAAAGCATCGGCTTCGGCATCGACAACATCAGGCGCTTCCATGAGGAGCAGAAGCCGGAAACGATGTGGCTCAAGGAGGTCCGGCCGGGCGCCTATGCCGGCGACCGGTACACGCCGATCGCCTCCGTGGCGCTTTACGTACCGCGCGGCAAGGGTGCATTTCCCTCGGTGACGATGATGACATCGGTACCGGCTGTCATCGCCGGCGTGCCGCGGATCGCGATCGTGACGCCGCCGACATCGGATGGTTCGGTGGACGCTGCGACCCTGGTCGCCGCTCGCCTCGCAGGGGTGAGCACCGTCTACAAATGCGGCGGCGCGCAAGCGGTCGCCGCCGTCACCTACGGCACCGAGACCGTGCAGCCGGCACTCAAGATCGTCGGCCCCGGCAGCCCCTGGGTGGTGGCGGCCAAGAGCGTCCTGTCCTCGATCATCAACACCGGCCTGCCTGCCGGCCCGTCGGAAGCCATTATCTTTGCCGATGACAGCGTCGACGGCGGCCTTGCCGCGCTCGATCTGTTGATCGAGGCCGAGCATGGGCCGGATTCCTCGGCCTATCTGGTGACCCACAGCCGCAAGGTGGCCGAGGCAGCGCTTGCGGCACTTCCTGAACATTGGTCGCGGATGACTGAACAACGCGTCGAATTCTCGCGCGCGGTGCTGACCGGCAAGCGCGGCGGCATCGTGCTGACCACGTCGCTGGAAGACAGCTACCGCTTCATCAATGACTATGCGCCCGAACATCTGGAAATCCTGTCGAAGGAGCCGTTCGCGCATCTCGGGCACATCACCGAGGCGGCTGAAATCCTGATGGGGCCGCATACGCCGGTGACGCTTGCCAACTTCGTCCTCGGGCCGAACGCGGTGCTGCCGACCAGCCGCTGGGCGCGAACCTATGGGCCGCTCTCGGTGACGGATTTCGTCAAACGCTCGTCGGTTGGCTATGTCACCTCGGCCGCCTATCCGGAACTGGCGCAACACGCCCGCAGGCTCGCCCGCTACGAGGGTTTCAGCTCGCATGAAAACGCGGTCTCGGAGATCCGCGACCGCTACCTCGCCGGCTGAACGGAGGCGATCGCGATGAAGGCGGCACGACTTTATGGCCCCGGCGATCTGCGCGTCGAGAATATCGCCACGCCAGGGATTCCGGATGCCGGCTGGGTGAAGCTCAGGGTCGATGCCGCCGGCATCTGCGGTTCGGACTTGCACAATTTCCGCACCGGGCAGTGGATAAGCCGCTCGCCATCGACGGCCGGACATGAGTTGACCGGCACGGTGATCGCCATCGGCGAGGGCGTCGATACCGTCGCCGTTGGCGACAGGGTGGTTGCCGATTCCCGGTTCTGGTGCGGGGACTGCGCGCAATGCCGCGCCGGCAGTCGGCATCTCTGCGGGTCGCTGGGTTTCGTCGGAGAAATCTGCGACGGCGGTTTTGCCGAACAGGCCATGTTGCCCGCACGTCTGCTGCATGTCATCGATGCCGACCTTGACGAGCGGGTTGCCGCGATGGCCGAGCCGCTTGCGGTGGCGCTGCACGCGGTGCGGCGCCTGCCAAAGACGACGGGCTCGGTGCTTGTCGTCGGCTGCGGGCCGATCGGCGGTCTTGCCGCGCTGCTGCTGTCGCGAACCTTCGCCGGCACGGTGCTTGTCGCCGACCGCAACCAGGCCCGCTGCACCCGTGTGGCCCAGGTGACTGGAGCCACGATCGTCGATCTCGACCGCGATGCCATCGCCGCGGCAACCGCCAATGCCCCGCTGCTGGCGGCCGTCGAGGCGACGGGCAGCATCGCCGCATTCAACCAGTTGCTCGGCGTGCTCGATTCCGGCAGCGCGGTGGCGATGGTCGGTATCTTCCATGGTCGCCTCGACATCGATCCCAACCTTCTGGTCGAACGCGAGATCGCTTTGCTGGGATGCCATGCCTTCGCCGACGAAATGCCCGACGCGGTGCGGATGCTGGGTGAACTCAGCGAACCGCTGCTCGCCCTGATCGATCGCGAGATCGGCCTGGACGAGGTTCCGGCTGCTTATGAACGGCTGTTGGCGGGGCGCAGCGATGGCTTGAAAACGATCATCCGCATGCGGCAACCTGTTGAGCCCGCTTTGATTTCCGATAAATTGGCGGAAAGGATTTTGACATGATCGATTTGCCCGATACGGCGAGCCCGCTCTACGAGAAGGTGAAGGATTATATCCTGACCAACATCGGAACGGGCCGGTGGGGCAAGGATCGCAAGCTGCCGTCCGAGAATGAGTTGGTGGTTTCGCTTGGTGTGTCGCGAATGACGGTTCACCGGGCCTTGCGGGAGCTGACCGCGGCGGGATTCCTGATCCGATTGCAAGGTGTCGGCACGTTCATCGCGCCGCCTCGGCCGCAGTCGACGCTGATCGAGATCAACAACATCGCGGCAGAGATCGTCGAGCGTGGCAACAGGCATCGCTCCGAGGTTCTCGTCCTCGAAACGATCATGCCGTCGAAGGAGCTCGCGCTGTCGTTCGAGTTTCCAAAGCGGGTCTCGATCTATCATTCGGTGGTCGTCAATTTCGAGAACGACCTGCCGGTGCAATTGGAAGAGCGCTTCGTCAATCCGAGCCTGATCCCAGACTACGACAAGCAGGATTTCACCAAGACGGCGACCTATGACTACCTCATGCAAAAGACCCCGGTGACCGAGGTCGAGCACATCATCTCCGCGATTCCGGCCGACAAGGAGACGGCGCGGCATCTGGGCATCGATGTCGGCAGCTGTTGCCTTCTCCTGCACCGCCGCACGTGGACGGGCGCGGTCGTCGCCACGATCAGCAAGCTAACCTACGCCGGCAGCCGCTATTCGCTCGGCAGCCGCTATTCCCCCTCCAGAACCAACTGACGTCAACGAGAAAGCACAAGCCGCGGAGCGTTCGCTGTAAATGTATATACATGTATTGATGAAAGTGGCTTTGCCTCTGGTGGACGGCCTGGCTGGCAGGGACGGCGGATGACGCAGCCACAGAGCCGCACGGCGCGAATCCGGGCTCTCGCGCAGCATGATGCCGCGGCGGCGCAGCAAGCGCTATCGGCATTGCTGGGCGATCTGTTCGGGATGAACCCCGGCAATGTCCGCATAAACGTGGACAAATACAGCCTCAATTCTTTGAACGGTTTCTTCGATAGCGATGGCGAGGCCTACTTCTTCAAGTTCCATCAGGAGGAACGGGAGGAAGGCATGACCGGTGAGTATTACCGGGCCGAGATCCTGTCGCGCGCCGGCCTGCCGGTCGACCAGCCCGTCCATATGTCGGCCCAGCCGGGCGAACAGATCCTTGTCTATCGCCGCCGCACGGATCCGAGATTTTCGGACGTGCTGTTCGCGCTGGATGCCGAAGATGATCCCGAGAAAAGGCGACAGGCGGTCCTTGCCGAGCGCGACCTGTCCGCAAGGTTGCTCGAGGTCTATCTCGAGACGCTGCATCCCGTGACCGTCGCGGAGGTGGCGGCGGAGCCTATCCACCGGCTGTTTTATGAGCGGCTGATCGACCCGGATACACGCGCATCCCCAGGCGGCCGGCTGGCCGATTTCTATGTCGGCAAGTCGTTTGCCTTTCCCGGCGCGGAACTCGACTGGGACCGGTTTTCGCGGCTGAAGTTCGTCATCAACGGCCAGCTTTACACCAAGGGCATCGGTGAGCTTTTCGATGCCGCGGCCGCGCGCTTGCGGCCGGATCGGCTTGCCGATGCCGGCGGCGTGGTCGCGCACGGTGACGCCCACAACGCCAATGTCTGGTACACCAAGAAAACGGGGAGGGCGGTACTGTCCTTCTTCGATCCCGCCTTTGCCGGCTCGCATATCCCGACGCTGCTGGCGGAAGTGAAGGCGACGTTCCACAACATCTTCGCCCATCCGTTCTGGCTCTACGATCCGGCCATCGCGACCGAGGCTTTTCGCGCGCAAGCGCGGCTGGACGGGAACCTGCTCCATGTCGACACGGACTGGGATCTGAGCCCGATCCGCCGCGACTTGCTGGAGGTCAAGGCGACCGCGCTGTGGCGGCCATTGCTGCTGGAACTCAAGCGGCGCGGCATGCTCCCGGCGGATTGGCGATCGGTGCTGCGCTCAGGGCTCTTCCTGTCGCCGATCCTGGTCATGAACCTGCGGGCCGGTGCGCGCAGTCACACGCCGGTCTCCTCCCTGATCGCCTTTTCGGTTGCGGTCATGGTCGGCAGCGAGCCTGACACCGGAGCCGATCGGGTGAGCGATTTCCTCGACCGGATCGATCCTGAAAGAGCATGAGTGATGGTTGCGGGGGATGCGGGCGGAAGGCCTAGCCACGTCGAAAATTTGAGTCACTCCAACTTGTATATGCATGTATGTATTTTAGCCTTGACATCCGCTTCCGCTAACGCTGAAATATCCTCGCACTTCACCATGAAGTGGCGGGCAAGACGCCGAGGCACAGTGCCGCAAGAGCAGACCCCGCAGTCTCACCAGACCGGACGCCTGGTAAAAGAGCGGTCTGATCATCAAGGGGAACTCAGATGCATAAGCTAGCAGGACAATTTCGCGCGCTCGTGATGGCCGCCGCCATCGGGATCGCTGCCGCCCCGGCAGCCCACGCGGCCGATGCGGCCATTCCCACGACGCCCGAGGCCGGATCGTTCAAGATCGGCATCGAGCCCTGGCTCGGCTATGGCCAGTGGCATGTCGCCGACGCCAAGGGCCTGTTCAAGGCGAATGGGCTGTCGGACGTTCAGATCGTCAATTTCGCCGAGGACAAGGACATCAATGCCGCGCTCGCCAGCGGCCAGCTCGACGCCGCCAACATCGCCACCCACACGGCGATGGGCATGGTTGCCGCCGGCCTGCCGGTGAAGATCGTTTTGCTGCTCGATGTCTCCATGACGGCCGACGCCATCATCGCCGGCAAGGACGTCACCTCCATCGCCGACCTCAAAGGCAAGCAGGTCGCCTTCGAAGAAGGCACGACGAGCGACATCCTGCTCAAATACGCGCTCTCCAGGAACGGCATGTCGGTCGCCGATATCCAGCCAGTTCCAATGCCAGCCGCCGACGCCGGTGGTGCCTTGATCGCGGGCCAGGTGCCGGTCGCGGTCACCTACGAGCCATACCTCACTGTCGCCATGGCGCAGAACAAGGACGTCAAGCTCCTGTTCACCGCCGGCGAGGATCCCGGCCTGATCAGCGACGTGCTGGTGGTGCGCGACGAGGTGATCAAGTCACGGCCCGGCCAGGTGCTGGCCATGATCAAAACCTGGGATGCGGCACTGAAGGACTACAAGGCCGACACGCCTGGTGGCCGCGCTATCATCGCCAAGGCCGTCGGTTCGGACGTCAAGGATCTCAACACCGCCTTTGATGGCGTGCGTTACTATTCGCTCGCCGAAAACAAGACGGCGCTCACCGGCGACTTCACCAGCAAGACGTTCGCCGATGTCGAGGCGGCGGCCAAGAACGCCAAGCTGCTGCAGGCCGACGTGACGCCGGAGCAGATGATCGACCCGTCCTTCGTCAAGGCGGCGGAATGACGACGGCCGGATCGCGGTGGTGACGCAGATGTCCGCACAGCCCTCCGCGAAGACGGCCCCGGCTCGCTCCGCACCGGGACCGGTCACGAAACAGGCAAGGCGTCGCCGATCCTCCGGGATCGGGGTGCCGATCGCCAGGTCGCGTTTCCTGATGATCGCGGTGGCCGTCTTTGTCGGGCTCGGCCTTGCCTGGTGGGCGGCGACCGGACTGGAATGGGTAAAGCCCATCTTCCTGCCGTCGCCCGGCAGTGTCGCGACCCAGATCGCCAAGCTCGCGACCGAGGGTACGTTGTGGCTGGACCTCAGGGCCTCGATGTACCGTATTTCCATCGGTTTCCTCATCGCCTCGGCACTGTCCATACCGATCGGCGTGCTGATCGGCAGTTTCCGCTCATGGGAAGCGGCCATCGAGCCGCTGGTGGATTTCATCCGCTACATGCCGGTCGTCGCTTTCGTGCCGCTTTCCATCCTGTGGGCGGGCACCGGCGATACGCAGAAATTCCTGATCATCTTCATCGGCACCTTCTTCCAGCAGGTGCTGATGATCATGGACAATGTGAAGCGGGTGCCAGCCGATTTCATCGGCCTCGGCCGCACGCTCGGCCTGCCGGACCGAAAGATCCTGACGCGCATCGTCGTTCCCAGTGCCTTGCCCGGCATCTGGGATACGCTGCGCATCAGCCTGGGCTGGGCATGGACCTGGCTGGTGTTGGCTGAACTCGTCGCGGCGACATCTGGCCTCGGCTATCGCATCACCGTGTCGCAGCGTTATTTCCAGACAAACACCATCATCGGCTACATCCTGCTGCTCGGCGTGCTCGGCCTCATAACCGACCAGGTCATGAAGGCACTGGAAAAGGTGCTGTTCAGGCAAGATGGCCACTCGCAGTGAGGAACGGCCGATGAACCCTCCCAAATTGCGCATCGCCGGTCTCCACAAGAGCTTCGGCACGGGAGAGCGGCGCACCGAAGTGCTGCGCGACATCAACCTCGATCTTGCCGACAACGAATTCGTTTCTCTCGTCGGCACATCGGGCTGCGGCAAGAGCACGCTGCTGTCGATCGTGGCCGGGCTGCAGGACTTCGACGCCGGCGATCTCAGCATCGATGGCGCACCGATCCTGCAGCCGGGTCTCGATCGTGGCGTCGTCTTCCAGTCCTACACGCTGCTTCCCTGGCTGACGGCGCGGCAGAACATCGAGTTTGCCCTCAAGGCCGCGGGTTACGATCGCGCGGCCTGCCGCGAGATCGCGCTCGAGCATCTCGATCTGGTCAAGCTGTCGGACAGCGCCGAGCGCTATCCATCGGAGCTGTCGGGCGGCATGAAGCAGCGCGTCGCCATTGCGCGCGCGCTTTCCTATCGGCCCAAGATGCTTTTGATGGACGAGCCCTTTGGCGCGCTGGACGCCTTGACCCGGCACCAGATGCAGGAACTGCTGACCCAGATATGGGAGGAGCATCGGCTCACCGTGCTCTTCGTCACGCATGACGTCGAGGAGGCCGTCTATCTGTCGGACCGCATCGTCGTCATGGGGATCGGCCCGGGACGCATCATGCAGACCTTCAACGTCGACATCGAGCGTCCGCGCCGGGAAGAGGTGATGGAAACTCCGGCTTTCATGGATTTGCAGCGCGGCGTGCACAAGGCCATCCGCGAGGCGTCAAGACGCCCCGAAATGGCGTAGCATCCGCGCGCTGCACTTTGCCGATCCGCTCAGCGGTCAGGACTCAAGGGCCATGGGGACTGCATATGCCGAGCGTCCATGCAATGGTTCCGCAGAAGCCGCCGACATACCCACGATAGCTGCCGTAGCCATTGTAGTAGCTGTCCATCCCGCCATTGTCGCCGGCCGAGTTGTCGCCAGCCAAACCGTCGCCAACCACCACATATTCGCGGTGAACGGCGTGCCGATGCCTGTCACCATGATGAGTTGTGGTGCGGACAAAATGGTGCCTGACCGTACGGTGCCTGACCGCGGCATCGGCGATGGAACTGAATGAAATCGCGCTCGCGGCCGCCAAGATGATGACACCGGTGAGCATGATCTGCCGTTTCATGAGGATGCCTCCTGTTCATGCGAGACATGCATGACCAGAAAACGGCCTCCGCACCCGATGCGTTCCTTCACAAAATCGGGACAGGGATTCGCCGGATGCATTGTGTCCCTGGGCAACTGCTGAGAGCGATCATCCCGCTGCTCTCCATTCCTGTCGGGCTCTGCCGCAACCCTCAGGTCGCTTTGCCGATAGCCGCGTCCATTCTCATCTCCTCCTCGGAAATGTCGTCGAACGAAGCGTAGTTCATGTTGTAGAGGCGGGCGTAGAGGCCTTTCTTCCGCATCAGCTGTTCGTGGTTGCCGCTTTCGACGATCTCGCCATTTTGCAGGACGATGATGCGGTCGGCGCCGCGTATGGTGGCCAGACGGTGGGCGATGACCAGCCCGGTGCGGCCTTCCAGCAGCTTGATCAGCGCCTTCTGGATCAGCATCTCGGTGTAGGAATCGATGCTGGCCGTGGCCTCGTCGAGCACCAGGATCTCGGCGTCGGCCACTAGTGCGCGTGCAAAACTGATCAGCTGGCGCTGGCCGAGCGAGAGATTGCCGCCGCGCTGCTCGAGTTCGGTGTCGTAGCCATTGGGCAGGTGCTCGATGAAGTCGTGCGCGCCGACGGCTTGTGCCGCGCGCACCACTTCCTCGCGGGTCGCGCCGGTCTTGTGATAGCGGATGTTCTCCAGCACGGTGCCGGAAAACAAGAACGGCTCCTGCAGCACCATGGCCACCTGGTCGCCGAGCGAGTCCTGCGTCAGGTCGCGCACGTCGTGCCCGCCGACGAGGACCTCGCCGGACCAGACATCGTAGAAACGGTGCACCAGCGCCATGGAACTCGACTTGCCCGATCCGGTCGGGCCGACAAGAGCGACGGTCTCGTCCGGATTGACGCGGAAGGAGATATTCTTCAGCACCGGCTGGTTAGGCCGGTAGCCGAAGGTGACGTTCCTGAACTCGACCGAACCGTCCATGTCGCGCGACAGCGTCACGGCATTTTCCTTGTCGCTGACATCCACCGGTACGTCGAGCACTTCGGAGATGCGCTGGCCCGAAGCCATGGCGCGCTGCATGACGCTGTACTGCATGGTGAGCGAGCGGATCGGATCGAAGAAACGCTGGATGTAGAACAGGAACGCCACCATGACGCCGACGTTGAGGCTGTGCGACAACACCATCGAACCGCCGACGACGATGACCGTCGCCATGGCGATGCCGGTCAGCGTATCGACGATCGGCACCATCACCTGCGCGTATTTGGCCGAGCGCAGATGGGCATTGAGATTGGCCAGCACCTTCTCGTCGTAGAGGTCGAAATTGACATGCTGGCGCTCGAGGCTCTGCACGGTGCGCACGCCATGGATGCCTTCGGCGAGCGCCCCGTTGGCGATCGAGTTGGTCTCGTGCGCCGCCATGAAGGCGACCTTCGCGCGCGGCAGCCAGAACAGGCGCACGATGAACAGCACCGGCATGGTCGATAGCGTCAAGAGCCCGAGCCGGAAGTCGAGCCACAAAAGCACGCAGACGATACCGAACAAGAGCACGATGTCGCCCACCGACATCACGGATGTTTCGAGGAACTCCTGCATCGAATTGACGTCGCCCTGCAGGCGCGACATCAGGCGGCCAACCTCGGTCTTGTCCATGAAGCTCAGCGAGACGCGCTGCAGGTGGCTGAACATGGCGCGGCGCAAATCGGACAGCACGTTCTCGGCCACCTTGCCGACGACGCTTTCCTGCACATGGCTGGCGGCATAGTTGATGAGGATGATCACCGCGAAGACGCCTGTCGCCGAGATCATCACCGAGCGGTCGAGCTTGCCCGCGGCCATGCCGTGGTCGATGGCGTAGCGGATGACCAGCGGGATCGCGAGCTGCGTCAGCGTGAACACCAGCACAGCGGCGACCGAGATGAAAATCCGGCCCCGATACGGCCTGACGAAGCTCCAGATACGCCTGATGATGCGCGGATCGTAAGCCTTGCCGAAAACCTCTTCCTCGTCGCGATGCGACCCGACGACGGCCTTGGTTGGCCGCCCGCTGGTGTCTTCCTTCTCATCGTCGATGTGTTTCGACATCACGCGGCTCTATCTCTTTAGTTTTGACGCAACTCCCAAGGGAAAGCGCTACGCGCTTTTCCCGGGAAAACCGGTTTCCACTTTTCCTGGAATTGCTCTCGCCACGGGTCGGTCCTCGTCGGGCCGCAATTGCAGGTCGTAAAGCGCGCGATAGCGTCCACCTTGCGCCAGCAGCTCCTCATGCGTGCCGCGCTCGACGATCCGGCCCCCTTCGACGAACAGGATCTGGTCGGCATGCATCAGCGAACTCAGCCGATGCGAGATGATCAGCGTCACTCGATCCCTGGCGAAGCGCTTCATCGCCGCCCGTATCCGCTGCTCGGTGCCAGCATCGATTGCAGCGGTCGAATCGTCGAAGACCAGAATCGAGGGCCGCAGCATCAGGCTGCGCGCGATGGTCAGGCGCTGCCGTTGGCCGCCGGAAAGCGATGCGCCGCGTTCGCCGACGACCGTGGTGTAGCCGGCGGGGAGCCCGATGATGTAGTTGTGCAACTGGGCATATTCGGCTGCCTGCCCGATGCGGGTCTCGCGCGCCCACGGATTGCCATAGGCGATGTTGTTCTCGATCGAGGTGGTGAACAGGAACGCGTCCTGCTGCACGACGCCGACCGCCTTGCGCAATGATTGCAGCGTGACCTTGCGGATGTCCTGGCCGTCGATGGTGATCGCGCCCGATGTGACGTCGTAGAAGCGCGGGATCAGATGCGCGATGGTCGACTTGCCGCTACCCGGCGGGCCGACAATGCCGATGGTTTCGCCGCACCTGGCTTCGAACGAAATGCCCGACAGTGTCGGCCGGCCGCCTGAGCCCTCGTAACGGAAGCCGACATCATCGAAGCGCAGCACGCCCTCGGTGACGACAAGATCCGTGGCGCCGGGCGCGTCCTTGATATCGAGTTCGGCGTCGAGCAGTTCGAACAGCCGCGTGCCGCAGGTCGAGGCGCGCGCGAACGAGTTGACCATCAGGCCGAGCTGGCGCACCGGCATCTGCAAAATGGTCATGAAGGTGAGGAACTGGGCCAGCGTGCCGACGCTGATCTGGCCTGCGATCACCTTCTGGCCGCCGAACCAGAGCACTAGGCCCATGGCGGCGAGGAAGGAAAAGTTCATGGCGCTGGTGTTGCTGACGCGGATGTCGACGCGCTTATTGGCGAGGTCCAGCGCATCCTGCTTGGCACGGTCGAATTTTTTGAGCTCGTGCCGCTGCGCCGCGAAGGCACGCACGACGCGGATGCCGCCGAGGTTCTCGTCCATCACTCGGCTCAGCACCGACAGACGCTCCTGCAGCGTCAGCCAGGTGCTGCGCAGCGCCAGTTGCGTCACCGATGAGCGCCAGGCGACGAACGGCACGAAGCTCAGGCTGAGCAGCCCGAGCACGAGATCGGTGCTGATCAGGAGATAGGCGCCGACGCCGATCAGCACACTGAGCAGCACCACGCGCAGAATGCCGGTGGAAAAGAACATGCGCACGCCGTCGAGATCGAGCAGACCGAGCGTGATCAGATCGCCGGTATGGACCTTGTCGTGAAAAGAGAAGCTCAGGCGCTGGATCTTCTCGTAGAATGCCAGGCGCAATTCATAGCCGGTCCGGTGGCCGACGGCCTCGCCATAGTAGTTCTGCGCCATGGTGAAGAGCCCGCGCAGGATACTGACCACGAGCAGCGTCAGCGCCGTGTTCCACAGCGCCTGCTCCGCCGCCGCGCCGGCGCCCGCGGCCATCACGCCCCGCGCCTGGTCGATGGCGCGTCCCAAGAGGCGTGGGATGAAGAGTTGCAGCGTCGCGGCGATGAAGGTCGAGACCAGGGTGATGGCGACTTGCCAGGGATGGCGCAGCGTCATGCGCACGATACGCAGCAGCGTGCTGAGGCCCTTGCCCCAGGAGGCTTCCGCCACATGGCCAAACGACTTGCCGCGCTTCGCCGCGCTGCTGGTTGCATCCGTAAGCAAGGAAAATATCCAGTCTAATCCGGACATTAGCCCGGACGAATGAAACAGACTCAGTTCTGATGGTGCGATGTTACGCGTGTCCGACTTGACCGTTCAAGGGGCCAATGGCGGCATCGCACTATGCCTGAAGCGGCGCCGCGATTGGATCCCATCTGCATCAACAACTTTATTGCATTGGCACGCAGATTCTCCAGCCCGGCCCAGCCATGACGGACTATCAGTTCGGTCAGGGTATCGCCGACATTCCACGCAAGCGGCCAAGGCCACCAAGGGCCAGCCACCGCCGTGGAATACCAGGAGGATCGTATTCTTTGACACGTTTTCCTTTCACCGAAGCCATGCCGATCCAGTTTCAGGCGCCGTTGCCGAAGGATCCGGAGGTTGTGATCATTGGCGGCGGCATCATCGGCGTGACGACGGCTTTGTTCCTGGCGCGACGGAACATTTCGGTGACATTGCTGGAAAAGGGGCGCATTGCCGGCGAGCAATCGTCGCGGAACTGGGGCTGGATCCGGCAGCAGGGTCGAGATGCCGATGAACTGCCGATCGTGATCGAAGCGCAACGGCTCTGGCGTCAACTGGCCGAAGAATGCGGCGAAGACATCGGGTTGAAGCAAACGGGCGTTACCTATCTCGCGCGAACCGACAAGGAGATGGCCGGTTTCGCCAAGTTCCTGAAGATCGCCGAGATGCATGGCGTCGACACGCGTCTGCTTGACCAGGGCGAGACGGCCAAGCTGATCCCTTCCATGTCGCGTCCCTTCAAGGGCGCGATGATCACCCCATCGGACATGCGCGCCGAGCCCTGGGTAGCGGTGCCGGCACTTGCTCGCCTGGCCGCCCGGCAGGGCGTCACCATCATCGAGAATTGTGCTGCGCGGATGCTCGATATTTCGGCGGGGCGCATCAGCGGTGTCTGGACCGAGCAGGGTCGTATCGCCACCTCGAACGCCGTCGTCGCGAGTGGTGCGTGGACGTCGCTCTTCCTGCGCGCACATGGCGTCTCGATCCCGCAGCTCAGCGTCAGGTCGACGGTCGCCGCGACCCAACCCATGCCTGAAATCCATTCGGGTGCCGTCGCCGACGAGCATATCGCATTCCGGCGCAGGCAGGATGGCGGCTACACGCTGGCATCGGGAGGCTCCAGTCAACTCTATGTCGGGCCTGACGCGTTTCGTCACGCGCGCAAATATGTTCCCGCCCTGATGGCCAATCCTCTTGGCATCCGCTACCTGCCGGCGGCGCCGCGAGGCTATCCGGACAGCTGGTCGACCCCGCGCAAATGGAACGCGGACGAGGAAAGCCCGTTCGAACGGATGCGTATCCTCAATCCCGCCCCCAAAGCCTCCGCGCTGCGCGATATCGACCGCGAATTCACCGCACTTTTCCCGCAGTTCAAGACAGTGCCGCTCAAGGCGAGCTGGGCGGGCATGATCGATGCGATGCCGGATGTCGTGCCCATAGTTGATCGTGCCGTCGAAATTCCGGGTCTCGTTATCGCCACCGGGATGAGTGGTCACGGCTTCGGCATCGGACCCGGAATGGGCCGCGTCGTGTCAGACCTCGTCCAGGGAAACGAGCCGGGACACAGTCTTCACAGGTTCCGCCAATCCCGGTTCAGCGACGGCAGCGCGATCGAATTGGGACCCAGCCTCTAGATCGTGTCGCAGCTAGCCGCGGGTTTGCCGCCAGCGATCGATCTGAGGCCCTTCCGGGCGGATAGGTTCTGATTGAGAGCGTGCCGCTGTAACGGCAGGCCTTTCCGTTCTTGCATGGGGAAACGACGTGACAGCGAACGCGAATACACAGGCCACGAACCCAATCGATCCGCAACGCGCCTACGCCATGCTGATCTGCGATCTGGTCGGCCTGCGCTTCGGTCCCGACGGTAAGCCGGACGCGGGCGAAGTGCGCGCCCATATCGAAGCCAAGGGCGGCCGCTTCCACGCAGGCGCGCTTGGCGACAAAGCGGGTCTTGAGCATGGCCGCGTGCATTTCTTCTACCAGCCGGACCTCAGCACGCGCGAAGAGCTGATCGAGGCCGCCGGCGACGGGCGCTATGACGCCGTCATCGCCGCCGCGACTTTCCTTCCCGCGGAAACCGTTTTTCCGCTGGCCGGCGTGCGGATCGGTGCCGGCACCGGCAATATGGGCTCGCGCTCCTGGGGTGGCGGCAGCGGCGAGGGCGGCACGGCAGTGCTTATGAACACACCCGGCATCAACAGCCGTGCCACGGCGCAGATGGTGATGAAGGCGATCCTGAAAGTGCTGCCGGACCTCCCGGTCGACACGCTTCATGAGCGGGTAGCGCGCGGTGCCTTCGACACCGGCAGGGAACTGCGCGATTTCCCAACCGAGAAGCTCGAAGGCAAGACAATCGCGATCATCGGTTACGGCAATATCGGCCGCGAGGTCGCCAAGCTCGCCCGCGCCTTCGGCATGCGCGTGGTGATCCACGCACGGCCGCGGCACCGGGACTGGGTGGAAGCCGAGGGCTTTGCCTTCGCGCCAGACCTCTGCGATGCGGCTGAAGGCGCCGATGTGCTCAGCGTTCATGTCGGTTTGGGCAAACAGGATGCGCACACCGGCCGCTACGTCAATGCCGGCCTCGTCGGCGCTGATGTCTTGCGCCGCATGAACAGTGGCGCGGTGCTGGTCAATTATGATCGTGGCGAGCTTGTCGACGTTGAGGCTCTCGATGACGCCTTGTCGTCCGGCCGGATCCGCCATGCCGCAATCGACGCCGACCTGTTCAGCGATGCTTCCACCGGAAGTCTCTCAGGCCCGATGCTGCCTTATCTCGATCTCGTCGGGAAGCATGCCGGCAAGCTTGAACTTCTGCCGCATGCGGCGGCCGATACGGACCATCCCTCGCGCGTCGCCGGCGCCAAGCAGGCCGTCGACCAGTTGTTCGACGTCATCTGCCGCAAATCGGTGACCAACGCAAAAGGCACCGTGCCACCCGGCTATCTTTCCCTTGGAGCGACGACGCCTCCTGGCATCGGGCCGGTGACGGCGGATCACATCTTGAAACTGACCTCTGGCGAATGCTCCGAACTGGCGGATGTCTGTGACCGGCAAAGCCGCTTGTGGCAGGCCCTCTCGGACGTCGCACCTGCCGAGCGCGGCACGATCGTGGCCGAACAAGGCGAAGAGCTTGTCCGGCTGATCGACCGGTTCTGCCTCCTGGCGGAGAACCTGAATCTCCGCGGGCCGTACCAATAGTCTCGATCTGCCGGTGCCGCGTTCAAAACCACGACGAGCTCGACCGCCGGCTCAGTACCGGGGACCAGCCACCATGCGCGCGACCCGGGTCATGTCGGCGCTCATCCTCGCGATCGTCATCGAGCGGGCTGACGAGCGCGCGCACCGCGGCAAAGGTCCGCTGCGGCCCTTCGCCCATGCTGTCGACGACGCCGCGCAACTCCACGCCCGTCGCCGCGAAGATCAGCTCCATCGCAACCAGATAGCGCATGCGCTTGACGATCTCGGCGGTCTTGGCCACCACCCGCGGCGCCATCGACGACTGGTCTTCGATGCCGTCAGATACGGCAAGCGGGCTGAGCGACATCGGATTGGCCAGATGGCGGATCTCGGCTTCCAGCGCGGCCAGCGGCTTCTGCAGTTCGGCATAGCCCTGGCGGCTGCCGCCCCTGGCCGACAGGAAGCGCGGCAGTTCGGCAGTTATCGGCGACATCAGCTTCATGCCGCGGTTGGCGATGCCGACCGCGCAATGCGCCAGCGCCTGGCCAAGCTGTTCCCAGGCCAGCGTCATCGCCGTGAGATCGAAATTGCCGTTCGAGATCACCCGCTCGCCCGCGGCCAGGATCACAGGATTGTCGCCTGAGTGGGTCAGTTCGATCTCGGTCGCCAGCCGCGCCTGCTCGAACGCGTGGAGCAGGCCACCCCAGACCTGGGGCACGCAGCGATAGCTGAGCGGATCCTGGAGGCGCCGTGCCGCCTTGTCCTTCCACAGGCCGCTTCCCGCCAGTTCCTTGCGCAGCCGGGCACCGATCTCGCGCTGGCCGAAGGCCGGCCGTGCGGCCAGCGCATGCTCGTCGATCGCGGTGAGGGAAGAACGGAACGCCTCATAGTTGAGGGCGACCGCTGCCAGCGCCCAGTCGATGAGATGCCCGACATCCTCGAGGCACAGGCAGGCCGTTCCGGTCGACAGGCTGTTGGCGACGATGATGGCGTGGCCGTCCTTCTCGCGCAGGTCGAGCGGTTCGAGCCCGGCCAGTGCCAGCGCCTCGGCGGACGGCATGATCCTGCCCCGGAATTCCGCTTCGCCGTCGCCGCCCAGCGCCCTTGCCATATGGCCGAGATGGGCAAGGTCCGCCGCCCCGATCGATCCCCAGGTGGGGATCACCGGATGGACGCCGGCGTTAAGCGCCGCCACAAGGCCCATCACCACGCGCTCGGAGGTGCCGGTGCCGCCGGCCGCCATGCCTGAGATGCGCGCGGTGATCATCGCCCGCACCGCCTCGGTCGGCAGGGCGGGCCCGATGCCCATGCTGTGGCTGAGTGGCACGCTGTGCTGGAACGCGATCAGGTCGGCCTGCGCCAGCGGTGTGTCGACACAGGCGCCCAGGCCCGTGGTGACGCCGTACATCGGCTTGCCGAGCTGCGTCAGATGCTCGATGAGGGCGCGGCTCGCCCGGATGCGGCGCATCGCCTCCTCGCCCAGCATGAGCCGGGCGTTGCGGCGTGCGATCTCGGCGACATCCGCGACGCCGAGCGGCTTGGCATCGAGCACTATCATTCGGGCTGTCATTCTCGCCTGTATCCTGTGACCGGAGGCCCGGACCAGCGGCGCGGCGGGCGTCACTGTTTGTGACGGCTTGCAGGCTGGACTGCAAGCCATTCCCGTTATGGCAGCGGTAGGAGGACGGCAGAAGCGAGGATGCCTGGATTTCGGGAGCTACGCCGATTGCTCCGCGACCGCGTCGGGCACCACCACCAGCTTGCCGACGAAATCCTTGGCGATGAAATCGGCCTGCGCGCGATGGAAATCGGACAGCCTGTAGACGCCGCCGACCAGCGGCCGGATCTTTTTCGCCTCGATATATCCGACGATGCGGCGAAAATCGGCGCGCGTGCCCTGGCTCGAGCCGTGCAGTTGCAGCTGCTTGAGGTACATGGTCCTGAGATCGAGCTGCACGACCGGACCGGCGATCGCGCCTGCGGTGGTATAGCGGCCCTCGGGCCTCAGGATGCGCAGCAGGTCGTTGAAGGTCGCGCCGCCGACGAGGTCGGCCACCACGTCGATCGGCTTGCCGCCGGTCGCCTCGGCCACGGCTTGCGGCAGGTTGGCGACGCCACGGGTGATGACGGCCTCGGCGCCGATGTCGCGCACCGCCTGCTCCTTGCCTTTGCCGACGACGGCATACGGGATGGCGCCGCGCGCCCGTGCCAACTGCACGATGCCGGAGCCGACGCCGCCCGAGGCGCCCGTGACTAGCACGCGCTCGCCGGCTTTCAGGCCGGCGCGTTCCAGCATCTGTTCGCCGGTAAGGTAGGCGCAGCAGAAGGTGGCGAGTTCGACATCGCTCATCTCCGTATCGACGACATGCGCATTTTCGGCCGGCACGGTCTGGTATTCGGCGTAACCGCCATCGCGGCCGTGTCCCATATAGTCGATGTCGGCCAGTGAATCGTCGTCGCGGTTGTAGATGGAAAAATCGACCATCACCCGTTCACCGACACGATCCGGCGAGACGCCTTCGCCGACGGCAGCGACGATGCCCACCGTGTCGGTGCCCTGGACACGCGGAAAGGTCAGCGTGTTGCCCTGGCGCCGCCAGGTCGACACGGCGGCGGCGTCCTCTTCCGTGCCATAGGCGCCCTGGCGCACCCAGACATCGGTGTTGTTCATCCCGCAGGCGCTGACTTTCACCAGCACTTCGCCGGGGGCGGGGGCGGGCACTTTCACATCGGTGCGGTAGACGAGCTTTTCCGGTCCGCCGTGCCCGGTGAGCAGCACGGCGGCCATGGTGGCGGGAAGGGTTCTGGTCATGGCATTCATGGTCGATTTCACAGATTGGAAAAAACGCTGTTCACCGCATCGGCGGTCTTGGAGACGACGACGTCGGCTTCTTCGCGGGTCAGGCAGAGCGGCGGCGCGAAGCCGAGAATATCGCCCTGTGGCATCGCACGGCCGATGACGCCGCTGGCGGCAAGTGCCGTCGCCACCTGCGGACCGATCTTCTGCGAGGCGTCGAAGAACACCCGGTCGTCCCTGTCGGCGACGAACTCGACCGCCGCCAGCATGCCGTCGCCGCGCACGTCGCCGACATTTTTGTGGCCGCCGACGGCCTTGGCCAGTTCGGCACGGAAATAGGCGCCGGTCTCGCGGGCATTCGTCACCAGGTCCATCTCGTCGATCAGTTCGAGATTGGCGACGCCGGCGGCTACGCAGATCGGATGCGCCGAATAGGTCCAGCCATGGCCGAGCGAGCCGAGCTTGTCGGAACCCTGCACCAGCACCTGCCACATCTTGTCGGCGACGATGACGCCCGACAGCGGCGCATAGGCCGAGGTCAGGCCCTTGGCGATGGTGATCAGATCGGGCTTGATGCCGTAATGGTCGGAACCGAACATGGTGCCCAATCGGCCGAAGCCCGTCACCACTTCATCCGCGACCAGAAGCACGTCGTGCTTTTTCAGCACGGCCTGGATCTTTTCCCAATAGCCGGCGGGCGGCGGCACGATGCCGCCGGTGCCGAGGATCGGCTCGCCGATGAAGGCGGCGACGGTCTCGGGGCCTTCGGCCAGGATCATCTCCTCGAGCTTGTCGGCGCAATGTTGCGAGAACTGCTCCTCGCTCATCGAGCGGTCGGCGCGGCGGAAGTAGTAGGGCGCTTCGGTGTGCAGGATCGGCGCGCGCGGCAGGTCGAAGGCGTTGTGGAAGAGATCAAGCCCGGTCAGCGATCCGGTCATCACGCCCGAGCCGTGATAACCACGCCAGCGCGAGATGATCTTCTTCTTCTCCGGCCGGCCAAGCACATTGTTGTAGTACCAGATCAGCTTGATGTTGGTTTCGTTGGCATCCGAACCGGAGAGGCCGAAATAGACCCTCGACATGCCCTTGGGCGCGCGGTCGATGATCATCTTGGACAGCGTGATCGAGGCCTCGGTTCCGTGCCCGACATAGGCGTGGTAATAGGCAAGATTCTTGGCCTGGGTGGCGATGGCATCGGCGATCTTCTGCCGGCCATAGCCGACATTGACGCAATAGAGGCCGGCGAAGGCATCGATGCTCTTCCTGCCATTGTTGTCCCAAACGGTGACCCCTTCGCCGCCGGCCATGATGCGCGTCGGCGATTCGCCCCGCGCGTGCGTGCCCATATGCGTCGACGGATGGAAGAAGTGATCGCGATCCCAGGCGGCGAGTTCGTTGGACTGATCGAGCATTTTTTTACTCCTTAAGGGATGGCTGGACGCGACTTAAGATGTGTTGAGATTCAGGCCAGGCCATTTGCAGGCCGGCATCACCTGAATATCGATACATCTTATGCAACGTCCAGGCAGAGATATTTCAGATCGGTGAAAGCTTCGAGCCCGTGGCGCGAGCCCTCGCGGCCGATGCCGGATTGCTTGACGCCGCCGAACGGGATTGGCGCGCCGGTAATCTTGACGCGGTTGACGGCAATCATGCCGTAGTCGAGCGCGCGGCCCATGCGCTGCTGGCGGGCGCCGTTCTCGGTCACGACATAGGCGACGAGGCCGTATTCGGTGGCATTGGCGCGGGCGATCACCTCGTCCTCGCTGTCGAAAGGTGTGACGGCGGCAACCGGGCCGAAGGTTTCCTCGCGCATGATCAGCGCCTCGTCGGGCACATCGGCCAGCAATGTCGGCTGGTAGAACAGCGGCCCGGCCCGATGGCGCTTGCCGCCGACAAGGCAGCGCGCGCCGTGGGCGATGGCATCGGCGACCTGCTCCTCGACCTTGGTGACGGCGCGCTCATGCATCAATGGCCCGATGTCGGTTTCCTGAATAAGGCCGTTGCCGGTCCGCAATGTTTCGATGCGCCTGGCGAAGGCGGCGCAGAAGCGATCATGGATCGGGCGCTGGACATAGATGCGGTTCGCGGCCAGGCAATCCTGGCCCGAAGTGGCGAATTTGGCGTCGATGGCGATGCTCACCGCCTTGTCCAGATTGGCATCGGCAAAGACGATCAGCGGCGCGTGGCCGCCAAGCTCCATCACCAGGCGCTTCATCGTCGGCGCACTCTGTGCGGCGATCAGCCTGCCGATCTCGGTCGAACCGGTGAAGCTCATGGCGCGAACGCGTGGATCCTCGCACATGCGGCCGACAATCGTCGCGGCCTTGCCGGTGATGATGTTGAAGACGCCGGCGGGCAGGCCGGCGCGCTCGCCGAGTTCCGACAGCGCCAGCGCCGACAGCGGCGTCTCCGAGGACGGATGCGCAACGATGGTGCAGCCGGCGGCAAGTGCTGCCGCCGCCTTGCGGGTCAGCATGGCCGACGGGAAATTCCACGGCGTGACGACGCCGACGACGCCAAGCGGTTCGCGCCGCACCATCATTTCCGCGTTCGGCAGGTGGCTGGTGACGCTTTCCGCGTTGAGGCGTTTTGCTTCCTCGGCATACCACTCGACGAAGGAGGCGGCATAGTCGATTTCACCAATCGACTCCCGCAGCGGCTTGCCCTGTTCCAGCGTCATCAGCAGGGCAAGATCGTCTTTCGCGGCGATGATCAGCTCGAACCATTTTCTTAAGATATTGGACCGCTCCTGCGGCAGCAGCGAACGCCAGGCGGGGAAGGCACGCGCGGCGGCATCGATTGCCTTTGTCGTTTGCTGCGCATCAAGCGCGGCGACAAACGCGACCGTCGCGCCGGTGGCCGGATCGGTGACTTCAAAGCTTTCAGCGGCTTCGCTCGCCGTCCAGTGCCCCTCGACATAGGCGAGCTCGCGCAGCAGCCGGCGGTCGGCGAGGCGATCAAGCGCTTCGTGGCGATGCGAGCGGGCGAAATGCGCGGACATGATCGAGGCCTCCCGGTTCGGACTATGCGGAAAGACTACCTGCCAGCGGGAGACAGAGAGGCTGTTTGCATGCCTTGAAGGAGAGAGAGTCTCTCTATTCTGCCGCCTTGGCAGACAATCTGTCCGGCCTATGACGACGCCGGCAGCAGGTCGGCCACGGGGAGAACGATTTCCTCCTTCACCGTCTTGGTGACGATGTAGGTGAAGTAGCGGTCGATGCCGATCTCGCGCTCCAGCAGGCCGTCGACCAGCCGCTGATAGGCATCGATGTCACGCGCCATGACCTTCACAACATAGTCGACGCCGCCGCCCACCGACCAGCAGGCGACGATCTCCGGTATGTCGCGGATGACGCGTTCGAAGCGATCGAAATCGGCTTGGCGATGGCTGGCCAGCGTCACCTCCATCAGCACGGTCGCGACGGGCGCCACGACACGCATGGCGATCCGGGCATGATAGCCCGAGACGATGCCCGCCTTCTCCAGCTTGCGCAGCCGCATCCAGCATGGCGTCGGCGACAGGCCGACCTGCTCGGCCAGGGCCAGCTTGGTGATGCGGCCGTCGCGCTGGATGGCGTCGAGGATTTTGAGATCGATCGCGTCGAGTTTCGCAGCAGTCATCACGGCCCACTTTTTCGTCGCCAGTACCATGACGGCGCATTATTTCGATTGTCAATTGCACTGATTTCGATCTCTAATAAGTCATGACATTGTGGCAACCCGATCCCGCGCTCATCCGGCGGCCGGCCTATCAGTCGCTGGCCGACCAGTTCGCGCGCGCCATTCATGACGGGCGCCTGGCCAATGGCTCCCGGCTGCCGACGCATCGCCGGCTGGCCGACGATCTCAAGCTCTCGGTGCAGACGGTCAGCCGCGCCTATGAGGAATTGATCCGGCGCGGCCTGATCTCGGGCGAGATCGGCCGTGGCAGTTTCGTCCAGACGCAGCGCCGAGAACCGGAGCCGCCCTATCTGCCCGAACGCCTCGGCGAGGTCATCGACCTCTCGATCCTGAAGCCGGTCTGCGAGCCGATGCATCTGGAACGGCTGAAGCAGGCGCTGGGATGGCTGGCCGAGAATCTGCCGTCGAGTTCGGCGCTGTCGTTCCGGCCCAACATGGTGTTTCCACGCCACCGTGCGGTGGCGGTCGAATGGCTGAAGCTATGCGGCCTCGATGTCTCGCCGCAGAACATCAGCCTGACCAATGGCGCCACCGCCGGCATGACCGTGGCGCTGATGAGCGTTGCGCCGCCGGGCTCGACGGTTGCCACGGAGGCGATCGGCCACCACACGCTGGTGCCGCTGGCGCGCTATCTCGGCTTCAACCTCGAAGGCCTGCCCATCGACGGCAATGGCCTGATTCCCGAAGCGCTGGACGAAGCCTGTCGGCTCTCCGACATCCGCGCGGTGTTCGTGCAGCCCTCGGTGATCAACCCGACGGCGACCCTGATGGACGCGCGGCGGCGAGAGGAGATCGCTGCGGTCGCCCGCAAGCACGACATCGCCATCATCGAGAATGATGTGCTGGGTCCGCTGGTCGAGGATCGGCCGCCGCCGGTCGCCGCTTTCGCCCCGGAACGCACGCTTTACGTCACCTCCTTCACCAAGATCACCGTGCCCGGCCTGCGCATCGGCTATCTCGCCGCGCCCGACCGCTATGTCGCCGCCGTTGCCAACCGGCATCTGGTGTCGAACTGGATGGCGACGCCGCTGGTGGCCGAGATCGCCACCAAATGGGTGACCGACGGCACGGCGATTGAGCTCGTCCGCTGGCAGCGTGCGGCGTTGCGGCGGCGGCTGGATATCGCGGCGGAGGTCTTGGCTGGGGTCGAATATCGTGCCCGGCATGACGGGCTGCACATCTGGCTGGAACTGCCGGCCGATCGGGCCGAGGAAAGCTTTGTCGCCCAGGCGCGGCTGCGAGGCGTCGCGATTGCGCCGGGTACATCCTTCCGCATTTCGGATGCGCCGTGGCATCCGGCGGTGCGTATCTCACTGGGTTCTACCACGGAAGGGGAACTGCGCGCCGGCCTCGGCGTTGTCACCAAGCTGTTGCTTGGCGATCCGGAGCATCTGCTGCTTGCAATCTGAGCACGTCGCCTAAAGAGGCGAGCCGTTTTGGGACGATGACGTGCACAAAAATCAGCCTCGACTGACCGGAAAACATGCGCAATCGGAATAATTGTCATGATATTATTTTCCTGATTGACATGATTTGGCGCGTTCCGCATCGTTAGGGGCACAGGCTTCTCCAACACGGGGAAATTCATTTGTCCGCATCCATACCCATCATCAAGGTCGATGCCATTTCGAAGAGCTTCGGCACCTTCAAGGTGCTGGACGGCCTGTCGATGCAGGTCATGCCGCGCGAGAAGCTGGCGCTGATCGGGCCTTCCGGCTCGGGCAAGACGACGATCCTGCGCATCCTGATGACCCTGGAACGCATCGACGGCGGCCACATCCAGATCGAGGGCGAACAACTCTACCACATGGAACGCAACGGTCAGCTGCTGCCCGCCGACGAACGGCATCTGACCCGGATGCGCCAGAAGATCGGCATGGTCTTCCAGCTCTTCAACCTGTTTCCGCACAAGAGCGTCATCGACAATGTGACGCTGGCGCCGATGCTGACCAAGGGCACGCCGCGCGCCGCCGCCGAGAAGCGGGCGATGGAACTGCTCGATATGGTCGGCATGGCCGACAAGGCCAAGGCCATGCCGGCGCAACTGTCCGGGGGCCAGAAGCAGCGTGTGGCGATCGCCCGCGCACTCGCTTTGCAGCCGAAGATCATGCTGTTCGACGAAGTGACGTCGGCGCTGGATCCGGAACTGGTCGAGGAGGTGCTCAACGTCCTGTGGCGGCTCTGCGCCGAGACCGACATGACGATGCTTCTGGTTACGCACGAAATGGGTTTCGCCCACGATTTCGCCGACCGGGTGCTGTTCTTCGATCGCGGCAGAATAGTCGAGGAGGGCAAGCCCGATGAGATTTTCCGCCATCCCAAACAGGAGCGCACGCAAGGCTTCCTGAAGAAGATCATCGCGGCCGGACATCGCGTCTGACCGTTATGCCCGGGACTGTGAAGCCGTCCCGAAATCAACCAGAAACCGGCGGCGCTGCTGCCGCAGCCAAACCAAGAAAACGAAACAAGGAGTTGGGAACAATGAAGAAACTTGGCATTCTGGCCGGCGTCGCCGGCCTTGCGCTGACCGCGGTGCTGGCGGCCTCGACCGCGGGTTCGGCCGACGACAGCAAGCTCGAGCAGCTCAAGTCGCAGGGCTTCGCCCGTGTCGCCATCGCCAATGAGCCGCCCTATACGGCCGTCGCCGCCGATGGCAAGGTTTCGGGTGCCGCGCCCGACGTGGCGCGCGAGATCTTCAAGCGTCTCGGCGTTGGCGACATCGTCGCCTCGATCTCGGAATATGGCGCCATGATCCCCGGCCTGCAGGCCGGCCGCTTCGATGTCGTCACCGCTGGTCTGTTCATGAAGCCGGAGCGCTGCGCCGCGGTCGCCTATTCCGAGCCGGTGCTGTGCGACGCCGAAGCGATGCTGGTGAAGAAAGGCAATCCGAAAGGCTTCAAGAGCTACGAAGACGTCGCCAAGGACACGTCCGCAACGATCGGCGCTCCCGGTGGCGGCACCGAAGAGAAGCTGGCGCTCAACGCCGGCGTTCCGCGCGAACGCGTCATTGTCGTCCCGGATGGCCAGAGCGGCCTGAAGATGGTGCAGGACGGCCGCATCGACGCCTATTCGCTGCCGGTTCTGTCGATCAACGACCTGATGAAGAAAGCCAACGATCCTAGCCTCGAAGTCATCGCGCCGGTGCAGGGTGCTCCGGTCTATTGCGATGGCGCCGCCTTCAAGAAGGGTGACGAGGCGCTGCGCGATGCCTTCGACGTCGAGCTCGCCAAGATGAAGAAGTCGGGCGAATTCGCCAAGATCATCGAGCCCTATGGCTTCTCGGCCGCGGCCGCGATGTCGACGACACGCGACAAGCTCTGCGCGGCGAAGTAGGGCGCACTTTTTCCTTCTCCCCGTCCACGGGGAGAAGGTGGCCTGAAGTGACGGATGAGGGGCGGCGCCATGCCTTCGTAAGTTCGCGCTGCCCCTCATCTGCCTGCCGGCATCTTCTCCCCGTGAAACAGGGAGAAGGAAGCTAACCGCTAACGTTGGAACCCTAATGACCCAGTGGTCCGGCTATTTCGGCCTGATATTGCAGGGAGCGCTTGTCACCATCGAGCTGACGCTGATGGGGTCGGTGCTTGCCCTGGTCATGGCCTTTCTTGCCGGCCTTGGGCGGCTGTCACGCTTCTTTGCGCTGCGCGCACTGGCCACCGCCTATATCGAATTCTTTCGCGGCACCTCGATCTTCGTGCAGTTGTTCTTCGCTTATTTCGTGCTGCCGCTGGTGGGTTTCGAACTGACCCCGCTGCAGGCGGGCGTGCTGGCGCTCGGCCTGAATGTCGGCGCCTATGCCGCCGAAGTTGTGCGCGGCGCCGTACAGTCGATCGGCCGCGAACAGCATGAGGCCTGCATCGCGCTCAATCTCGGCCGCTGGCAAGGCTTGCGCCACGTTATCCTGCCCCAGGCATTTCTGGTGATGCTGCCGACCTTCGGCAACAACGCCATCGAACTGCTCAAGGCCACATCGGTCGTCTCGCTGATCTCGCTTGCCGACCTGACCTTCCAGGCGCAGGTGGTGCGCGCCCAGACCGGCAACACGATGGTGCCCTTCACCACCATCCTGATCATCTATTTCATCCTGGCGCTGCTCATCTCTTTGGGCGTGCGCTCGCTGGAGCGCCGCATGGCGCGCGGCCTCGACGGAGTGCGCGTCTGATGGCCGGGGTTCGCTGATGGCCGGGGTTTTCTGATGGAATGGGATTGGGATTTTGTCCGGCAGATCCTGCCGACGCTGATCCAGGGGGTGAAGATCACCATCCTTGCGACGCTGCTCGGCTCGGTGCTGGCGGCGATCGTCGGGCTCGGCATCGCGCTGGCGCGCCGCTCGCCCAACAAGGCATTGTCCCGCACCGTCGGTTGGGCGGCCGAATTCATCCGCGGCACGCCGCTTCTCGTGCAACTCTACTTCATCTTCTACGTGCTGCCTGACATCGGCATCCTGCTGCCGCCGCTCGTCGCCGGTGTCATCGGGCTCGGGCTGCACTACGGCACCTACACGGCCGAGGTCTACCGCGCCGGCATCGACAATGTGCCGCGTGGCCAGTGGGAGGCCGCCAAGGCGTGCAATCTCAGCGGCAGGCAGACCTGGAGCCATATCATCATTCCGCAGGCCATCCCGCCGATGATCCCGGCACTGGCCAACTATTTCATCGCCATGTTCAAGGAAACGCCTCTCCTGTCGGCGATCACCGTGCTGGAACTGATGAACCAGGCGAAAAGCGTCGCCAACACCTACTATCGCTATATCGAGCCGATCACGCTGGTTGGCGCTTTCTTCCTCGCCATCAGTCTTTGCTCGGTTATCCTGCTGCGCTGGCTGGAACGTCGCTACGGCAAGATCGAGAGATAATTGATGAAGCCCTTACCCGAGATCAAGGTCGCGCCCAACCGGCCGACGCTTGAAGACCGCCCGATGGCGCGCCGCGTCGGTCTCATCATCCTGGCCACGGATCACACCAGTGAGCCGGATTTTCGCCGCATGGTGGCGAGCGAGCGCATCGGAGTCTATGTCGCGCGCATTCCCTACGCCAATCCGACAACGCCGGAGAACCTGCGCAAGATGCAGCCGGCGCTGACGGCGGGCGCGGCATTGATCCTGCCCGACGAGCCGCTCGACGCCATCTGCTATTCCTGCACCTCAGCCTCGGTGGTGATCGGTGATGCCGAGATCGAGGTGGCGATCCAGGCCGCCAAGCCCGGCGTTCCCATCGTCACGCCGCCGATGGCTGGCGTGCGCGGGCTGCACGCGTTCGGCGCGCGCCGGATCAGTATCCTCACGCCCTACACGGTCGAAACCTCCAGGCCCATGGCGGCTTATTTCGCCGCCCGTGGCTTCGAGATCGCCAGCTTCACCTGTCTCGGCTTCGAGGACGATCGTGAGATGGCCCGTATCCCCCCGGCAGCGCTTGTCGAGCTCGCGCGCGAAGCAACGCACGCGCGGGCGGACGCACTGTTCGTCTCCTGCACGGCGCTGCGCGGTGCGCTCGCGGTCACCGGCATGGAACAGGCGATCGGCCGCCCAGTGGTGACCAGCAACCAGGCGAGTGCCTGGAACTGCCTGCGCCTTTGCGGTGATGAGACAGCCCATCCCGAATTCGGCCGTCTGATGACGCTGCCCTTGCCCCGCGATTGACGATCATGGCGACAGTCACTCTCGCAGATATCCGTGCCGCGCGTGAGCGCATTGCCGGCAAGGTCGAGCGCACGGCGACCGTGCGTTCGCCGGGTCTCTCCGAACAACTGGGTGTGCCGGTTCACCTCAAGCTCGAGCACCGCCAGATCACCGGCAGCTTCAAGCTGCGCGGCGCTTCGAATGCCATCGCTTCGCTAAGTGCCGCGGAGAAAGCGCGCGGCGTCGTCGCGGCCTCGACCGGCAATCACGGCCGCGCGCTGGCACATGCCGCGAAGCTCGAAGGCATGCGTGCGGTGATCTGCATGTCACGGCTGGTGCCCGGCAACAAGCTCCACGAAATCCGCCGGCTTGGCGCGGAGGTCCGCATTATCGGCAACAGCCAGGACGACGCCCAGCAGGAGGTCGAGCGGCTGGTGGCGCAAGAGGGACTGGTCATGCTTCCGCCCTTCGACCATCCCGCGATCATCGCCGGGCAAGGCACGCTGGGGCTGGAGATGATCGACCAGGTTCCGGATGCCGCTCTCGTCCTCGTACAGCTCTCCGGTGGCGGCCTGGCCTCGGGCATCGCCGCGGCCGTCAAGGGAGTCAGCCCAGGTACGAAAGTGATCGGTGTTTCGATGGCACGCGGCGCGGCGATGAAGGCGAGCCTGGATGCCGGTCGGCCGGTGCCGGTGGAGGAATTGCCGACGCTGGCGGATTCGCTCGGCGGCGGCATCGGCCTCGACAACCGGCTGACCTTCGCCATGTGCCGCGACCTGCTGGACGATGTGATCTTGCTTGGCGAAGACGAAATCGCCGAGGGCATCCGCCATGCCTATGCGCGGGAGCGTGAGATCGTCGAAGGCGCCGGCGCGGTCGGTATCGCTGCTCTGCTCGCCGGCAAGGTCAAGCCGAACGGGCCGGTGCTTGTTCTGCTTTCCGGCCGCAACATCGACATGGACACGCACCGCAAGATCATCTGCGGTGACGCAATGGTGGAGCGCGCCGCATGAGCCGCATGACGATCCTCACCGAGAAAGAACTGCGCCAGATCGTGATGCTGGATCTCGACGCCGTCGCCTGCGTCGAGAATGCTTTTCGCGCGCTCGCCACCTTGCCGGTGGCGATGCCGCCGATCCTACGCCTCGACATCCCCGAGCATCGCGGCGAGGTCGACGTGAAGACCGCCTATGTGCCCGGCATTGACGGCTTCGCCATCAAGATCAGCCCCGGTTTCTTCGACAATCCGAAGCTCGGCCTGCCCTCCGTCAACGGCATGATGGTGCTGCTGTCGGCCAGGACCGGTCTGGTCGAAGCGCTACTGCTCGACAATGGCTATCTCACCGATGTCCGCACGGCAGCCGCCGGCGCGGTCGCGGCCAAGCATCTGTCGCGTCCCGATGCATCTGTCGCCGCGATCTTCGGCGCCGGCGTGCAAGCCGGACTGCAACTCGAAGCGCTCAAGCTCGTGCGGCCGATCACCGAGGCGCGCATCTGGGCGCGCGATGCCGCCAAGGCAGTGGCGACCGCGGCCGCCTTGAGTGAGAAACTCGGCATTGTCGTTCGTGCCGAACCCGACCCGGCCGAGGCCGCTGCCGGCGCCGACATCATCGTCACCACCACGCCCTCGACCGAGCCGTTGATCAAGGCGGGCTTCCTTTCCGCCGGCCAGCACATCACCGCCATGGGTTCGGACGCCGAGCACAAGAACGAGATCGCACCGGCGATCCTGCGCATGGCCGATCTCTATGTCGCCGACAGCGCGCGCCAGACACGGCGGCTTGGCGAGCTCCACCATGCCATCGCGGCGGGCGTGATGGCCGCCGATGCCGAGGTGACCGAGCTTGGCCAGATCATCGCAGGCGCAATGCACGGCCGTCGCTCAGCCAGCGACATCACCATTGCCGACCTGACCGGCACCGGCGTGCAGGACACGGCGATCGCCACGCTCGCCCGCGACCGGGCGCGGGCGGCCAAATCCGGCACCATTTTCGAAAGCTGATGCTGGCCGCAGGAGCATGGATCCGGAAAAGCGGAAGCCGGTTCTCCGAGAAGATCGTGCTCGAACAAAAAGTTACCTGGAGCCGGATTCAACGACGTTGAAACAGGCTCCAGGCCCAACAAACGAGGATCAAGAACAATGCAACCAAACCTGAAATTCTCGCGCGGCGAATTTGCGGAACGCCTCGCCAAGACCCGGAAAGCCATGGAGGCAAAGGGCGTCGATCTCTTGATCGTCAGTGACCCGTCCAACATGGCCTGGCTGACCGGCTACGACGGCTGGTCTTTCTATGTGCATCAGGCGGTCATCGTGCCGCCATCTGGCGAGCCGGTCTGGTATGGCCGCGGCCAGGATGCCAATGGCGCCAAGCGCACCGCCTATCTCGCCCATGACAACATCGTCGGCTATGCCGACCACTACGTGCAGTCGACCGAGCGGCACCCGATGGATTTCATGTCCGGAGTGCTTGCCGATCGCGGCTGGGGCAAGCTCACCATCGGCGTCGAGATGGACAATTACTGGTTCTCCGCCGCCGCCTTTGCCGCGCTGCAGAAGCATCTGCCCAATGCCCGCTTCGTCGACGCCACCGCCCTGGTCAACTGGCAGCGCGCGGTGAAAAGCCCGACCGAAATCGACTATATGCGCAAGGCCGCCCGCATTGTCGAAGCCATGCACCACCGCATTGTCGACAAGATAGAAGTCGGCATGCGCAAATGCGATCTCGTCGCCGAGATCTATGATGCCGGCACGCGCGGTGTCGACGGTATTGGCGGCGACTACCCGGCCATCGTACCGCTGCTGCCGTCGGGCGCCGACGCCTCGGCGCCGCATCTGACCTGGGACGACCAGCCGATGAAGCGGGGCGAGGGCACCTTCTTCGAGATCGCCGGCTGCTACAACCGCTATCACTGCCCGTTGTCGCGCACCGTCTTCCTCGGCAAGCCGACGCAGGAATTCCTCGATGCCGAGAAGGCGACGCTGGAAGGTATGGAAGCCGGCCTCGCTGCCGCCAAGCCCGGCAATGCCTGCGAGGACATCGCCAATGCCTTCTTCGCCGTCCTGAAGAAATACGGCATCGTCAAAGATAATCGCACCGGCTACTCGATCGGTCTTTCCTATCCGCCGGACTGGGGCGAACGCACCATGAGCCTGCGCCCTGGCGACCGCACCGAGCTCAAGCCCGGCATGACCTTCCATTTCATGACCGGCCTCTGGCTTGAAACGATGGGACTGGAGATCACCGAATCCATCCTGATCACCGAAACCGGTGTAGAGTGCCTGGCCAATGTGCCGCGCAAGCTGGTGGTGAAGGATTGAAACCGATGTCCAGTCTTCGCCCTTCTCCGATCGCGCCGACCGTCGATTTCGATCGCGACGGCGTCCAGCATGGCTTTCTGCGCCTGCCCTACAGCCGCGACGATTCGGCCTGGGGTTCGGTGATGATCCCGATCTGCGTCATCCGCCACGGCAAGGGACCGACGGCCCTGCTGACCGGAGGCAACCATGGCGACGAATATGAGGGTCCGCTGGCGCTGTACGATCTCGCCAGGACGCTCGACCCGAAAACCGTCAGCGGCACGGTGATCATCGTGCCGGCGATGAATTACCCGGCCTTTCGCGCCGGCACGCGCACCTCGCCGATCGACAAGGGCAACATGAACCGCAGCTTTCCCGGCCGGCCGGACGGCACGGTGACCGAGAAGATCGCCGACTATTTTCAACGGGAGCTGCTTCCTCGCGCGGACATCGTCTTCGACTTTCATTCCGGCGGCAAGACGCTCGATTTCGTGCCATTTTGCGCCGCGCACACTCTGCCCGACAAGGCGCTGGAGCAGAAAGCTTTCGACGCGGTGGCCGCGTTTTCCGCCCCCTTCTCGATGCGCATGATCGAGATCGATGCCGTCGGCATGTACGACACAGCGGCCGAGGAGATGGGCAAGGTCTTCGTCAGCACCGAGCTTGGCGGCGGCGGCACCTCGCGCGCACAAACCGTGGGCATCGCGCGACGCGGCGTCCTCAATGTGCTGCGTCACGCCGGCATTGTCGATGGTGCGGTCGAGAAGAGCCAGACACAGTGGTTGGACATGCCCTCGGGCGATTGCTTCTCCTTCGCCGAGGACGACGGCATGGTCGAAACCATGGTCGATCTCGGCGAGCCGGTGGAGAAGGGGGCCGTGCTGGCCCGCATCCATCCCGTCGGCCGCACCGGTGTCGCCCCGCAGGAGATCAGGGCGAAGATGTCCGGCATGCTGGCGGCGCGGCATTTTCCCGGGCTTGTCAAGGCCGGCGACTGTGCCGCCGTCGTGGCCGTGCGGGTCGATTGAGCAAAGCGATTGTGCTCAGACAACATGTAGACCGCGACGGTCCGCACATTGCGGGAAGCCCCGGCTGAAGAGCCGTCGTACATCGACGATTTCGGTCGGCGGCTGCTCGGTCGCCGATCCGCGTCGGGGTAAATTTCCCCAAAAAGTAAGAAGTCTAAATTAACGGGAGGCTGGCAAAATAGGAGTCGTGGGCGAGGTATACTTGCTGCGGTGCCGTTGCTGGCTCAGGTACAGGCAAGGCAATGCGGCGACGATCGTCCAGGGCGCAGGGCGGTTGGTCTGAATCAATGAAGTCTTCGACTGGAGAACATTATCCGGCGCTGGACCATATTCGCGGTCTGGCGGCTTTTCTGGTCTTCACCTGGCATTTTCTTCACCAGTCTCCCGATGGGCCGGTCCCCTATGGCTTTGTGCCGGCTCTGCCAATCTTCAGCCTTCTGGATGAAGGGATCACCGGCGTTTCACTGTTCATGGCGCTCTCCGGCTACCTGTTCGCCAAGCTTCTTGATGGAAAACAGGTCAGCTACCTGCCCTTCTTTGCCAACCGGGCGCTGAGGCTGCTTCCGCTTCTGCTGGCCGTAATAGCCATCGAGGCTTGCCGCAGGGATCTCGCAGGTCAGCCTCTGGGCGAGTACTTCACCGATGTCGGAAAAGGGTTGATTTTTCCCACCCTTCCGAATGGCGGCTGGTCGATAACCGTGGAAGCCCACTTCTACATTTTGCTGCCGTTCCTGCTGATGGCGTCCAGGCGGTTTCCGTTCGCGCCCTTGCTGTTCATCGCGGGAGCGATTTTGCTGAGGTGGGCGCTCTATGTGCACATCGGCGAGGTGCAGTCGGCGGCAGCCTGGACCATCATAGGCCACGTGGACCAGTTTTTGGCCGGCATTCTTGCTTTTCAACTCCGTGCCTATGCGAAGGATCGGCACTGGCTGGCGCTAGCCGTTCTCGTCGCATTCTCGGTCTTCTTCTGGTGGTTCGATGCCGCCGGCGGATTTTATCAGTTGGAGCATTATCCGTCGCCGCATCCGATATGGATCATCCTGCCGACCCTGGAGGCCGCGGCCTATGCTTTCGGCATCGCCTACTACGACACCAGCTTTTCGAGGAATCGCACAAGCCTGCCGTTCAAGATCCTTGAGAAGGCCGGAGCCTACAGCTATTCGATCTATCTCCTGCATCTGTTCTTCGTCATGCAACTGGCGGCGTTCATAAATACGAACGTCATGAACATAAGCAATTTCTATGTTGCCTGCCTCTGGTCCGGCCTGTGCTTCATGGCGACGATTCCGATCGGCTATCTCAGCTACACCTGCATCGAAGCGCCGTTCCTGCGCATGCGTATGCGGTATACGGAGCCGGCAAGCGCTGTACCGACCCCGGCCAGTGGGCGACCCGCCGCGGTATAGGCGCGCGCCACGATGCCGCTTCCGAAGCCACCGTGAAGCCAGGCTAGCTATCCTGTACACGAGGATACTTATATCCGCAAAAGCGGTTTTCCATTAGGCTGGATATCGGATGAAGCGGGAGCATCGTTTGCGCGGATTTGTGGAAGGCCTGATCGAGAGACCGCAAACGGTGGCGGAGCAGGTCGCCAATGTCCTGCGCGAAGCCATAGCCAGCGGATCCCTGAAGGCAGGCACCGCACTGCGCCAGGACGATCTGGCCGAACGGTTCGGGTTCAGTCGCATGCCGATCCGTGATGCCCTTCGCCAGTTGGAGGCCGAGGGCATCGTGTCCATTCACCCGACCAAGGGCGCACATGTCGCCCGAATGGACAGTGCCGAAATCACAGAGATCTACGCGGTGCGCGAATTGCTCGAATGCGAGGCGCTCCAGCTCGCTGTTCCCGTCCTGTCGGGCGACAAGCTCGATGAGGCCGGGCAAGCACTCGACCAGATCGATGCAGAGCGCAATGTCGGCAGATGGGGGGCGCTCAACCGGACGTTTCACCTGGCTCTCTACGATGCCTGCGGCAACCGGCGTTTGCTCGGCCTGATCGAAGCGCACCACAATGCGGCCGATCGCTATGTCCGCATCCTGTTGTCGAACCTCGACTATCGCACCCGCTCGCAGGCAGAACACCGCGACCTGCTGGCCGCCTGCAGGCAGCGCGACGGCAACAAGGCCGTGAGCATTCTGAGCCAGCATCTTCGCGAAGGCAGCGAAACGCTCGTCAACGCGATAGAGGGCGGCGGTATGTCGCGAAAGTCCTAGCGCATAGGAAGCGGCTTGGGTTTCAGCCCCGTGCCGGCTTGCGTTCGACGATGTAGATATGGTCGGCGGCCAGCACCACTTCATCGCGCTGGTTGATGACTTCGCAGCGCTCGATCACCCGTCCTGAGCCCGGCCTCTTTGGGTCGTTCTCTTTGGCAGCGATGGTGGTGCGCGTGCGGATCGTGTCGCCGATGAACACCGGCTTGATGAAGCGCAGGCGGTCATAGCCATAGGAAAAAGCGACCGGATTGATGACGGTTGCCGTCAGCCCGATGCCGACCGAGAACACCAGCGTGCCATGCGCGATGCGCTGGCCGAACGGCGTCGTCTTCATGAACTCGGCATCCATGTGGTGCGGAAAGAAATCGCCTGTATGCCCGGCATGGACGATGAAGTCGGTCTCGGTGATGGTGCGGCCGCTGGTGATACGCGAGGCGCCGATCTGGTAGTCCTCGAAATACTGGATCTGTTCCATCAGGGTCTTTCCGCGATCGGCGTTGCCGGCGCTGCGCTCGAACGATAGGCCGCTTCGACCAGCGCCATGGTGTTCCAGGCGTCCTCGACCGAGCTGACCAATTCGTCGTCTTCGCCTGCGGCAAAACGCTGGACATTGGCCATGCGCCCGACGAAGGCGTCGGGGAACCACTCGCCGGCGAGCGGCACCGCGACCCAGTCCGTTCCGCCCCTGGGGTAAATCTCCAGAACGTCCGGCTCGCCCCGGGGATAATCGAGGTTGAGACCGAGCTTGAGATAGGCCGCACCCTCGGTGCCGCAGATGCGGAATTCGCAGGCCTGGTGCCGGCGGCCGAATTTGTGATCGTGGTTGATCGACAGCGCACAGCGCACCGTATCGCCATAGTCGAGAATGGCGCTGGTGCGCGTCTGCGCCACCTTATGGTTGGGGTGGCCGAGCGTCTTGGCGTGGACACCTCTGGGGTCGCCGAGCACTTGCCGGATCAGGTCGAGATAGTGGATCGAATGCATGGCGATCTCGACGCGCGGCGCCTTGAGCAGGAACTCCCAAAGCTCCCACGGCGTCGCCAGCGCCAGCCAGGCATCGAAATCGACGATCTCGCCGAGCCAGCCCTTGGCGATGGCATCCTTCAGTGCCAGCATCATGGGCGCGAAGCGGAGCTGGAAATTCACCGCCGCCTTGAGCTTCTTGGCGCGGCAGATTTCGAGAATTTCGGTTGCCTCGCCGAGATAGTTGCCCATCGGCTTCTGGATCAATGCGACCGCGCCGTCGGGCAGAGCCTTCAGGATCTCGGCGTGCCGACCCGGCGGCGTCGCCAGATCGAAAACCGCGCCCTTGACGGCTGCGGCTTCTTCCACCGAGCGGAATGCGGTCACATCCCATTTCTCGGCCAGGGCCCGCGCTTTGTCCTGGTCCGGATCGTAGAGGCCGGCGACTGGAAAGCCGGCCTTCCTGTAGGCCGGGAAATGTGCGTCGCCGACGATCGATCCCGCGCCGAAGGTGACGATCGGCCAAGGCTTCGACGGCTTTGGCCAGGACTGGACGAGCGAGGCAGGGTCGAAACCGCCTTCAGCCATGATGGAAGACCTCGTCCATGGAAGCCCACCATTCGCCTTCCTTGCGGGTTGTGAGCGGCTCCTGGCATGGCATGCAGACGGACCACCATTCCTGTGTCTTCGGATCGGCGGCCATCCTGGCCATGTCGGCGGCATAGTCGGTGCCGTGGTATTCGAAGTAAGAAAACAGCAGGTTCTCCGGCCGCTTCAGGTAGATCGAATAATTCTTGATGTTGCAGGCAGAGATCATGGCCAGCACATCGGGCCAGACGGCGGCATGGAGGCGGACATACTCCACGACCTTTTCCGGCTTCAGTCCCAGAACCATCCCCATCCGCTGCATATCAGTTCCCCTATTTGGTGATCGCCGTGGTGAATTCGGCGATGCTCATGGCCTTGACCGCGTCCCAGTCCCAATCGATGCCGATGCCGGGCTCGTCGGGTGCCAGCGCATGCCCATCCTCGATGCGCATACGCTTGCCGGTCAATTCATCGAGCTGCGGAATGTACTCGACATATCGGCCGTTCTGAACAGCGCAGGTCAGGCTGACATGCAATTCCATCAGGAAATGCGGGCACACCGGAATGTCGAAGGCTTCCGCCGCATGGGCAATCTTGAGCCAGGGCGTGATGCCGCCGATGCGGCCGACATCGACCTGCACGATCGAGCAGGCGCCTTTTTGCATGTATTCGCGAAAATGCCGGATCGAATAGAGCGACTCACCGATAGCGATCGGCGTCGGCGTCGAGTTCGACAGCCGCACATGGCCGTCGATATCGTCGGCCGGCAGCGGCTCCTCGATCCAGGCAAGGTCGAGGTCGCGCAGCCTTGCCGCGCGCCGGATTGCCTCGTCGACCGAGAACCCCTGATTGGCGTCGGTCATGATCTCGTAGCCGTCGCCAACCGCCTTGCGCACCGCCGACAGGCGGGCAAGATCCTCCGACCCGTGCGGCCTGCCGATCTTCACCTTCGAGCCTCGAAATCCCCTGGCCTTGGCGGCGAGTGCGTCGTCGACCAGCGCCTGCGTCTCGATGTGCAGCCAGCCGCCCTCGGTCGTGTAGAGCGGGCAGCGGTCCTTGGCACCGCCAGCCAGCTTCCACAGCGGCAGGTTCTGTTTCTTCGCCCTGAGGTCCCACAGCGCGGTGTCGATCGCCGCAATGGCGATGGCGGTGATCGCACCGATCGTGGTGGCGTGCGTGGCGAATTCGAGATCGTGCCAGATCGCCTCGATCATGTCGGGGTCGCGGCCGATCAGCCGTGGCGCCAGATGGTCCGAGAGAAGCCGCATCACTGAGGAGCCGCCGGTGCCGATCGTGTAGCTGTAACCAGTGCCGACCGCGCCGTCGGAATCGGTGATGGTGACGATCGGCGTTTCCTGGCTGACGAAACTCTGGATCGCGTCCGTGCGTTTGACCTTGGGCACAAGGTCCACCATCCGCAGCTCTATCTTTTCGATTCTAGCCATCGGTCAGCTCCGCAATGTCTTTCCGGTCTCGGTGGCAAACAGATGCGCCTGCGACATGTCGAGGCTCATGGCCACTCGCTCGCCCGGCTTGAGTGGTCGCGGATTCAGCATGCGCGACACCCAGTCCGCGCCGTTGAACTCGACGAACACCAGCGTCTCGTTGCCGAGCGGCTCGGTGACCGTGATTGGCAATTCGATCTGGTGCACGTCGGCCGCACTGCCGGAGCTGATACCATGTCCCGTCGGATAGATGTCATCGGGCCGCAGTCCGAACACGACCTTGTCGCCGGTGGCGACATTGGCCTTGAACTGGCCGGGCAGCGGCAGCTTCTCGCCGCTGGAAAAAACCATCTGGCCGTCGTCGATCGTCGCCTCGTGCAGGTTCATTGGCGGCGAACCGATGAACCCGGCGACGAAGCGCGTCGCCGGCCGCCGGAAAACCTCGTCAGGCGTGCCGACCTGTTCGATATGACCGTCGCGCATGATGACGATGCGGTCGGCAAGCGTCATCGCCTCGACCTGGTCATGGGTGACGTAGATCACCGTCGACTGTACCTTGGCATGCAGCTTCTTGATCTCGGTGCGCATCTGCGTCCGGAGCTTGGCGTCTAGATTGGAAAGCGGCTCGTCGAACAGGAATACGTCGGGATCGCGCACGATGGCGCGGCCCATCGCGACGCGCTGGCGCTGGCCGCCGGAGAGCTGCGACGGCCGGCGGTCGAGCAGCGTGTCGAGGCCGAGGATCGCCGAGGCCTCGGCGACGCGGCGGTCCATGTCTTCCTTGGCGGCACCCGCGATTTTCAGCGAGAAGCCGAGGTTCTCGCGCACGGTCATGTGCGGGTAGAGCGCGTAGGACTGGAACACCATCGAGATGTTGCGCGAGCGCGGCGGCAAATCGTTGACGACGCGCCCGCCGATCTCGATCGAGCCGGCGCTGATCTCTTCGAGCCCGGCGATCATACGCAATGTCGTCGACTTGCCGCAGCCGGAGGGGCCGACCAGGGCGATGAATTCACGGTCGGCGATATCGAGATCGATGCCATGCACGATCCCGACATTGCCGTAGCGCTTGGTCAACTTGCTGAGGGAAACCGTTGCCATGGGATCAGCCTTTTACCGCGCCGGAGGTCAGGCCGCCGACAAGGTGTTTCTGGACGATATAGGTGAGGGTGAGCGCCGGGATGATCATCACCACGGCGAGCGCGCACATGCCGCGCCAGTCGATGGTGAACTCGGCCGTGTAGTCGAGCAGGCCGACCGGCAGCGTCTTGGCGCTGACCGAGCGGGTCAATTGCGAGGCCAGCGCGAATTCGTTCCAGCAGGTCAGGAAGGCGAAGATCGCGGCCGAAGCGATGCCCGGCCCAGCAAGCGGGAACTCGACCTGCCAGAACGCCTGCCAGCGCGTGCAGCCGTCGATCTGCGCGGCTTCCGCGAGGTCCTTGGGCACCTGGCGGAAGAAGCCATCGATCAGCCAGATCGTGAACGGCACGTTGAGCGCGACATAGGCAAGGATCAGCCCGAAATGCGTGTCGATGATGCCGAGCCGCACATAGAGGAAGAACAGCGGCAGCGACAGCGCGATGCCCGGCACGGTGCGCGTCAGCATCAGGCCGAGGAAGACGCTCGATTTGCCGCGGAAACGATAGCGCGCGAAGGCGTAGCCACCGGCCATGCCGATGGCCACCGCGATCACCGTCGAGGTCACCGAGATGATCAGCGAGTTGCGGAAATATTCGATGACCGGGATGCCGCCCTTGCCGATGCCCGAGAACATCGAGACATAGGCGTCGAACGAAATCTCCTGCGGGATCCACACTGGCGGCTTGGCCATGATCTCGACGGTCGGCCGCAGCGACGACAGCACGATCCACAGGCCGGGCAGGCAGATGGTCAGCATCGCCAGGAAGAGGCCGATGCGGTAGACGACGCCGGTGAGCCGGCGCTTCAGGCGGGCGGAAGAATTCTCGTCCATTCTCACCACTCCGCACCGATCTGCGTGCGCGCCGCGGCGAGCTTGTTGAAGAAATAGACGGTGAAGGCGATCGACAGCAGGATCGAGAAATAGGCCATGGCGTTGGCCATGCCCATACGCCCGTCGCTGTAGGCAGTGCGCGCCACCAGCGTCCAGAGCAGCTCCGTTCGGCCCGCCGGTCCGCCATCGGTCATGATCTTGACGATGTCATAGGCGCGCGCGACGTCGAGCGAGCGGATGGTCATGGCGATATAGGCGAAGGGCATCACGAAAGGCCACGTCACATAGCGGAATGTCTGCCATGGCGTGCAGCCGTCGACCCGCGCCGCCTCGATCGGCTCCTTGGGCATGGCGAGCAGACCGGCCAGGATCAGGATGGCGAAGATCGCCGTCGAGGACCAGATCTCGGCGACCGAAATGGCGATGAAGGCGAGATGGCCCTCGATCAGCCACGGTATCGCATCCCTGGTGATGCCGAGCGACTGCAAGGCGTTGTTCACCAGGCCGATATTGTCGTTGAACATGAACTTGAACTGGAAGCCGACGAGGATCGGCGAAAACATCATCGGAAACATCATCAGCGTGCGCAGGATGCGTTGGCCACGTGTCGCCTTCTCGACCAGCATGGCGAGGCCGAGGCCGAGCAGCATTTCGAGATTGAGCGCGATGGTCAGCAAGAGGACCGTGCGCCCGAACGCCCACCAGAAATCGGTGTTGGACAGGATCGAAAGATAGTTCCTGAAGCCGACGAAGACGAAGAAGGTCTCGGGCCGCGTCAGGCGGAAGGGCGTGAAGCTGGAGTAGAGCGAGAGCAGCAACGGCACCACGACGACCGCCGCCAGCACGATCATTGCCGGAAGCAGCAGCAGGAATGGCGCGGATGGCTTGAAGCCCTTCATCAGAATCCTGTGGTGTTTGCTTTGGACGCCCGTTGTTCAGGCGCGGGCCGGGAACGGAAAGTCTGTCGTCGATGGTTCAGCGCTCTCGCCGGCGAAGCGCGATCGCCTCCCCCATTCCCGATGGGAGAGGCAGCGTTGGGAGACGGTTCTAGAGCTTGCCGGCGTCCTGGAGGATTTGTGTCGCCTTGGCGGCGGCTTCGTCCAGCGCCTGCTTGGAGGTCTTGTCGCCGAGGATCGCTGCCTGCAACTCCGGATAGACGGCGTTCGAAATCTCGATCCACTCAGGCGTCTGCGGCACGGCAAAGGCGTGCTTGGCCTCTTCCTGGAAGGCGGAGAGAACCTCCTTCTTGTACGGATCGTTCTCGGCCTGCTTCAGGTCCCAGTCCCAGACCGCGGTGCGGGTCGGCAGCGGGCCGGCGGCGGCCTCGAGCTTCTGGCTATCCTCGTTGGTCAGCCACCAGACGAGCGAAGCGGCGGCTTCCTTGTTCGGGCAGTTCTCGGTCACCGAGAAGCCATGGAAACCGGACCAGCCGGTGCGCTTGCCGGAAGAGCCTTTCGGCGCGACCTTCACGCCGACATTGCCAGCGACTTTCGACGATTTCGGATCGTTGAAGAAGCCGGCCCAGCCTGGCCAGTCGAGGTTGATGGCGACGGTGCCCGAGGCAAAGCCCTGGCCGAGATCGTCCCACAGGTAGTTGGTCGTTCCGGCCGGCACGGCCTTGGCCTTGTAGAGGTTGACGAACCAGTCGAGCGCGCGGACGCCAGCCTCGGAATTGAAGACGGGCTTGCCGTCCTTGTCGAGATATTCGCCGCCCTCGGCGACCACCATCTCGTAGAAGCGGCCGTTGATCGCCTCTTCCTTGCCGGCGAACTGCGTACCGTAGAAATTGGGCGGGTTCGCAAAGAACTCGGCCTGGTCGGTGACTTCCTTCCAGGTGTCCGGCGGCACCAGGTCATAGCCGTATTTCGCCTTGAACTTGGCCTTGTTGTCGGCGTTCTCGTAGAGGCTCTTCTGGTAGTAGAGCGCCGAAACGTCGAACTGGGCACGCGGCAGCATTTCCAGCTTGCCGTCGATGGTTGCCGCCTTGATGGTCGACGGCACGAAGGCGTCGATTTCTTCCTTTGGCAGCAATTTGCTGAGGTCGGCGTAGAGGCCTGTATATTGCGGCGCGAAGGACGAATGGTTCCAGCCGACGCACCAGTTGGTGCTGCCCGAGGCGATGTCGGACTTGAGCTCCTTGTCGATGTCGAAGCCGTTCTTCTTGGTCAGGATGTTGACCTTGGCGCCGGTCGCCTTCTCCCATTCCGGGATCCGCTCATAGAGCTTTTCATATTGCTGACCGCCGATCAGTTTCACGTCGACGGTCACGCCTGCAAACTTGCCGGGCAGGTCGCCGGCAAGGGCGGTGCCTGCGCCGAACGCAAGCATCAATGCGCCGGCGCACACGCCGGAAAGCAGTCTGTTCATTGGTATCCTCCCTGGGTGCGCCTCAGCGGCGACCGCAACTCGTCTGATGACAAGAAGCATTTACATTCATATACAAACAAAACATTCACGGGCACGTCAAGGCGAAATTTGTTTCCGTTCGGCCGCATTCCTGCGTATATGAAGAATCGATTTTACTGGAGGGATGAGCCATGGATGACAGCGAGGACGAGCGCTATCGCGCGCCGGCGCTCGACAAGGGGCTCGACATCCTCGAACTGCTGGCCGGCGTCGACGGCGGCCTGACGCAAGCCGAAATCGCCAAGAAACTCGAGCGCAGCCCCAACGAATTCTACCGCATGCTGGATCGGCTGGTGCGGCGCGGCTATGTCACGCGACTGGACGGCGACCGCTATTCGCTGACACTGAAGCTGTTTGGCCTGGCGCAACTGCATGCTCCGGTGCGACGGCTCGTTTCATACGCCACGCCGCTGATGCGTGAGCTCGCCGAAACGTCGCAACAGGCTAACCAACTCGTTGTTTTTGATCGCGGTTCCGCCGTCGTGATCGCCCAGCAGGAGGCCCCGAACTACTGGGGCATCTCGATCCGGGTGGGATCCCACATCAGCCTGTTCGACACCGGCTCGGGGCATGTGCTGCTGGCTTTCCGCTCGGAGGAAGAACGCCAGATGATGATCTCCGAACATGTCCGCAGCACAGACAAGATGGCGCAGCCGGCCGAGTTCTTCACCCGTCTCGACCAGATTCGCGACCGCGGCTACGAGATGATGGCCTCGATGCAGACCGCCGGCGTCTTCAACCTTTCGGCGCCTGTGCGCAGTTCCGACGGCAGGGCGATCGCGGCGCTGTCGATTCCTTACATCACCGTCGTCAACGCGCCCTCCGCGCCCGACATTACCAGGACCATCGAACTGTTGTTGGCCATGGCCGAAAGGTTGTCACGCCTAGCCGGATCGGCTGTTGGCGCAGCGGCGTAATTCTTATTTGAATGAAGAATTCCTCCGTGAGATGATCTGAAAAAGCTTGAAGGGAGGAACTTGGCCATGATCGTCGACACCCATCTGCACCTCATCGATCGCTCGGTGCTGCGCTATCCCTGGCTTGCCGGCGTGCCAGCGCTCGACCGCGATTTCTCCTACGGGGAGTATGCCGGGGAAGCGCAGCGTGTCGGCGTCGAGCGCGTGCTGCATATGGAGGTCGATGTCGATCCGGCCGACATCGAGGCCGAGACCGCCCGCGTCGAAGTTCTGTCGCGGCAACCAGGCAGCATGCTCGCTGGAGCGATCGCCTCCTGCCGGCCGGAAGAGACCGGCTTTGCGCCCTATCTCGAACGCCAGCGGGCGAATCCTTTCGTCAAGGGCTTTCGCCGCGTCCTCCATGTCGTGCCGGATGAGCTGTCGGAAGGCCCGCTGTTCCGGGACAACATCAAGCGGCTTGGCGGCACCGGCCTGACCTTCGACCTCGTGGTGCTGCCGCACCAGATTCCCAAGGCGATCGCGCTGGCCGACCTGGCGCCGGATGTCCAGTTCGTCCTCGACCATTGCGGCGTGCCCGACATCAAGGGCGGAGCCGAGCATCCATGGCGCGAACATATGAGAGAGATCGCGCGGCGTCCGAACGTCATCGCCAAAATTTCCGGTGTTGTCGCCTATGCCGATGCCGGCAGCTGGACTGTCGAGACGCTGCGGCCCTATGTCGAGCACACAATCGCTGCCTTCGGCTGGGACCGTGTCGTCTGGGGCAGCGACTGGCCGGTCTGCACGCTTGGCGGCGGCCTCTCGACCTGGGTGGCTGCGACCCATGCGCTGCTTGCAGGCTGCAGCATTTCGGAGCGCGACAGGCTGTTGTCGGCGAATGCCCGCAAGCTGTGGCGGCTCGCCTAGCAGCAACCCGTCAGATGGTCGTCGAGACATGCCGTTCGCGGCCGTAGAGCGAAACCAGCAGCACGATGATGAGGCCCAGGGCAGCCTGCACCGCCGAGGGCTGGAAGCCGAGGCCGATCAGCAGCGTGTTGATCTCCGTCAGCACCAGCACGCCGGCGATCGTGCCGAGATAGCTGCCACGCCCGCCGACCAGTGCCGCGCCGCCGACGACGACCGCGGCGATGGTCTGGAACAAATAGGGCTGGCCGACATCGCCATAGGCCGAGCCGGTGAAGCCGAGCAGCAGCACGCCCGCCACGGCGGCGAAGAAGGCGCTCGCCGCATAGGTGATGACCCATATGCGGACCGGATCGATCAGCGCCAGCGGTGCGGCGCCCGGATTGCTGCCAAGCGCATAGAGCCGGCGCCCATAGGGCGTCCGTTCCAGCACCAGCACGACGAGCGCTGCCAGAACGATGAGACTGGGCACCAGCCATGGCACCGGCAGCGGCCCGGCCGATCCGCCGATCGACACGAAGCTGGAAACCGCTTGCGGTGCCGAGCCGGAGGGGAAGCCGGCTGTCCACAACAGCACCAGCCCCTGCACGACCATGCCGATGCCGAGCGTGACGATGAGCGGCTGGATGTCGAGGCTGCGCGAGATCAGCCCGTTCAGCCCGCCGATGAGAAGCGCTAGCACGCCGACAAGGCCGCAGACGAGAAAGAAGTTCCAGCCATCGCCGTAGAGCTGTGCGGCCACGACATTGGCAAAGCCGATGACGAAGGGAATGGACAGGTCGATGCCGCCCATAATGACGACCAGCGTCTGGCCGATCGAGGCGACGGCAAGCAGCGAAGCGAGCACCAGCATGGCGCGCACGGCAAACGGCGAAGAGTAACCGGGAATGAGGACTGCGCCGGCAAGGTGCAGAAGGGCGGCGATGCAGAAGGCGCCGACGACGCGGGCATTGGTCGTCGCGAACAGGTTTCGCTTGGCAGCCATGTCAGCGCCCCCTCATGGCAAGACGTTCCTGCAGCGCGGTCAGCATCACCGCCAGCACCAATATGGCGCCATAGGCGATCTGCAGCACGAAGGTCGAGACGTTGAAAGTCGTCAGCACGCTCTGCAGCAGGAAGATGTCGATCGCGCCGATCGCGGCTCCTGCCACGCCGCCACGGCCACCGGCCAGGCTGACGCCGCCGAGCGCGACGGCGGCGATGGCGATCAGCGTGTAGGTCGGTCCTATGTTGGGGTCGGCCGAACCGATCAGCGCTGTCAGCATCAGCCCCGCGCATCCGCCGAAGATGCCGGTCATCACATAGGCGATGAAGCGGACGCGGGTGACATACACACCGGCGGTATAGGCGGCACGGTCATCGCTGCCGACCGCCATCAACTGGTCGTAGTAAGGGGTGCGCCGCACCAGCCACCAGGCGATGAACATCGCCGCCAGCGGCAGCATCGACAGCGGACCGGACAGCGCCTTGAGCCAGGCCGGCGCGGGACCGATCGGCGCCGGCAGGATCGTCAGCGTGATGCCGGTGAGGATGAGGTAGGTGCCGAGCGTGGCGACGATCGGCTGGATGCGCACGATTGTCGCCAGAAAGCCGTTCGCCGCGCCGATCAGCGCGCCGATGAGCAAAGCCGCTGGGACAAGCAGCAGGGGCGAGGAGATGCCGGCATTCAGGAAAAGCACCTGGATCACCATGGCGTTTACGAAGCCCATCAGCGGCCCGACCGAAATGTCGATGCCGCCACGGCCGGCGAGAATGACCGGGGCCGACGCAATCGCCGCTCCGATCAAGGGCGCGGCCAGTCCGACCAGCGCGCCCCACGACCCCGGCTGGAACCGCCCCGGGCTGAGGATAAGATTGACCGCGAGCAGGACGACCAGCAGCACGACCGCGAAGCCGACATTTCGCCCAAGCGACAGGAGGTGCGTCAAAAAGTTCATGCCGCGCGTCCGAACATGGCTGATATCACGCTGTCCGTGGTCAGCGCATCGCCGGCAATTTCCGCCGCGACTTCATTTTCGCGAAACACCAGCACGCGCTGGCACAGGAGAAGAATCTCCTCGATCTCGCTGGACAGGATGACGAGCCCCATGCCGTCCGCGGCCAGGCCGCGAAAGACATGGTAGAGAACATGCCTTGTGGCCACGTCGACGCCGCGCGTCGGGTCGTTGAGAAGCAGGATTGCAGGCTCCAGCGCCAGCGCCCGCGCCAAAAGCACCTTCTGCTGGTTGCCACCCGACAGGGTGGTGATCGACGCGTCAGGCCGGGGCGCGACGATCGACAGTTTTTCGCGGTAGACGTCGTAGCGTGCCTTGCGCGCCGCGGGACTGATCAGGCCAAGGCGCGTGTCGCGCGACAGTGTCGAGACGGCGAAATTGTCGAGCACGGACTGCGTCGGGAAAATCCCGTTCGCACGCCGGTCGCGCGGCAAATAGGCAATGCCGCTGGCGACCGCCTTGCGAAAGCCTGTGATCTTGCGGGATACGCCGGGCAGGGACATCTCGATCGAGCCGCCAAGTGGCGACGCCAGGCCAGCGAGCATCTTGAGGAACAACTCCTGGCCGTGCCCGTCGAGACCGGCAAGGCCGACGATCTCGCCCGGAGCGATGGTTTGCGTTATTGCGCTGGCGCCCGGCGCGATGACGAGGTCGCGGACGGCCAGGCCTGGAGCGGTGCGATCAACCATGCGCCAGCTCCGCCGCCGTGCGTGGCGCCATCGCCTTGAGCAATTCCGCCGGGGTCGAGGCACCACGTTCCTCGGTGCGCACCACGCTGCCGCCGCGCAGGATCGAGATGCGATCCGAAAGCGTCATCACCTCGTCCATGCGGTGCGTGATGAACAGGATGAGGCAGCCTTCGCCCGCAAGCGCGCGCATCAGCGAAAAGACGGATTCGCGATCGGCGAAGTCGAGCGCGGCGGTGACTTCGTCGAGGATCAGGATTCTTGGATTGCGCACGATCGCGCGGGCAAGAACGATCAATTGCTGGGCGGCGAGCGGCAACAGCCCGGCGGGCCTGTCGAGGGGCACGTCGGTGATGGCGAAGCGCTTGAGCGCGGCGGCCGCCCTGGCGCGGCGTTCGTTGCGAGGCACGGCGCGCCGCAGCAGGCCGTCGAGGCCGAGCAGGATGTTGTCGGCCACGCTGCGATCGGGCGCGATCAGCACCTCCTGGAATACCGTGGCGAGCCCTTGCGCCTGGAAGGCCGAGGGGCTCGTGCCCGAGAACGGCTTGCCATGCAAGAGGATCGAGCCACCGTCTGGCTGGACGATGCCGGACAGGAGCTTGACCATGGTGCTCTTGCCCGAACCATTCTCGCCCAGGATGGTGTGGATGGTCCCCGCCCGGAACGCGATCGAAGCGTCGGCGAGCGCGATCGTCTCGCCATAGCGTTTGGATATGTTGGTGATCTCAAGCATGCCATGTTTCGAAGCTGGCAAGCCGGCTCCCCGAAAGGAGCCGGCTCGCTGAAATTTTACCTGTCGCCGGCGTCACTTTGCGCAGGCATCTGGTACCTTCGAATAATCCCAGCCCTTGGTCGGCGCCGGGTTCGAGAAATAGGCGTCGAGCCATTCCTCCGGCATCGGGTCGTTCGGCGGTATCGGAAAGATCGAGACGGCATCGGTCGTCATGCAGTCCTTGTACCATTGGCCGAGGTCGGCGTTGTGGACCGGCGGGATCGGGATCAGCAGCGTGTTCAGCTTCGGCTTCTGGCCCTCGAGCATGCGCTCGCCGACGCGAAACAACGTCTCGGCGGTCCAATGCGGCAGCACCGCATGGCCTTCGAAGCGGTATTTGTCAGGGTTGGCCTTCCAGTAGCCCAGCGCGTCACCTGTGATCGAGCCGGTGATCAATGGCGCCGGGCGGCCGGCTTCGGCGAAGGCCTCGGCAACGACGCGGCTTTCGCTGCCGGTCGTCCACACAGCATCGATCGGCGCCGGATTGGTGGCGATCGCCTGAAGCACCACGGTCTTGGTGACGTTGGCCGTCCAGTTGCCGTTGACGGTGCGCGAAATCTTCAGCTTCGGATTTTCCGCCAGCGCCTTGTCCGCGCCTTGGCGTTCCTGGACCACGATCGGGTGACCGGCAATGCCTTCGACGAGCAGGATGCTGGCGCCGTCCGGCTGCGCCTTGCCGATCGCCGTCATCATGTCGTAGCCCCAGCGCGCATAGTTGGAATCGACATTGATCGCGTTCGGACTGGTCACCGAACCAGCGGCGGTGATGAACGGAATGCCGGCCTTGGCGGCTGCGTCGATGGCGTCGTCGAGTGCGGTGGCGGAGCCCGGAATCGAGGTGATGATCGAGCACTTCTTGTCGATGAAGGCGCGGATCTGGTTGATCTGCTGGCTGGCGTCGTTGTTGGAATCGGAAACCTCGAAGCTCGACACCGTGCCGTCGGCGATCAGCCCGTCGACGAGCCGCTTCAACTCCTTGGTCACCGTCACCCGCCAGGGATTGCCCTGGTAGGATTCCGAGTGGCACCACTTCCACGGCTTCGACGGCGGGGTGAAATTGTCCCAAGCCGAAGGCAGCACCTTCTGCGGCGCGCCGTCATACTGCGCCTTGAGTTCGGTCGGCAGCCCGCCAATGACGCCTTGCGCATCCTGCGCATAGGCAATTGTTGTGATGGATACAAATGCGGTTGCGGCCAAAAGGCCGCTTATCATTCTTGTCATCTCGATCTCCTCCGTTCGGTTTCGTTTCAAGCTCCTCCACCGGCAGCGCCGGACACCTGCGCCAGGGAACTCTCCCGGAACAGGCGATTGAGATCGGCAACGACCTGGGCGGCCTTGTGCCCTGAACTCATGCCGGAAAGGATGCGTTCGGACGCCGCCTGCTGGAACGCCATGTAGCCGTCATGGCGCGGCCGCACCCATGAGCCTTCCAGCGTGGCGCGCGTATCGCGATAGAAATTGCCGGTCACGGCGTTGACCGTCCGGTCCTCCCAGGCGGCGGCATGGCCGGGCTGTCCGCCCGCGGCGGCGTAGGGACCGCGCTGGACATCGCCGCTGGCGACCCAATAGGCGAAGTCGATCGCGGCATCCCTGGCTTTGGAAAAGGCCGACACCGCTATGCCGGTGCCGCCGAGCGCCGAACCGATCGGACCGCTGGAGCCGATGACCGGGATGTCGGCGAAAGCCAGCTGGTGTGCGCGAAAGCCCGCGACCGCATAAGAGACGTAGCCGTAGATCAGCGGTGCGCAGACGATGCGGGAACCGGCTTCAGCCATCCGTTCCGAAACGGCAATCGGGTCCATGTCGAAGCAAGCCGGCTCGACCAGTGCCGCGATCTCGCGAATCGCCTCGAAGACTTCGCTGCTGGCCTCGGCATCGATGATATCGCGGGATGGATCGGTCGCGCAGGAATGTCCAAGATTGCCGGCCAGCGTGTAGAACGCCATCAGCACATGGGGTGGGCGCAGCGGCAGCAGCACGCGGCCTTGCCGGGCGAGATCGAGCACCTCACCCCAGCGCGTTGGCGGTGTCTCCATTGCATCTGGTCGCCAGGCCAAAACTTGGCTGGCCGCATCGATCGGGAATGCCCATTGCCGTCCTTGCCAGTTGTAGCTCGGATAGGATTGGCCGACGCTGCCCGAGGCTAGCGCGGCGCGCTCGGCCTCACGGCCGGCGACATCCAGCGGCGCGAGGCAACGCTCCGCCGTGATCTGGCCGACATGCGGGTGGTCGATGACGATCAAATCATAGGCGCGCGCCAGTTCCTCGACCGGGAAGGATTCGAAATCCTGGAGCGAGCGCTTGTCCCATTCGATGGCGACACCGGTCTTCTGCTGCCAGAGAGCAGAGCAGGCGACCATCGGGTCGTAGCCGCGCGGATGGCTCCAGGTCATGCCGCTGAGGGTGGGCACCAGAGTGAGAGTGGTCACAGGCCGAACTCCCGGCGGATTGCGGCACTGTGCTCACCGATGCGCGGTGCCGCTCGATCGACCTTGGCCCTGATGCCATCGACCCTGAGCGGCGAACTGGTGGTGAGGATCGAGACATCGTCTTCGCGCGTCACCGTCTGCAGCATGTCGAGCGACTGGAACCCTTCGCTGGCCAGCATTTCTGGCCAGGTCAGCACCTTGGCGCACCAGATGTCGGCGGGCTCGAGGATATCAAGCCATTCGCCGATGGTCTTGGTGGCGATCCGCTGCGCGATGATCGCCTTGATGTCGTCACGCGCGGTGAACCACGATGCCGGTTTATCGCGATAGGGCGCCAGCTCATCGAGCGATAGCAGGTCGGCGAGTTTCGGGATCGGCGTCATGGCGATGGCGAGATAGCCGTCCTTGGCCGGATAGACGCCGTAAGGCGCAGACAGATAGGCATGCGCGCTGCGGAAGCTGGAGCGGCGCGGCAGGCGGCGGCCGTCATTGAGATGCGTGGTCAGCACCTCGAACTGGAAATCTACCAGCGCTTCCAAAAGGCTGGTCTCGATATGGCTGCCTTGACCGGTGATGCCGCGCCGCACAAGTGCCGCCAAAATGCCTTGCGCGCAGGCCGCGCCCGCCAGCATGTCGCCGATGGCAAGCCCGAACGGCACCGGCCCCTGGTCCTCGTCGCCGTTCAGCCACATCACCCCGGAGCGCGACTGCGCCAGCAGGTCCTGGCCGGGCCGCTTGACCCATGGTCCTTCTTCGCCATAGCCGCTGATCGAGGCGTAGACGAGCCGCGGATTGATCTTGCGGACGGCTTCGTAGTCGAAGCCGAGCCGCTCGATGACGCCCGGCCGAAAATTCTGGATCAGCACGTCGGCCTGGGCCAGCAGCCCGCGCAGCACCTTCAGGTCGGCCTCGTTCTTGAGGTCGATGGCGAGGCTTTCCTTGGCCCGGTTGATGGCATGGAAGATAGTGGAATCGCCGCCGATTTCGGTATCGCTGAGATAAAGCCGGCGCGACAGGTCGCCGCCATCCGGGCGCTCGATCTTGATGACGCGGGCGCCGAGATCGAGCAGCCTGAGCGAGCAGTAGGGCCCGGACAGGAACTGGCTCATGTCGACGACGACGAGACCGGCGAGCGGCAATTCGGCCAAAGCCGGCATTGTTATTTCTCCGTCTTGCCTGCGAAATCGGCAGGGTTGCGGTACTTCACCGTCTGCAGGTGCTCGCAATACAAAACGAGTTCGCCTTCGCCCTTGAACACCTCATAGCTGGCGCGGATCAGGCCCATCTCCTTGTAGCGGGGCGTCTTGTCCAAATTGGAGCGGATCGAATAGATCGTGTCGCCGATGAAGACAGGCTTTATGAAGCGGAGCTTGTCGTAGCCATAGGAAAAGGCGTTGACGCAGTTGGTGGCGACCAGTCCCAGGCCAGCCGAGAAGACGAAGGCGCCGGCGATCAGCCGTTTGCCGAAAATGCCTTCGCTTTCGGCAAACATCTGGTCCTGTACGTAGGGGTGGATGTCGAGCACCAGCGTGTTGAAAAGGTGGCTGTCGCCTTCCGCCATCGTGCGCCGCAACGAGCGGATCTTCTGGCCGACCGGCCAATCCTCGTAGAACCAGTTCTCGGCATTCCACACCGGCAGCGCAGCGTGATCGGCCGGCATGTTTTTGGGGTGCGTCGAGGCGACGCCGACAGTGGGCGCGAAGTCGTTCATGGCTGGCTCCGGCGATCTCGCAGGAGGCTTCGCGCAACCGTTCGAACACGCATCGAGGCGCAGGAATGCACGACGTCTCCTCCCGTCAATCTTCTTTTGTAAATAGTATTTTCACATATGGGGTTGCGTTGCAAGCGTGAACAGGCGAAATTTTGGCCCGTCCCGCGGCACCCGAGCGCCCGCGGGGAAGGGAGGAAATCATGAGCAACGCCTGTCTGGTCTTCGTCGGCAGCCTGAACCGGGAAGCGCCGTATTTTCAGGGCGCGCGCGGCACCGGCCTCAGCGTCTACAGCTTCGATGAGGAAACGCTGGAAACCAGAAAACTGGCCGAGACCAATGACGTCGACAACCCGACCTTCCTGTCGGTGACGCCGGATGGCTCACGGATCTATGCCAATTCGGAAGTCTTCACCTGGCGCGAGGGAACCGTTTCCGCCTACGGCTTCGATCGTGGCTCCGGGACGCTCACCTACTTGAACAAACAGCCATCGCTGGGCAGCATCACCGCCCACAACACCATCACCCGCGACGGCACGAAGCTGCTGGTCGCCAATTACGGCATGGGCGAGGGCGGTCCGGATCGCGCCGTGGCGGTGTATGGTTTCGACAAGGATGGCGCGTTGACGCCGCCGCTGGCCAGTGTCTCGCATAAGGGAACTGGCCCGAATGCGACCCGGCAGGAGCGTTCGCACGCCCACAGCGTCACCGAGACCATTGCCGGCGGAACGGCCATCGTCGCCGACCTCGGCATCGACCGGCTGGTGTCCTACCGGATCGAACGGGATGGAAGCCTGAGCAAGCTTGCCGAATCCGAGTTGCCGCCGGGCGCCGGTCCACGCCATCTCGCGCTCCATCCGAACGGTCGTTTCGTCTTCGTCATGAACGAGCTGGATTCGACCGTGGTGTCGATGAAGTTCGACGAGGTGAGCGGCAAACTCTCCATCGTCGACACCAGGCCGGCGGTGCCGGCCGAGGCGCGCGACAGCAACCATTGCGCCGATATCCAGATCGCGCCGGACGGCCGCTTTGTCTACGGCTCCAACCGTGGTCACGACAGCGTCGTCATCATGGCGGTCGACCAGCAGACCGGTGTACTGAGCCTCGTTGGCTATGTCCCCTGCGGCGGTGCGACGCCGCGCAACCTGGCGCTGACGCCGTCAGGCGGTCATCTGTTCTCGGCCAACCAGAATGGCGACCGCATCTCGATCTTCGCCCGCGATGCCGACAGCGGCATGCTGGTCGACACCGGACGTGCTATCGGCATCGGCACGCCGATGTGCGTCAAGATCGTGCGCTGAACCGCTCGCAACGACGCCTCGAAGCCTGGGATAAGACTGACCGGGGCTCAGGCCTGTTGGATGGCCGAGAGCTTCCAGTTCGAGCCATTCTCGCGCATGAATGTCCACAATTCGGTCGTCTCTGTCGGATGGTCATCGTCACCCTCGACGGCCTTGCCGCTGGCTCGTTCGCGCATCACGTCACGAGACTCGTAGCGCAATGCGGCCGTGGCGTAGTCGCGGTCGTCCTCACGCCAGCTTTCCGCGATGTCGGCCTGCAGCAAGGTGATGTCCGATACCTCGTTCCTAAGACCTTTCTGGGCATTGTCGGCCAACTCTTCGGACAGATAGGACACCATCTCGGGAGTCGTCGCCCGGCGCAGGGCGGCATGGTCTTCGCGTCCGAATGCTTCCTGGACATCGGTCAACAGCTGCTGGAATGCGTCGAGGTCGGTCTGGGCCAGCGTAATCTCGTCGGAGCCGCCGGCCGGAGAACCTCCACCCGAACCGCCGCCAAAGCCGGGGATTGTGAAAGAGCCTGCCGATTGCCGCGGTGACGTTGCGCGGTTCTCAAACCGCGAAGCCTGGGCATTGCCGGCACCGGCGAGCGCAGGACCACGCGCGGATTGCGACCGGAAGAACCTGATAGCCAGCATGATCGCGCCGCCGATGAGCACGGCCTGCAGCAGGAAGCCGAACATGCCGGCGAGGCCGCCGAAGCCTTGGCCCAGGAGCAGCCCGATCAGGCCGCCGATCAGCAGCCCGCGCATCATCGTTCCGCCGAAGCCGCTCATGAAGCCGGGCCTCTGCAGGCCCGCCTGCGGCTGCCGTGCGGCAGAGTTCACACCGGTGTTGGGTGTCATCGAACGCTCGACCGGAGCGGTCGGCGCCGGGGCGGTCCTTGTCGGCGGCGCGGATTGGAACGTACGCATGCCACGGCTGCCGAAACTGCCGCCGCGACGGGCCTCGGCATGATCGATCGCGACCATGGAGAACGCCAGGAACAGTCCTGCAAAGAGGGCGGCAAATCGGTTTGTGCGCGAAATCATCGGGATGGACCTTATCGATGTGGTTTTTGAGATTTCAGCAAATGACGGCCCGGTACCGGGCGGCGCCATGCCTCAATCGAACAATTCTTCGAAGAATGATTTCTTCCGCTTCGGATAGCGGTGGCCCTGCGAGCGGGAATAGTCGTCATCGCGGCCCTGGCTGTGTTGTGGCTGGGAGAATGGCGCCGGCTGCGGCGCGGGCGACGCCTCCCTGCCCGAACGTTCGATGATCTTGTCGAGTTCGCCTCGATCAAGCCAGACGCCGCGGCACTGCGGACAGTAGTCGATCTCGATACCCTGGCGTTCGCTCATTGTGAGCGCGACGCGGCAGGAGGGACAAACCAAACCAAGAAGGGAAGATGTCATATGGGGCTCCAAACCAGAAGGATGAGCCCGCTTGACCGAAAGGTATGGAAACGGGCCCGTTATAGCGGTCCGACATCACAATCGCCAAGGACGATCGTCAGAGGGGCCCGGCCCGCAGGGGACAGTTAGGAATGCGGGACCGCGCCTTCAAGGGCGATATTGCAGCGAGAATGATTTGTTCGCCGTTGCGGCCCCTTCAGAGCGTCACCACGATCTTGCCGAACTGTTCGTTCGACTCGAGATAGCGATGGGCCTCGACAATCTGGTCGAAGGCAAAGGTCCTATCGATAATTGGCCTCAGCGTGCCGGTCTCCAGGCCTCCAAGGATAAATGCCTTGGCGGCTTCCAGCTTGGCCGGGTTGCCGGTGATCTCGTGGACCAGGTAGCCACGCAGCGTCAACGTCTTCCCCAACACCGCAGCCAAAGGGAACGGCGTCGGCTCACGGCTGAGGCCGCCATATTCGATGAGAATGCCGCCAGGTGACATGGCCGCTGTCAGTGGCTCGAAGATCGGGCCGCCGACCGCATCCAACACAACGCGGACGCCTGGCGGTCCGGCGATTTCCATTAGCCGGGCCTCCAGATCCTCCTCGGCCAGGATCACGACTGCTGCCGCTCCGGCGTCGAGCAGGGCTTGTTTCTTCGCCGATGTCCGCGTCACCGCGATCGCCGTCGCGCCGACACTGTTGGCGATCTGGATCGCGGCAAGTCCGACACTGCTCGACGCCGCCGTGATGACGACGACATCTCCACCGCGTAGCCTGGCGATGTCGATCAGTGCGCCGTAGGCTGTGAGATATTGCATCCAGAGCGCTGCTGCCGTTCGCCAGTCGAGCGATGGCGGGTGTTTGACGACGAGCGCGGCGGGATAGGTGACCAGTTCGCCATAGGCCGGCCAGCGAACCATCGATTGCGGCGGGATGATGCTGACGGCATCGCCCGTTGCGAAATCCGCGACGCCTTCGCCCACCGCCTCGACGACGCCGGCCGCTTCCAGGCCAAGTCCGGAGGGTAGGGCCGGTGTCTCGATATAGGTTCCCGCACGCAGCAATGCCTCGGCGCGGTTGAGGCCCAGCGCCTTGACGCGGATCTGCACCTCGCCCGCACTTGGCGGGGGAAGGTCGACATCCTCGATGCGCAGTACCTCGGGACCGCCATGCTGGTGGAAGCGGACAACACGTGTCATTCGGGATACTCCAAATCATTTGAACCGAATGAGCTATGCAGGGAACGCTCTCGCGGATAAATGGCGGTACAGATAAAGCAGTAGAAACCAGGAGTTCCGAATATGGATCGGCTCGAGAGCATGGCTGTCTTCGTTAGGGCGGTCGACCTCGGCTCGTTCGCTGCTGCGGCGGTCGCGCTCGATCTGTCCGGACCGATGGTCGGCAAGCACGTCCGCTTTCTCGAGGAGCGCCTCGGCGTGCGCCTCATCAACCGCACCACGCGCCGCCAGAGCCTGACCGATTTCGGCCGCGCCTACTATGAACGCTGCCGGGTAGTGCTGGCGGAGGCCGAAGCCACCGATGCGCTCGCCGCCGACCAGCTCTCGGAGCCACGCGGAAAACTGCGCGTCACCATGCCGGCGCATTTCGGCCGCCACTGCGTGACGCCCGTGCTGCTGCAACTGGCGCGGCAATATCCGATGCTGGAACTCGATCTGTCGCTAAGCGACCGCTTCGCCGACCTTGCCGAGGACGGCTACGACCTTGCCATCCGGACCGGCGAATTGGACGACAAGGCAGGCGTGATCGCGCGGCGCGTCGCACGCCAAGGCATGGTCGTCTGCGCAGCGCCCTCCTATCTCGGAATTCATAGCGAACCACGGCGGATCGAGGATCTCGCCGATCATCAGTCGATTGTCTATCGCCGGCTCGGCCAGGTCGTTCAGCCATGGCTGTTTGCGCGTGAAGGGCAGCCCGTACAGGAGATCATGCCAACCGGCCGGCTGCGGCTCGACGACCTAGATGCCATCGCCGATGCCGCGGTCGAAGGCATGGGGATTGCCTGGCTTCCCTGGTGGTTGGTTCGCGAGCGCATCCGGGCCGGTGCGCTGGCGGTGCTGTTGCCGGACCAGCCACGCTATCTCTACGACTGCCATGCCCTTTGGCTGCAGACGCCGCATCTGCCGCTCAAAGTGCGGCTGGCCGTCGACGCGCTGGCGACCGCCTTGCCGAAATTGATGGCGTGATCGCCCGTCGCGGTTGGCTCTTCCGTGAACCAATGCGCACTTCCGGCCTTTGCGGCGCCGCTTTCCCTGCCATATGAAGATGGCTGGCGGAATCTACGCATTGCAGGAGAGACAGTTGACCAAAGGTTCGGATCTGTTCGTGGCCGCGCTCGAGAATGAAGGGGTCGACCGCATCTTCGGCATTCCGGGCGAAGAAAATCTCGACATCGTAGAGTCGATCCGCCGCTCGTCGATCCAGCTGATCCTGACCCGCCACGAGCAGGCGGCCGCCTTCATGGCCGCCACCTATGGCAGGCTCACCGGCAAGGCAGGCGTGTGTATCACCACGCTCGGCCCAGGCGCGCTAAATCTGACGACCGGCTCGGCCTATGCGCTGCTCGGCGCGATGCCGATGATCATGATCACCGGCCAGAAGGGCATTCTGTCATCGCGGCAGGCACGCTTCCAGATCGTCGATATCGTCGCGGCGATGAAGCCGTTGACCAAGCTGTCGCGCCAGATCGTGTCGCCGAAGATGATCCCCTCGCTGGTGCGCGAAGCCTTCCGTGTCGCGCAGGAGGAGCGTCCCGGCCCCGTGCATCTGGAACTGCCGGAAGACATTGCCGCGGCGGAGTGCGAGCCGATAGCGCTCGTGCCGACGCATCCGGTCGAACTACCTCTGGCCAGCGCGGGTGCGCTCGATCGTGCCGCCCGCATGATCATGGAGGCCAAGCGTCCGCTGCTGATGTTCGGCGCGGCGGCGTCGCGGCCGCGCGTGACGCCCGATGTCGCCCAGTTCGTGCTGCGCACCCAAATTCCCTATTTCACCACGCAGATGGGCAAGGGCACCGTGCCCGGCGGCACCGAACTCTATATGGGAACGGCAGCCCTTTCGGAGCGCGACTATGTGCACGAGGCCATAGAGCAGGCCGATCTGATCATCACCATCGGCCACGACACGGTCGAGAAGCCGCCTTTCATCATGGGCGCCAGAGGGCCGAAGGTCATTCATGTCGGCTATCAAACCGCCGACGTCGAGCAGGTCTATTTCCCGCAAGCCGAAATCGTCGGCGACCTCGGCCCTTCGCTGGCGCTGCTGGCCGACCGTATCGAGGGCAAGATCCCCAATGCGCAGGTCCTGTTGCCGCTGCGCGAAGGCATTTTGAGCCGGATCGCGGCGCGCGCCACCGAAGATCGCTTCACGCCGCAACGCATCGTGCACGATGTCCGCGCCGTCATGCCGGCGGACGGGATACTCGCCCTCGACAACGGCATGTACAAGATCTGGTTCGCGCGCAACTACCGTACGCGCATGGCAAACACGCTGCTGCTCGACAATGCGCTCGCCACCATGGGTGCCGGCCTGCCGTCGGCGATGATGGCGGCACTGCTCTATCCCAGGCGCCGTGTCATGGCCATCTGCGGCGACGGCGGCTTCATGATGAACAGCCAGGAACTGGAGACCGCCGTCAGGCTCAAGCTCAACCTCGTGGTCCTGCTGCTTGAAGACCACGCCTATGGCATGATCCGCTGGAAGCAGGCGGTCGACGAATTTCCGGATTTCGGCATGACCTTCGGCAATCCCGACTTCGTCAGATACGCCGAGGCCTATGGCGCCAGGGGGACCAGGGTTGGCGAGATCGCCGACTTGCAGCCGGCGCTGGAACGGGCCTTCACCGGCGGCGGCGTGCATCTCGTCGTCGTGCCCATCGATTATTCCGAAAACACCAGGGTGCTCGTCGACGAATTGCGCGAGCGGCTGCCGGCGCCGCAGGCGACCTGACGGCGGCAAAGCCGCCGTCAGAATTGCCTGGAGCCGTTGCCGAACCTCCTACAGCTTGCAGTAAGGCGTGACCGGAGCGATCGTGCCGAAATCCTTGACGATTTCGTAGCTGATTCCGTCTGCGGCGGCCTTGCCGACATAAGAATGGCAGAGCGTGTGGTTGTTGCTGGCATCGACGCGGATCTTGCCTTGCGGCGCGTCGAACTCGATCGTCGGCAGCGCCTTGAGCACATCGTCGTCCTTCAGCGACCCGGCCTTCTCGGCGGCCAGCGCGTAGAGATGCAGGCCGTTGTAGCCGGCTTCGCCGATGCCGTTGACCATCTTCTCCTGGCCGAACTTTTCGCGGAAGCTCGCGATGAACTTCTTGTTGACCGGATTGTCGAGCGCCATCCAGTAAGGCTGCGGTGCATAGGTGCCGGCGGCGACGCCGGGCGGCAGCGCGTCCTTGTTGAAGACCTCGTCGAGTGGCGCGATCAGCGGCTGCTTGATGTCGAAAGAGCGATACTGCTTGAGCTGGGTGACGGCGTCGTTGCCGACCACCATCGACCACACGACATCGGGTTTCAGCGACTTGATCTTCTGGAATGCAGGGCCGAAATCCGTTGTGCCGAACGGATAATAGTCGGCGCCGATGATCTTGCCGCCGGCCTTCTCATAGGCTGCCGTGATCGCCTCGGTCATCTTCTGTGGCCAGGCATAGTCGGAGGCCATGACGTAGATGGTCTTGCCGAGATTCTCGGCCACCCACGGCATCATCGGGTCGACCTGCTGCATCGGGATCGGGCCGGTGGCGACGAAGTAGCGGTTGCATTCGCCGCCTTCGAAATTGGTCGGATAGAAGAACAGCTTCTTGGCCTTCGAGGTCACCGAAAGCGTAGCACTTCGCTCCGGCGAAATGATCGTGCCCATGACCACGTCGACCTTGTCTTCGTTGATGAGTTTGCGCGCCTTGTCGATGGCGCCCTTGGTCGTGGTCTGGTTGTCCTCGATGAACAGCTCGACCTGGCGGCCGCCAATGCCGTTGGCAGCGTTGAGCTCGGCCGCGGCGAGCTTGTAGCAATTGAGCAGCGTCTCGCCGAGGATCGCCTGCAGTCCGGTGATCGGGATCGACAGGCCGACCTTGACGGTGTCGGCGGCGCGCAGGATCGACGGCGCGCCGACCATGGCCAACGCGGCGGCAGCCCCGCCGGATTTCAGGATCGTTCTTCTGCTTATCATTGTTATGTTCCCTTCCAGTCCAGGCGCGCCCCATGCACGCCTTGCAAAGCCAACAAATCTTGGGCGCGCATCAGGCGCGCCTTTACAGGGCCAACAAATCCTTCAGCAGGGTCTCGTCGGCGAACGCTTGCGGCGTGCCCTCGTGCACGATCCTGCCCTTTTCCATCACCAGGCAGCGGTCCGCCGCCTTCAGAACGAGATCGAGATTCTGCTCGACCAGCACGATCGCGATGCCGCGTTCGCGCGCGATGCGCGGCACCAGCTCGGCGATGGCTTGTACGATGTTCGGCTGGATGCCTTCCGAAGGTTCGTCGAGCAGCAGCACCGAGGGCAGGCCGCATAGCGCCCGGCCGATCGCCAGCATCTGCTGCTGACCGCCCGAGAGCGTGCCGGCGATTTGCGCCTCGCGTTCGCGCAGGATCGGAAAATAGCCGAAGATGTCGGCCGGAATGCTGCGGTCGCCACGATCCCTGGCGGCACGCGTGCCGACTTCCAGGTTTTGCCGCACGGTCAGCTGGTTGAAGATGCCGCGCCCTTGCGGCACATGGGCGATGCCTGCCCGCGCCCTGTGAAAGGCCGGCGCGTTGGTGAGATCCTGGTCGCCGAGCACCACGGCGCCGCCGCTCGCCTTCAGGCCGCCGGCGATGACGCGCAACAGCGTCGTCTTGCCGGCGCCGTTACGGCCGAGCAGACCGACAACTTCGCCAGGCGAGACGCTGATTTCGATGCCGTTCAGCACCGGAAGCAGCCCATAGCCGGCCGACACGGCAAGTGTCCGCAGCATGGTCAGCGCCTCCCCAGATAGACGTCGCGGACCATTTCGTCGGTCTCGATGTCGTGGAAAGGACCGCTGCGCAGCCGACGCCCCTGATGCAGCACCAGCGTCTCGCAGTTCAACGCCCGCACGAAGCGAATGTCGTGTTCGACGGCGACGATCGAGAATTCGCCCTTCAGCCGCAGCAGCATTTCGGCGGTTGCCAAGGTTTCCTGCGGTGTCATGCCCGCGGTCGGCTCGTCGAGCAGCAGCAATCTTGGCTCGATCGCCAGGGCCATGCCGATCTCCAGCCATTGCTTCTGCCCATGCGCCAGTTCGCCCGCCAGCCTCGCGGCGCTATCGCCGAGCGCGACCAGTTCCAGCAGCTCACTGACCGGGCGAACCGGCGAGGGTACCCCCCACCGTGCCACCTTCAGATTGTCTTCGACCGACAGGCTGGGAAAGACCGACGGGATCTGAAACTTGCGGGCGATGCCGAGCCTGGCGATGCGGTGCAGCGGCAGACCGGCAATGTCATGACCGAGGAATCGCACGCTGCCGCTGGTCGGGCGAAGCGTGCCGGTCAGCACATTGAGGAAAGTGCTCTTCCCGGCGCCGTTCGGCCCGATGATGCAGCGGAGCTCCTTGTCGCGCACGGTCAGGTTCAACCCTTCCAGTGCCTGCAAGCCGCCGAAGCGGATGCCGACATTTTCGGCCTGGAGCAGGACATCGCTCATTGCACGCGCCTCCGGCCCTCGAACAGGCTTTTCAGCCGCGCGTAAACAGACAGGATGCCGTCCGGCAGGACGAAGACGATGATGACGAAGACGCAGCCGAGCAGCAGCGGCCACAGGCTCGGGTTGAAGCTGGAGATCGTCTGCTGCGCGCGCTGGATGAAGATCGCGCCCAGCACCGGACCGAGCAGAGTGCCGCGCCCGCCGACCGCCACCCAGACGATGACTTCGGTCGACAGCAGCAGTCCGGAGAGATCGGGCGCCACCAGCCCGGCCATGCAGACATAGAGCGCACCGGCAAGGCCGGCGATTGCGGCGGACAGGACGAAGGTGACGAGCAGCCGCAGCGGTGCGTTGTGGCCGAGCGCTGCTGCCCGGACTTCATTGTCCTGGATGGCGGTCAGTACCGTGCCCCAGCGGCCACGGCCGATCGACCACAGCGCCAGCACCACCACCGCGACGATGGCCGAAACGAAGACATAGGAGGGCAGATCCTGGCTGAGATCGAGATGCATCCCGCCAACATCGAATTCGATCGGCGGGATGCCGATCAGGCCGCTGTCGCCGCCGGTGACCGAACTCCAGGAGACGGCAGCTTGCTGGCAGATGACACCCATCGCCAGCGTGACGATGGTGAAGTAGCTGCCGCGGATGCCGCCGAAGAACAGGAAGTAACCGATGATGGCCGCGACGAAGGCTGCCCCTGCCACCGCGCCCATGATGCCGAGCAGGCTGCCGAAGGCGATGGCGTCGTTGAGCGTGATCAGCGCCATGATGTAGCCGCCGATGCCGAAGAAGGCGGCGTGGCCAAAGCACAAGATGCCGGTGCGGCCCCAGAAGAAGTCGAGGCTCGCCGCGAACAGACCGAAGATCAGCGCGTCGCGGATCACCGTCAGCTGATAGCCGTCGGCGAAGAGCGGATAGAGAACCGCGAGCACCACACAGACGGCGAAGATCAGCAGCCAGTTGCGGTCGCGGGCGATCATCGCGAAGCTCCGTTGAAGAGGCCGTTGGGCCGCAGCCGCACGGCGACGATGGCTGCCAGCAGCACGATCGCCTGCGCCAGGGATGGCGAGATCTGGTAGTTGAGGATGCTGGTCAGCCCGCCGACGAAGACGCTGCCGGCGACGAGGCCGCCTATCGAGCCGACGCCGCCGACGATGACGACGAAGAACGCGTTGGCGAGATAGTTGACGCCCATCTGCGGCAGCACGATCGCCAGCGGTGCGACCAATCCGCCGGCGAGCCCGGCGATGGCCGCGCCGAAGGTGAAGGCGGTGGCGTAGGTGCGCCGCGTGTTGATGCCGACGCCCTCGGCCATCTCCCGGTTCTGGATGACGGTGCGGATGTCGAGCCCGAACGATGTTCGGCTGATCAGCAGCACGACGCCGAGCAAGGTCAGCATGGCGATGGCAATGAGGACCAGCCGGTAGGCCGGATAGACGGTGAAGAAAAGGTCGAACGTGCCCTCGATCGGGGGCGTCACCGGCTTGGCGCCGAGCCCGAAGGTCAGTTCCATGCCTTGTTGCAGGATCAGGCTGACGCCCCACGTGGCAAGCACGGTCGACACCGGCCGCGAATAGAGATGGCGGATGATGGCGAATTCCAGGATGCAGCCGACCACCGCGCCGGCAACGGGCGCGGCGGCGAGCCCCAGCCAGAAGGAACCGCCGACGCTCTGAACGAAATAGACCGCGAAGGCTCCGACGGTGACGAACTCGCCATGCGCCAGATTGGTCACGTTCATCAGGCCGAAGCTGATCGCCAGTCCGAGCCCGACCAGCATCAGGATGCTGATCAGCGTCAGCGCGTTGAGGAGGGTGGTGATCAGGAAATCCATCGCGTCAGGCAGCACTTGCGAGGCGTTGACGCAGGCCGGCAAGCAGGCTCTCGGCGGCGTCGATCACCGCAGCCTGGTGCGGCTGCAATTCCTGCCCGGCCCATTCGTCGATATGGTCCGACAGCGGGTCGACCACTTCGGTCCGGTGATTGGCCAGCGTCTCGATGACGGCGTGACCACAGAACGGCACATAGCCCTCGGAGTAGCCGCCTTCATGGGTCATCATCAGGCGTCCGTCCGACGTCTCGGCGGCCAGGGCGACCATGCGCGCGGCAAGGCGCCGGAAGCATTCGCTGTTGAGCATCATGCGGCCGAGCGGATCGAATCCCGACGCATCGAAACCGGAAGCGACGATCACGAGGTCAGGCTTGAAGGCGCGTAGCGCCGGCGCCACGACGCGATCGAAGCTCGCCTCATAGGCGCCCGTGCCGCTGCCGGCGGGCAGGGGGATGTTGATGTTATAGCCTTCGCCGGCGCCCTTGCCATTGTCGGCCAGCGCGCCGCGCCCGGTCGGGTACAGATTGTCCTGGTGCAGGGAAATGGTGAGCACCGACGGATCGGAATAGAACACCGTCTCGGTGCCGTTGCCGTGATGAACGTCCCAGTCCACTATCGCCGCGCGACCAAGCAAGCCCTCATGCTGCAGCCGGCGCACCGACACGCCGATGTTGGAAAACAGGCAGTTGCCCATCGCTTGGTCGGGCTCGGCATGGTGCCCCGGCGGCCGAGCCAGCGCATAGGCATTGTCGACGCGGCCGGTCAGCACCGCGCGCATCGCCGCATAGGTGGTGCCGGCGGACAGGAGCGCGATGTCGAAACTGTTGAGGCCGATCGGCGCCTGCGGGCCGGCGAAACCGGAACCGCGCTCGCTGAGCGTCCTGATGTCGTCGACATGGCGCTGCGTGTGCACGCGCAGCAGATCCTCGACTGTCACCGGCTCGGCGAGGATCGGCACCAGATGGCGTGCCAAGCCGCTGACCTGGATCAGGTTGTTCAGCCGGCGCTTCGATCCAGGCGATTCCAGGTGCCGGCCGGGCTCCACGAAACGGCCGGGTGGCATCATGTCGGCGCTGGAGCCGGTGTCATGCCACATCAGCTGTTCGTGAAAAACATAGCCTGTCGCCATAGGCAATCGTCCTCTAGGAGCAGGACGACGCTAGCAGGCTAACGATCCCATGGCCCGACCCCAAAGAGGGGGCTGCACCAGATGTTCATGCCCCTCCTTTCGGAGGGGGACGGAGGTCCGCGGCCGCCTGCGCCGCGCGCACCGCCTGCACGCGGTTCGACACCGAGAGCTTGCCGAAAATGTTCTTCAAATGCCATTTCACCGTCGTCTCGCTCACCGATAGCGCACCCGCGATATCGCGGTTGGACATGCCTTCAGACAGGCAGCGCAGCAGTTCGGCCTCGCGCTGGGTGAGCTGTTCTTTTTCGGCCGTCGGTGCTGCCGGCTTGCGTGTCGCCACAGGCATCGTCTGTGCCGCGTCGATGATGCGCGTTGCATAGGCCGACAGGGCAGGGTCGGTCTTTGCCTGCGCGGCGCGCAGCCGCATCAACCCTTCCACAACAGGCCTGCCCTCGTCGACGAAGGAGCGGATGAAGCCGGAGGGCTGTGCAAGGCGCAGCGCTTCGAGGAGGTGACGGTCGGTCTCGCGCTGGTCATGGACGGTGGTCTTGGCGCGCAGGATCAGCGCCAGGATGTGGCGGCGCATGCGTCCGCTGTTTTTCGTTCGTTCCAGCAACGCGTCGAAAATCGCCGCCGCCGCTGCGTGGGATTTCTCCGCGGTAAGCAGCCGGCCCTCGGCGAAGAACTCGAATTCGTTGGCGACAGTAGGCGCGGTTTCAGCGCTTTCACGGCGATGCTCACTCAGCAGCGCGCGGGCTTCGACGACGCGGTTCTGGTCGAGCAGCAGCCGGATACGATCATGCACCAATACCGAAGCGAGGCGGCGATAGACGGAGCCGCGCACACGCTGGTAGACGCGCTCCAGCATGTCGAGCGCTGCGTCTGCGCGACCAGTCAGCTGCAGCACGCGGGCATAGGTCGGCACGCTGGCAAGGGGATAGACGATGACCGCGGCGCCCTCGATCAGCGGTCCAAGATTCTCGACCAGGGTCAGTGCCTCGCCGGAGGCGTTGGTCTCGTAGGCGAGTTCGGCAAGCAGCGTTCCGGCAAGGGCCTCGGCATAGGAGTTGGCGCCGATCCGAGTCCTGGCCTCGATGATCGTGTTGCGCAGCAGCCGTTCGGCGGCGGGCAGGCGGCCGGCCGAGCGCTCGATCACCGCCATGTAGCAATTGGCGATGGTGACGCCGAGCAGGCTGCCGCTTCGCTCATGCGCCTTGCGCGCAGCGTCCGCCGCCGCCCGCGCGCCCTCGAGATCGCCCAGTGCGTAGAGATTGTAGCCGATGACATTGGCCGTCGCGCCTTCCATGAACCAGGCATCGGGCGCGATGACGCGCAGGGCGGCCAAGGCGGTGTCGCGTGCGTCCTCGAACCGTTCCAGCGTGCTGTGCACGGCGGCATCCAGGACTGCGATTTCGGCCTCGATCGTGGTGCCGGTCAGCGTGCCCGGATCCTTGCCGTCCGTCGGCCCGGTCTCGATCAGCTTGCGCGCATTGGCGAGCGTCTGCTGGGCAATCTCGGGCTGGCTTGAGTGCACCGCCAGCCATAACACGACGAGTTGCAGCCGGATGCGCTGGTCGACCAGTTTTCTCGGCAGCAGCGCCAGCAACTGGCGCACATAAAGCAGCTGGCACTGGGCGATGAGCTCGAGCGCATTGTTCTCGATGAACACCGCCGCGCGGGCCTGGTCGCCGGCGGCAAGCGCATGCCCGATCGCCTCGGTCAGCATCTTGCGTTCGCCGAACCATTCGGCGGCGGCCAGGTGCAGCGGGGCGATCATCTCGGGCGCGCGCCGTTCCATTTCACGACTGAGAAAGTCGCGGAACAGGTGATGGTAGCGGAACCAGCGCCGCTCCTCGTCGAGCGGCACGAGAAAGAGATTGCGGGTCTCGATCTCGGCGATATCGGCCTCGGCGTCCGCCACGCGCAAGACTGCCCGGCAGGCCTCGGCGCTGAAGCGCTCGAAGATCGAACTGTGGAGCAGAAACTTCGCCAGGGCCGGCGGCAGCCCGAGGAAGACTTCGCCCATCAGGAAGTCGGCGACGTTACGGTTGGCGCCGGTGAAATTGCCGAGGACGGTTTCGGGCGCATGCGCGGCACTGAGCGACAGCGAGGCGAGTTGCAGGCCGGCGGCCCAACCTTCGGTCCGCGAGCACAAGGCCTCGACGGTACCGCTGCTGACGCTCAGGCCCAGCTTGTCGTTGAAAAAGGCTTCGGCTTCGGACGAGGCGAAGCGCAAATCGTCCGGACCGATTTCGAAAACGTCGCCAAGCACCCTGAGTTTGCCGAGCTGCAGGTCGGGCAGGTTGCGCGAACCGATGACGAAGGCGACGTTGGCGGGCGCCTGCCGCGTCAGGCGCTCCATGAAACGCTTCACCGCCTCCGTTTCGATGACGTGGTAGTCGTCGAAAAACAGCGTGATCTCCGCGTCGCGCGCCGCAAAACCCGCGACAAGTGCAGAGAGCACCACCTCGAGCTGCGGGATCGGGCTCGACTGGAAGGCGAGGTCGAGCTCGGCCGGGTTCTGGACGAGGTGGCGCAGCGCCCCCACCAGATGCGACAGGAAGGCGCCTTCGTCATTGTCCGTCGCCTCGCAGGACAGCCATGCGGTCAACCGGCCGTGGCGCGCGAGTTCCGCGGCCCATTGCGCCATCGTTGTCGACTTGCCGAAGCCGGCGGGCGCGGCGAACAGCACGATGCGCATGCCGACATGTCGCTCCAGCCTTGACAGGATGCTCTCGCGCCGCACCCACCGGCGATGATGCGGCGATGCCTGGCTGGCGGGTTGCGGAGGCTGTCTCATCTGGCGCCGGGCACCCATTCCGTTTCGATCAACGGGATTTGCGGGGCCGCTTCGCGCGGCAGGGTTCCCTTGATCCGGGGATCGTCGGTAATTTCGAAACCGGCCGCATAGGGCTCGAACCCGCAAGCGCGGTAGAAACCGATGACGCTGTGGTGATCGAAACTGCTGGTGTGCAGCCAGACGCGGCCGGGGGCGAGGCGCCATGCCTGATCGAGTGCGCCGGCCATCAGTCGCTTGCCGAAGCCTCGGCCGGTCAAGGAGGGGAACAGGCCGAAATAGGTGATCTCGATCTCGTCATCGTCGGCCACGCGGAATTCGACCATGCCGACATGGCCGCCGTCTTCATCATGGCCGTAATAGAGATGGTGGCGTGGGTCGGCGAATTGCGCGGCGATTTCGGGATCCGACATTTCGGCGGCGCGATCCCAGAGCCAGGGAGCCCCGATTTCCAGGAAGATCGTGCGGTAGGAGGCGCAGTCGGGCTCGGTGATCCGGGTCATGGCCAGCGGTTGGGCAAGGCTCGGCACCGGCGCGCGCGCCTCCATCCATGTCACCGCATTGATGATCCTGCCGGCCGGCACGCGCCGGTAACCGGCCGAGAGATCGGTGACTTCATCCGGCAACGTGCCTTCGGTGACCAGCATCTGTCCTCGATTTTCGCCTCGCGGCTTTCGCGGCATGCGCTAAGCTGATGCCAATTCCGCGCTCCTGCCAAGTGTTTCGGAATGTGGGTCATAAGTTTGCCCCACCAGTCTCTTGCATTTGCGAGAGACGGTATATGAGATATGATACACCATTCAGATGAAAGCGGAATATAATGCCTGAGCGAATTTCGGACGAGGCCATTCTGGGCGCGGTCGACGATGGCTTCGCCCGGCAGGTCGCGTTTCTGCAGGATCTCGTGCGCTTTCCTTCGCAGCGCGGCGAGGAACATGCCGCCCAATCGTTCATGGCGGCCGCCTATGAGGCCGATGGCTACGAGGTCGACATGTGGCGCGTCGATGTCGATGCTATTCGCGACCTGCCGGGTTTTTCACCGGTTGCGGTTTCGTATGACGACGCCTTCAATGTCGTCGCCACCCACACGCCGCGAAACGCGACCGGCCGCTCGCTGATCCTCAACGGACATATCGACGTGGTGCCGACGGGACCGCTCGACCGCTGGCTGCGCGATCCCTACGATCCGGCGATCGAGGATGGCTGGATGCATGGTCGGGGCGCCGGAGACATGAAGGCCGGCCTGTCGGCCTGCCTCTACGCATTGGCCGCATTGCGCAATCTCGGTTACCAGCCCGCCGCAAAATTATTCCTGCAGTCGGTGGTCGAGGAGGAATGCACCGGCAATGGCGCGCTCGCCTGCCTGCAGCGCGGCTACCGCGCCGATGCCGCTTTCATACCCGAGCCGCTGGAACCTCGATTGATGCGGGCACAGGTCGGGCCGATCTGGTTCAGGGTCGAGGTCGATGGCGATCCGCAGCATGCGTCGGGGGCCTTTTCCGCTGGCGCCAACGCAATCGAAAAGGCATTCCTTATCATTCAGGCGCTGAAGCAGCTCGAAATCGTCTGGAACGCGCGCAAGGTCGATGATCCGCATTTCTGCGACCATCCACATCCGATCCGCTTCAATCTCGGCAAGATCGAAGGCGGCGAGTGGACATCGAGCGTCCCGGCGCGCTGCGTCTTCGAGATGCGGGTCGCCACCTATCCCGGCCAGAAGCTTGAAGAAGCCAGGGCCGAGCTCGAAGCCTGCATCGCCGATGCGGCCCGTGCCGATCCGTTCCTCGCCAACCGCCCGCCCAGGATGACCTACAACGGCTTCATGGCCGAAGGCTATGTGCTGGAAGGCGCCGACGAGATGGAAGCCGTGCTGCGCCGCAGCCATAGCGCCGTGTGGGGCGAGCCGCTGACCGAGCACGTCACCTCGGCGACCACGGATGCACGCTTCTTCGGCCTCTATGCCGACACGCCGGCGATCGTCTATGGTCCGATCTGCCGCATGCCGCATGGCTATGACGAGGCCGTCGATCTGGACTCGGTGCGCAAAGTTACCCAGACGATTGCCTTGTTCATCGCCGACTGGTGCGGCCTTGAGCCGATCGATCCGAAGGTGAGATCATGAACGCGGCTGTACCCGATGCATTCGGCGAAACGCTTGCCGAGGATGCGCCGGATGTTTCCCCCGAGGACGCGCTTGCCATCTTGCGCCGGCACTACGGCATCGCCGGCAGCGCGCGTCCGTTGCCCGGCGAACGCGATCACAATTTCCATATCCAGACCGACGGCGAGGGCGAGTTCGTCCTCAAGGTTTCCCATCCGGCGGAAGAGTCCACCTTCACCGATTTCCAGAACAAGGCGCTCGACCATATCGTTGCGGTCGACCCGATCTTGCCGGTTCCCTCGGTGCGTAAAAACCTCGAGGGCGAAGCGCAGTTCACGGTCAGCGTCGGTGGATCGGCGCCGCGCATCGTCCGGCTGGTCACCTATCTGCCCGGCCAATTGCTTTCGCGCTCACCGACCTCAGCGGCGCAGGATCGCAACCTCGGCATCTTTCTGGCGCGGCTTGGCCGCGCACTGCGCGGTTTCTTCCATCCGGCGGCCGGCAGCGACTTGCTCTGGGATATCCGCAAGGTCGCCAAGACGCGGCCGATGCTGGCGCATATCCCCCATGCGGGCCACCGGGCCATGGTCGAGCGCGTCATCGACGCCTTCGAGGAGCATGCGGCGCCGGTCATTCCAAGCCTGCGTGCGCAGATCGTTCACAACGACATGAATTCCTACAATGTGGTGATGGACGCTTCGCGGCCGGAGGTCGTCAGCGGCATTCTCGATTTCGGCGACATGATCCATTCACCGCTCATCTGCGATCTCGCCATCGGCGCCGTCTACCGCTGGCCGGCGGAAGGTCACCCGCTGGCACCCGCCGCGCGCTTTGTCGCCGGCTATCAATCCGTGCAGCCACTGGAGGGCGAAGAGATCGGCATTCTTTTCGATCTGATCCGTGCGCGCCTTGCGCTGATTGCCAACATCGCCAGCTGGCAAGCGGAACGATTCCCGGCCAAGCGCGACTATGTGCTGCGCCTCATGACCGAGGTCTGGTCGTCGCTCGAACGGCTGGACGGTCTGTCGTCCACTGAGGCCCGCCGCTATTTCAGCGACCATTCCAATCCGGAGTAGATGCTCGTGTCCCAGTCCTCGCCCGCCAATGCCTCTGCCGATGCCGGCGCTTCGGCGCAAGAGCGCGCGTTGCTCGAACGTCGCGCCAGATTGCTTGGCCCGACCTACCGCGCCTTTTACCGCAACCCGATCCATCTCGTGCGCGGCAGCGGCGTCTGGCTCTATGATGCGCAGGGCCGCAAATTCCTCGATGCCTACAACAATGTCGCTTCGATCGGACACTGCCATCCACGCGTCGTCGAGGCGCTATCGGGGCAGGCCGCCACGCTCAACACCCACACGCGCTATCTCAGCGAGATCATCCTCGACTACGCTGAAAAACTGCTCGGCATGCTTCCGGCCCATCTCGGGCACGCCATGTTCACTTGCACCGGCAGCGAGGCCAACGATCTCGCCATCCGTATTGCCCAGCATTCCAGCGGTGGCACCGGCGTCATCATCACCGACTTCGCCTATCACGGCGCCACGATCGCCACCGCGCAGCTATCGCCGGCGGCGGTCGGGGCAAAGGGCGTGCCCGCGCAGCATCGGACTGTGGCAGCGCCGGACACGTTTCGCGACCACGGCCGCGCCGCGCGCGATTTCGCCAAAAATGTCGCCGCCGCCATCGAGGACATGCGTGCGCAAAACATCCGTCCGGCGGCACTGCTTCTCGACTCGGCCTTCTCCAGCGACGGCATTTTCTTCCCCGATGCGGCTGTCATGCGCGAGGCGGCGGACCACGTCAGGAGGGCCGGCGGCATTGTCATTGCCGATGAGGTCCAGTCGGGCTTCGGCCGGCTCGGCCAGGGCATGTGGGGCTTCGCCAATTACGGCATCGAGCCCGATATCGTCACCATGGGCAAGCCGATCGGCGACGGGCATCCGATGGGCGCGGTGATCGTGCGGCCGCAGCTAGTCGCATCCTTCGGCTCGAACACCGGTTACTTCAACACGTTCGGCGGCAATCCGGTGGCGGCCGCCGTCGGCATCGCCGTGCTCGACGTGATCGAAGGCGAGGGGCTGATCGAGAACGCGCACAATGTCGGCGCCTACACCGGGGAGCTGTTGCGCGCGCTGCGGAGCCGGCACGGCATGGTTGCCGACGTCAGGCACAACGGCCTCTATTTCGGCGTCGAGCTCACGGCGGAGGGCGACGAAGCGCTGGCCGCCACCAAGACAGCGGCGGTCGTCGAAGTCATGCGCGAGGACGGTGTGCTGATCTCCTCCTGCGGCCCGCGCGGCAATGTGCTGAAGATCAGGCCGCCTTTGCCATTTGCCAGGGACAATGCCGAGCAATTGGCCGAAACGCTCGATCGCGCCTTGTCGCAATGGTGAGCGGCCGCGCATGCTGAAGCTCGAACATCAAACCCTGAACGATCGCGCCTATGGCGCTCTCAAGCAGGAGTTGATTTCAGGCGGTTTCAGCCCGGGCCAGACACTGGTCATCCGCAAACTTGCCGAGACCTTCGGCATATCGACGACGCCGATCCGCGAGGCGCTGCAAAGGCTCGTCGCCGAGCGCCTGCTCGAAATGCAAAACAACCGCTCGGTCATCGTGCCCTTGCTGTCGGCACCCGCTTTCGAGGAACTGACGCGCATCCGCATCGCCGTCGAAGGGCTGGCGGGTGAGATGGCCGCGTCGCGGATCAGCGAAAGCGGCCTGATCGACGTACAGGCCATGCTCGCCGGCATGCAGCGCGCCATCGATGCGGGAGATGCCAGGGCGTATCTCTCGTTGAACGAGGCCTTTCATTTCGCCATCTACCAGCATGCCGGCGCGCCGATCCTGTTGAACATGATCCGGGACCTCTGGGGTCGGGTCGGGCCCTATCTGAAGCTGCTGATGCAGGCCGACCGTTACATCCCGCAGTCGAACGAGGCGCATCGCAGGATTGTTGGCGCGTTGGAGCAGCGCAATGGCCCGGCCGTTCGGGCCTCCCTTGAGCAAGACATCGCGGCGGCTGCCGCGGTTCTCTCCGAAAGTCTGCGCACGGCCGACTGATCCGCGCGTCCAGGCACGGTCGACGACCTATCCCCTCTCGTCCATCCGGTCGCGCAGCATGCTCCAGCCAAGCAGCATGTTGGGCGCATGCCGCAGCACGGCATGGAACGGGATCGGTGCCGGCAGCGCGAACGGTAGCGGCAGGTCACGCGCATCGGCGCCGGCGGCCCAGTCGGCCAGCACCTTGCCCATAGCCGTCGTCATGGCAATGCCGCGCCCGTTGCAGGCGCGGCCGGCGATCAGGCCCGGCCCAAGGTCCAGGAGATGCGGCAGGAAATCCGGTTCGACGGCGGCCATTCCCGACCAGCTATAGGCAAGCGGCGGCAGGTCCGGCAGATCGAGATGCCTGGCGAGCCGCCGCCAGATTGTCTGCGGCACGCGCGTGTCGGCGCCGGCGCTCAAGATGTGCATGCCGCCGCTGATCAGCCGGTTGTCGGCGTCGAAGCGAAAGGTGAAGAGATTGCGCCTGGTGTCGCCGACGCCCTGTCCTCCCGGCAGCAGAAGTGTGCGGGTTTCGAGCGGCAGGGGTCCAGTCGCGATCTGGAAAACCTTCAGCGGAAAGTAGGTTCGCTGCAGCAGCGGATTGAGCGACGCGCCATAGGCATTGGTGGCGATCAGCACCTTGCCGGCGCGCACCGATCCCGACGGCGTTTTCAGCGTCCAGCCATCAGCCACGCGATCGATCGTGGTGACCGGTGTTCGTTCGAAAATCCTCGCTCCGGACTTCTCCGCCGCATCGGCCAGGCCGCGCGCATAGGCGACAGGGTTGAGCACGCCACCCGAACGATCCATCCAGCCACCGAGGTAGCCGCGCGCGCCCGTCAGCGCCTCGACATCCTGACGGTCCAAGGTAACCGCGGGCCTGCCGCGCCGCGCCCATTGTTCGGCGCGGGATTTGACCTTTTCCAGCGCCGCGGGCGAATGCGCCGGCTGGATCCAGCCGCTCTGCACGGCGTCGCAATCGATGCCATGTTGCCTGATCAGGCCAAACACCAGATCGGCGCTTCCGGCGGCAAAATTGATCAGTCTCTTGCCTCGCTCGGCGCCAAGATGAGCAAGGATGTTTTCCGGATCCATCTTGGCGAAGTTCGGCACGACGAAGCCGGCATTCCTGCCGGTCGCGCCCCAGGCGATGAATTCGGCTTCGAGAATGGCGACCGAGAGCCCTTTCCCGGCCGCGTGCAGCGCGGTTGAAAGACCCGAGAAACCGCCGCCGACAATGGCGAGGTCGACAACGAGCTCGCCTTGCAGCGCCGGCCGCTGGCGATGGTTTCGGCTGACGGCCTGCCAGAGCGAAACGCCTTGCGCCTCCTGCCGGGCCATCGCGTTCATGACCCTGAACTGCTCTTGGCCGCGGCCGCTTTCGCTCGCTTGTCGAAGCGCGGCCGCCGTGGCCTGTCGCCGAGCAATCCGTTCGGCCGGATCAGCAAGATCACGCAGAGCATGACGCCGATGGCGGCGATCTGCAGCGAGGCCGCGCGCGCCTGCTGCTCTGGCGGGAACAGCACGCTGGTGAGCGTGCCGGATCCAGCCCAAATCCCCCACACCAGGATGCTGCCGATCACCGCGCCGAGATTGCTGCCTGAGCCGCCGACGATCAGCATCACCCAGACCTGGAAAGTGAGGATCGGCAGATAGTTGTCCGGTGCGATGAAGCCGGTGAAATGCGCCTGCAGCGCCCCCGCCAGTGCCATGATGGCGCCGCCGACCGCAAAGGCCTGGACACGGTAGAAGCGCGCGCTCTTGCCGAGCGAAATCGCTGCCCGCTCGTCCTCGCGCAGCGCTTTCAGCACGCGTCCCCACGGACTGCGCGACAGGTGCTCCAGGGCGAGATAGGCGATCAGCGTCACTGCCGCGACCACGGCAAGGTTCGACAGGTTGAACAGCAGCGGCGTCTCGGCCAGGCTCCCGAAGGGGCGCGGAATGAAGCCGATGCCGAACGGGCCGCCGGTCAGCTTCTGTGCATTGAGCGCGACGAGCTGCACGACCACGGCGACGCCGAATGTGGTGATGGCGAGATAGTCCGATCGAAGGCGCAATGTGGCCATGCCGGTCAGCGCCGCGGCAATGCCGCCGACGACCATGGCACCCGCCCAGCCAACCAGGATCGGCAGGCCGAAACCACCAAGCCGCGCGGCATCGTCCGGTGTGGTCAGCAGTGCCGATGTATAGGCGCCGATGGCGACGAAGCCGGCGAGACCGACATTGAACAGGCCGGTCAGCCCCCACTGCAGGTTGAGCCCCAGCGTGACCAGCGAAAAGATCAGCGCGGTGGTCAGGAAGAAGGCGCCGTAGCCGACGAGGTCCATCAGCGTTCCCTCACACCGAAAAGGCCGATCGGCCGGACGAACAGCACCGCCATCAGGATGACGAAGGAGACCGCGGCGCGCCATTCCGCGCCGACCAGCTGCACCGCGCCGGCTTCGGCGAGACCGATGATCAGCCCGCCGAGCACCGCGCCCGGGATGCTGCCGATGCCGCCGAGGATCGCGGCGGCGAACATGGGTAACAGCATGTCGAAGCCCATGAAGGGGCGGATCTGCACCAGAATGCCGATCATCACGCCGGCGACGCAGGCGAGTGCCCCGCCGATGATCCAGGTGACGCGCACCACGCTGGCAACGTCGATGCCGACGATGCGGGCCAGTGCTGCGTTCTGGCTCAGCGCCTGCATGGCGCGGCCGGTCTGCGTGCGCGTCATCAACAGATGCACGCCGAGCACGAGCACTGCCGTCAGCAACAGCAACGCGATCTGGTCGGGCGTGATGCGAATGCCGAAGCCGACCGGCATGGCGATCTGGATCGCCCGGCTGAAATAGGTCGGCCGAGAAGTGAAGGTGAATTCGAGCAAGCTTCTAAGCGCCATCGAGGCGCCGAAGCTCGCCATCACCACGATGATCGCCTGGCCTTGCGAACGCAGCCGCGCGAACAGCACCTTGTCGAGCAGGAGCGCCAACAGCGCGGTGAATGCCATGCCGACAATCAGCGCGATGATCAGCGGCCAGCCGAAGGACAGCGGCGCGATCGGCGCCACCTTGCCGAACATCGCGCCGATGGCGCTGACCACGGCCAGTGTCGCATAGGTGCCCCAGGCCATGAAGTCGCCATGGGCGAAGTTCGAGAAGCGCAGGATCGAATAGGTCAGCGTCACGCCGATGGCGCCCAGGCCGATCATCGAACCGGTCAGCAATCCGTCGACGACAAATTGCAGGCTCATGCCGCGCCTCCTCCGGATTTGAGCGGACGTTGGCCGAGATAGAGTTCGGCCACCACCGGATCGTTCCACAGATCGGAGGCGACACCCTCGTGCCGGTCCTTGCCTTCGACCAGCACATAGGCACGGTCGCCGATGGCAAGCGCTGCCTTGGCGTTCTGCTCGACAAGCAGGATGGTGACGCCGGATTTGCGGATGCCGGCCAGCATCTCGAACACCATCGAGACGAATCTCGGCGACAGGCCGGCCGACGGCTCGTCGAGCACCAGCACCTTGGGGTGGACGATCAGCGCCCGCGCGACGGCGAGCATCTGCCGCTGTCCGCCCGACAGATTGCCGGCGGCGGTGCGGCGCTGGCGGACGAGGTCGGGAAAGGCTGCATACATTTCCTCGATGCGGGCGGGGATTTCGCGCCGTTCGAGGATGCCGCAGGCAACCTTGAGATTGTCCTCGACCGACATCAGCGGAAAGATGTTTTCGGTCTGCGGCACGAAAGCCAGGCCAAGCCGAACCATGGTGTGGGCAGGTGCCGCGGTGATGTCCTTGCCGTCGAGGAAAACCGAGCCGCCAGTGATCGGCACGAGGCCGGCGATCGCCTTGATGAAGCTCGATTTGCCGGCGCCGTTGGGGCCGAGCACGACGACGATCTCGCCCTTGCCGACGGTGATCGAGGCGCCGCGCACGATCGGCACGCCTGGTTCATAACCGGCTTCGAGATTACGGACATCGAGGACCGCTTCGCTCATGCCGTGCCCCCGAGATAGGCCTCGATGACGCGCGGGTCGCGGGCGACCTCTTCCGCCGTGCCTTCGCTGAGCAACTGGCCGCTCGCCATGACCAGGACGCGGTGGCAGAGCCGCGTCACCATGTCGATGTTGTGTTCGATCAAAAGGAAGGTGATGCCGCGCTTGTTGATGTCGCGAATGCGGTCGATGATGACTTCGAGCAGCGTAGCATTGACGCCGGCCGCCGGCTCGTCGAGCAGGATGATCGCCGGGTCGGCCATCATGACGCGGGCAAGTTCGAGCAACTTGCGCTGACCGCCGGAAAGCACGCGCGCCGGCTCCCGTGCGAGGTGGGTGAGGGTAACGAGTTCCAGAAGTTCGAGCGCCTTGGTCCTGGCCGCTCTTTCCTGCGCCGCCACCCGCCATGGCGTGACGAAATTGGCGAGCAGCTTCTCGCCGGCCTGGCCCTGGGCTGCCAGCATGATGTTTTCGATCAGCGTCAGATTGGGAAGTGGACGCGGGATCTGGAAGGTTCGGCCAAGGCCTCGTCCGATGCGCAGATGAGCCGCTTCGCCCGAGACGCGGGCGCCGTTGAGAAGGATGTCGCCGCTGGTCGGCAATAGGCTGCCGGCGAGCAGATCGAACATCGTCGTCTTGCCGGCGCCGTTCGGGCCGATCAGGCCGAGGATTTCGCCCGCTTTGACATCGAACGAGACATCGTTGACGGCGACGAGGCCGCCGAACCGCCTGACGACATTCCTTGCCATCAGAACCGGTGCACGGTGCTCTCGCCGTTCTGCTGCCTCGCTCATCGAACCCTCTGGCCGAAGACGATCGTCGCCGTCTCCTGATTTTTGATTTGTGATCACACTTGCGTTGATCACGCTATTCGGCTTTAATTTCGTCCGCAAGCCGAAAACCGGCCGAGATCGGAATTCCATGCAAAAGGCTGCCATCGAAAAGAACAACGAGGCGATCGCTGCCCAGCTTGCGCCGGTCGGCCGCGAAACCGTGCAGGATCGCGTCTATTCGGAGCTGCGTCGCGCCCTGATCGGCGGCCTGTTCGAGCCGAGCCAGGTGCTGACCATACGTGGCTTGGCCGATGCGTTGGTCACCTCAACCATGCCGGTGCGCGAGGCGCTCGGCCGGCTGATCACGGAAAAGGCGCTGGAAGCATTGCCCAACCGGTCGGTGCGCGTGCCGCCAATCACGCTGGAGCGCATCGATGATCTGTTGCGCGCCCGCATCCTGATCGAGGGCGAGGCAATCGCGCTCGCGGCCGCCCGCATGGGTCCGCGCAAGATCGCCGCCATCGAGACCATTCTGGCCGAATGGGACGAGATGCGGGCACTGGAACACAAGAAGGATGTCGATCGCGAGGTGACGCTCAACCAGAGCTTCCATTTCGAAATCTATCGCTGCTGCGGCTCGGCGGTGCTGATCCCGATGATCGAGAGCCTGTGGCTGCAGTCGGGGCCATGCATCCGTGTCGCCATCTATGCCTTCTCGGAGGCCGGCGAGGTCGACACCGCCCAGTATCACCGCCGCATCGTCACGGCGCTGGCCACGCAGGATGCACAGGCAGCGCGCGCATCGCTGGTCGCCGACATCAGCCGGCCCTTCACCTTCCTGCGCAGCAAATTGCAAACCGCCGGGAAAGACCAGACATGACTTCCATCAGGATCACCGAGCCACGCTCGAAGCTTTCCGTGACGGCGCTGCTGCTGCCTGAAAAGGCGCCGGAAAACGCTGCTTTTCTCATGGCGTATCTCGCCGCACCACGCGTCGTCCCCGGCATCCATGCCATGTGGACGGGGCCTGAGATTTCTTGTCCGGTTCCATCAGCCGATCTCGATGGCCAGTCCTATGCCAGACCCTTGCCGGGCGAGAACGCGACGCTGACGCCACAGCCGGGCGACATCGTGCTTTCTTACGTGCCGCCACGCATGTGGGGCGGCAATCCCAATGCGATTTTCGATATCGGTCTCTACTACGGTCCGGGGGCGCGCCTGCTGTTCCCGATCGGCTGGCTTGCCGGCAGTGTGGTGGCGCAGGTGCGAGCCGACGAGCGGGAACACTTCGCCGCCGCCTGTGGCGTCATCCGGCGCAATGGCGCCTGCGACGTCACCTTCAGCCTGGTGGAGGCCTGACATGGCAGATGACAGTTTCGAGCTTTTCGATCTGCGCGTCGAAGCGGTCGTCCCCGAGGGCAAGCCGATCTATTGCGGCGCCAAGGCCGGCGACTATTTCGAGCTCAAGGGCGAGATGTTGTCGATGCCCGCGGGGCAGGGTTTTTCGATCTACTCACTCGCCGCCGTGCTGCCTCTGCTGGCGGCAAAGCAGCGCCCGACCCATGCCAACGACTGGATGACATCGGATGCCGAGATCGCCTGTCCCGATCCCAATTGCGCCAGCCGGCTGCGGATCGTCAGGCTAGCCAAGCGGCGGTTCAGTCATGCCGCAACCACGGCCGTGCCGCTGCCGAAGGAGAATGACCCGACATGACCGCCAAGACCTTTGAACTCGGGCCCGGCTACACCATTTCGCGCGTCATCCGCGGCGGCTGGCAGTTGGCCGGCGGGCACGGCGCCATCGACCGCAGCCAAGCAATAGCCGACCTGATCGCCACCTTCGATGCCGGCATCTGGACCTATGATTGCGCCGACATTTACACCGGTGTCGAGGAGCTGATCGGCGCAGCGCGCCTGCGGCTGGCCGGCGAGCGCGGACTGGACGTTGCGGCGAGAATGAAGGTGCACACCAAGCTGGTGCCCGACCTCGAGCGGCTGGCCGGCATCAGCCGCGACTACATCAGGGGCATCGTCGACCAGTCGCTGCGGCGGCTGAAGACCGAACGGCTCGATCTCGTTCAGTTCCACTGGTGGGACTATGCGCAGCCTCGCTATGTCGAGGCGATGGGCTGGCTCGACGAGCTCCGGCGCGAAGGCAAGGTGCGCAATCTCGGCACTACCAATTTCGACACGCCGCGGCTGGCCGAAATCCTCGCCGCCGGCATCCCGCTGGTCAGCCAGCAACTGCAATACTCGGTTCTCGACCAGCGGCCTGCGAACAGCCTCGCTGGCCTCGCCGTGAAGAACGGCGTCAGCTTTCTCTGCTATGGTTCGGTGGCCGGCGGCTTCCTCAGCGACAAATGGCTTGGTGCCGCCGAACCAGCCACGCCGCTCGAAAACCGATCCCTGGTCAAATACAAGCTGATCATCGACGACTTTGGCGGCTGGGACCTGTTCCAGCAGCTGCTTGCGGCGCTGAAAGCCGTCGGCGATCGTCACGGCGTCGACATCGCCACCATCGCCAGCGCCTGGGTGCTGCAGCAGCCGCAAGTGGCGGCCGTGATCGTCGGAGCCCGCAACCAGGCGCATGCGCTGGCCAATGCCAAAATCATGGATGTCGCGCTTGACGCCGAGGATCGGGCGCGGATTGCTGCCATCATCGCGCAAAGCCCTGGCGTCGAGGGCGATGTCTACACGCTGGAGCGCGACCGCCAGGGCCGCCACGGCTCGATCATGCACTACAATCTGAATGCAGGCCGGGCATGAGCGCAATCAACCAGACGCTGTTTTCCAGGGCCAGCGCCGAGGTGATCGATTTGCATCGCTTCTTCGTCGACTGGTTCGTCGCCGCCCGCGCCGACACGGTGGACTTCGCCCGCTTCGAACGCGTCATGGGCGACGGCCTCAGCATGGTCACGCCGGATGGCAAGGTGCTCGATCGCGCCGCGGTCGTCGATCATGTCCGCTCCAGCCGCGCCATTTGCGACGACGGCTTTGCCATCTCGATCGAGGACATCCGGCCCGGCTGGCAGGACGCGGACACGATCGTTGTCTTCTATGTCGAGGCGCAGCTGCGCGCGGGCAAGCACAGCCGTCGCCAGTCGAGTGCCGTCTTCACCATCAGTTCATCGGCGCCCAACGGCGTCGAATGGCGACATCTGCATGAAACCTGGCTGCAGGTGCCGGAAAGCTGAACAGGCTCCAGAGATCAAAGACAGCCAAGTAACTTAACAAGTAACTCAAGGGGAACAACAATGAGAAACACGATACTCCAACTCACCACGGCACTTGCCCTCGTAACAATGGCGGGCGCGGCACAGGCCGCGGACTGCAAGATCACCGTCGGCCTCGTCATGGAACTGACCGGCCCGGCCGGCGAATACGGCCAGGCCGGGGCCAAGTCGGTCGAGATGGCCTTCCGCGACATCAACGCTGCCGGCGGCGTGCGCGGCTGCGATCTGGCGACCGACACGCGCGACAGCCAGAGCCAGGGCAATATCGCGGTCGATGCCGCCACACAGCTGGTTCAGGTCAAGAAAGTGCCGGTCATCATCGGCGGCATCATCTCCTCGGTGTCGATACCGATCCTGACCTCGGTCACCGCACCGGCCAAGATCGTCCAGGTCTCGCCGGCCTCGTCCTCGCCGACGCTGACGGCGCTCGGCCGCGACGGTAAGACCAACGGCATCTTCTTCCGCACCATCACCTCGGATGCGCTGCAAGGCGTCGCCGCAGCCAAATACGCCATCGACAAGGGCTTCAAAAAGCTGTCGATCATCCACGTCAACAACGACTTCGGCGTCAACATGGTGGCCGAATTCTCGCGCGCCTACAAAGCGCTCGGCGGCGCCATTGTCTCCGACACGCCCTACAACGAGAAGCAGTCGAGCTATGCCTCGGAAGTCACGGCGGCTATGGCCGGCGAGCCGGACGGGCTCTATCTCGTCAGCACGCCGGTCGATGGCGCGACGGTTGCCCGCACCTGGATTTCGCAGGGCGGCGTGCAGAAATTCCTGCTCAATGACGGCATGAATAGCCCGGACTTCATCGAGTCCGTTGGCGCCGATTATCTGAAAGAAGCCTACGGCACTTCGTCGGGCACCAGCCCGACCGCCTCGACCGACTACTTCATGAAGAACTACAAGGAGTTCTCCGGCATCGAACCGTCGAACCCGGCGGCCGACCGTTCCTATGACGCCGGCGCCATCGTCGGGTTGGCCATCGCCATTGCCGGTTCCGAGGATCCGGCCAAGATCAAGGACGCGATGTACAAGGCTGTCGACCCTGCCGGCGCGCCGATCTTCGCCGGCAAGGACGAGTTCGCCAAGGCGCTCGGCCTGATCAAGGACGGCAAGCCGATCCGCTATGAAGGCGTCATCGGTCCGGTCGCCTTCGACAAATATGGCGACATCACCGGCCCGTTCCGGCTGTGGAAAATCGTCGACGGCAAGGTGACCACCGATGGCGAGATGACCACTGACGACGTCAACGCCCTGCAGGCCAAGCTTCAGTAAGCTGACACAGTGCTCGGGCATCGATCGCGTCTTGTCGTGATCGATGCCAGCATGGCCTGGGGCAGGCCCGATACCACTTGCACGGCACACGATCGCGAATAGGATCGGCGGGCTGCAATTGAAGGATGGCGAGCGTGCTGGACAAGGATACTCATCGGGCCATCCGGTCGAGGGATGCAGACGACGCGCTTCGCCACGCAGGCAGCTAGGCCCGATGGCGCCCGAAACGGAACGACTTCTGTCCGCTCTTGGCGCTCGGCTGGGCGCGGGCGGCGTCCTCGCCGGCTCCGATGTCGACCAGCGCTATCGCGACGATCCCGACGGCAAGCTCGGCATGCTGCCCGAGCTGGTGCTGCGCCCGCGCGACACCAAGGCTGTCGCGGCAGCTCTCGCCATGTGCAACGAGCTCTCCCAGCCGGTTGTCGTCCAGGGCGGCCGCACCGGGCTGGCTGGCGGCACGCGCGTGCAGCCGGGCGAGGTCGTGCTGTCGCTGGAGCGCATGATCAGCCTTTCCGATCCGGACCGGCAGGCCGCCAGCATCGTTGCCGAAGCGGGCGCGACGCTGCAGGCGGTGCAAGAGGCGGCAGACGGCGCGGGGCTGATGTTCGGCGTCGATATCGGCGCACGCGGTTCGGCCACGATTGGCGGCAACATCGCCACCAATGCCGGCGGCATCCGCGTGCTGCGTTATGGCATGTACCGGGCGCAGGTGCTGGGGCTGGAGGCCGTGCTTGCCGACGGCAGCGTGCTCACCTCGCTGAAAGGCCTGCCCAAGGACAATTCCGGCTACGACCTCGGCCAGCTCTTCATCGGCTCGGAAGGGACGCTCGGTGTCGTCACCCGCGCCGCGCTCAGGTTGCACCCGAAACCTGTGTCAGAGGTCAATGCCTTCTGCGCGCTCCCTTCGCTCGAGGCGGCGATCGCCTTGCTCGGGTTGCTGCGGCAAAAGCTCGGTCCGCTCCTGTCCGCCTATGAGGTGAATTTCGCGCCGCTCTATGACGTCATGGTCGCCAGCATGGCGCTGCCGCCGCCGCTGCCGGCGGGCTCTCCGGTCTATGTGCTGGCCGAGATTCAGGGCAGCGAACCCGAGCGCGACGGCGAGCGCTTCGCCGCGGCTTTGATGCAGGCGGTCGAGGATGGCGTGATCGACGATGTGGTGGTGTCGCAGTCGCCGCGCGAATTCCGGGCGCTGTGGGACGTGCGGGAGGACGCCAACCGCGTCCTGTTCTCGATGAAGGGCCTGATCGGCGTCGATATCAGCATTCCGCTGGCTCGCATGAGCGCGTTCCTGCAGGAAGCGGACGCCGCCATCCATACCGTCGACCCCGGCGCTGACATCTACGTCTTCGGCCATCTCGGCGACGGCAATCTGCATTATCAGGTCATGACCGCGGATCCGGCGGCGGCCTATGGCATTGTCTATCGCGGCGTGGCGGCGGCAGGCGGCGGCGTTTCGGCCGAGCACGGCATCGGCCTCGACAAGAAGCAGTGGCTGCATCTGGTGCGCAGCGACGCCGAAATCGCCACGATGCGGCGGCTGAAGACAGCGCTCGACCCGAAGAACATCCTAAATCGAGGACGAGTCTTCGATCTCGACCCGACAGGCTTGCCCTGAGGGCGACGCCGGCCTCGACTGGCGTCCACCCGGTCAGAACCCCAGCCGGCTGGCGGGCTTGTTTGAACGGTCCAGCACCTCAGTTGCCTTGCCNCTTGCCGCTTCGCGAATGGTCTGCAGCAGGATGATGAAGGCGGGCGAGGGGGCAGTATCTGTGCGCATCGTCAGCCCGACGGGCCCCCTGGTCTCCTCGGTGTTTACCGGCAAGGCGACGAAGGCGCCGCTGGCGATCTCATTGGCCACCACGCCGGCCGAAATGATCCACACCGCATTGCTCTGGCGCATGAAGGAGCGGCCGAAGGAATCCGAGACGGTTTCGATCTCGGTGGCCGGTGCGGTCATGCCGTTGGTGATGAACAGTCGATCGACGAAGGGACGGATGACGGATTCCCGGGTCGGCATCAGCACCGGGAATTCGTCGAGGCGGGCGAAGATGTCCGCCCCTGGCTCGAGCAGCGGATGTCCGGCCCGCACCACGAACAGCACCGGCTCGGAGTAGAGGTGCTCGAAGAAGAAGCCAGTCATGTTCTCGGGTGCGGCCAGCCGTCCGACGACGAGGTCGAGCGCGCCGGTGCGCAGTTGCTCCAGCAGCACGGCGTTCTCGCCGGTGACGATCTTGATCGCGGCGCCGGTTTCTTCCCTCAGGAACAGGCTCATCGCCTGCGGCATGACCTTCGCCGACACTGTCGGCAGCGCGCCGATGCGGATCGGGTGGCGATTGATGGCGCTGTCCTGGCGAACGGAATCAACACCGCGCTTCAACGCGGTAATCGCCGAGCCGGCATGGCCAAGGAAGATCTCGCCAAGCCTCGTGACCCGGATGCCGCGCCCGTCACGCTCGACGACGGCGACACCGAGCGCCTCCTCCAATTCGCGCAGGGTTTTGGTCACCGCCGGCGCGCTGACATGCAGGAAGTCGGCGGCACGAGCCACGCTACCCTGTCGCGCGACCTCCAGGAACGCCTGCAGGTGACGAAACCGGATGCGGCTTTCGGACATGGTCTGATAACCCCTGAGTTAATGAAACGGCACAAAATATCATTTTACCGAACCAAATGCCTTGTGCAATGTAGGGATGGAGGATCGAAATCGTGCCATTCGTCACCATCGGCGGCATCACGCTGCATCACCGATATGTCGGGGCAAGCGGCAAGGCGCCTCCGGTTGTGTTCATCAATTCGCTCGGCAGCGACTTCCGCATTTGGGACGACGTGATCTCGGCGCTTGATGGGGAAATGCCCTTGCTGGTCTATGACAAGCGCGGCCACGGGCTGTCCGACATCGGCGATATCGGCTCGATTGACGATCATGTCGATGACCTCTCGGCGCTCATCGACCATTTCGGGCTGGAGAAGGCCGTGCTGTGCGGCCTGTCGGTCGGCGGCATGGTCGCGCAAGGGCTCTATGCCAGGCGCCCCGAGATCGTCGAGGCCATGATCCTGTGCGACACGGCGCACAAGATCGGCACGGCGGAGAGCTGGAACACACGCATCGCGACGGTCGAGAGCAAGGGCATCCAGGCCATTGCCGATGGCGTGCTGAAAGTCTGGTTCACCCCCACTTTCCACACGACACGGGGGGCCGAGCTGGATGGCTATTGGAACATGATGACCCGGCAGACACTGGCCGGTTACGTGGGGACCTGCAAGGCGGTTCGTGATGCGGATTTCACCGACGCCGCGCGCCGCATCGCGGTGCCGACGCTTTGCATCGCCGGCGACCAGGATGGCTCGACGCCCCCCGATCTTGTCCGCTCGCTGGCCGCTCTGATCCCCGGCTCGCGCTTCGAGATCATCCGCGATGCCGGACATATTCCTTGCGTCGAGCAACCCGAGGCGCTCACCGCGCTGATCCGCGGTTTTATCGCATCGCTTGCCCCTGGAGCGGAAACTCATGGATGAAGTCCCCGGCAACGCCGCCAGATATCGGACGGGTCTCGCCGTCCGGCGGTCCGTGCTCGGCGACCGGCATGTCGACCGCGCGGAGATAGCCGCCACCGATTTCGACCAGCCTTTCCAGGAGTTGATCACCGAAGCGGCCTGGGGAACGGTGTGGGCGCGGCCGGGCTTCAGCAAGCGCGAACGCTCGATCGTCACGCTGGCGCTGCTGGCGGCACTCGGCCATGATGAGGAGGTCGCCATGCATGTGCGTGCCACCGCCAATACCGGCGCCACGCGCGAGGATATTTGCGAAGCATTTCTGCATGTCGCAATCTATGCCGGCGTGCCGGCCGCCAACCGTGCCTTCAAGATCGCCAAGGACGTGTTTTCGGAAATGGACGGAGCCGACAATGCCCGTTGAATCCGGATCGAACCGGAGGCCCGAGACCGGCGCCTTTTTCCAGCGCGACCGGACATGGCATCCGCCGCCGCTGACGCCGAACTACAAGACCTCGGTGCTGCGCTCGCCGCAGAAGGCGCTGCTTGCCTTCGACAACACGCTGTCGGAACTATCGGGCCCTGTATTCGGTCACGCCATGCTGGGCGAACTCGACGCCGACCTGATCCACAATTTCGCCAGGCCCGGCGAGAGCGCGATCGGCGAGCGCATCATCGTCTATGGGCGGGTGCTGGACGAACGCGGCGTCGGCGTGCCCGGCGCGCTGCTCGAATTCTGGCAGGCCAATGCCGGCGGCCGCTATCGCCACAAGAAAGACGGCTATCTGGCCCCGCTCGACCCGAATTTCGGCGGTTGCGGCCGCACCATATCGGGCGATGATGGCGGCTACGCCTTTCGCACCGTCAAGCCCGGCCCCTATCCCTGGCCGAACGGGCCGAACGACTGGCGGCCCTCGCACATCCATTTCTCGATCTTCGGCCACGGCTTCGCGCAGCGGCTGATCACGCAGATGTATTTCGAGGGCGATCCGCTGATCTGGCGCTGCCCCATCGCGCGCGGCATTCCAGACAAGGCCGCCATCGAGACGTTGATCGCCGCGCTCGACATGCAGGCGACAGTCCCCTTCGACGCGCGCGCCTACAAGTTCGACATCGTGTTGCGCGGGCGGCGTTCCTCGCTGTTCGAAAACCGGCTGGAGGGCAATTGATGGCCCAGTCGCTCGACCGGCTTCGGGAAAGCCCCTCGCAGACCGCAGGACCTTACGTCCACATCGGACTGACGCCCAATTTCTGCGGCATCGGCGGTGTCTATCCGACCGACCTCGGTGCGGCCATGGTCAATGACAAGACCAGGGGCGAGCGCATCGGTCTCAAGATCCGGGTGCTCGACGGCACCGGCACGCCGCTCAAGGACGCGCTGATCGAGATCTGGCAGGCGGATGCCGATGGGCTCTACAATTCGCCGGCCGAGATACGCGGCGCCGCGGATCCGAATTTCCAGGGCTGGGGCCGTTGTCCGACCGACATGGACACCGGCCTGTGCGCCTTCGAGACGATCAAGCCGGGACGCGTTCCGTTCGGCGATGGCCGCCTGATGGCGCCGCACATCACGCTCTGGATCGTCGCGCGCGGCATCAATCTCGGCCTGCACACGCGGCTCTATTTTTCCGATGAGGAAAAGGCCAATGCTGAGGATCCGATCCTGGCGCGCATCGAGCACCGCATTCGCGTGCCGACGCTGATCGCCGAGCGTCAGGGCGACACCTACGTCTTCGATATCCATCTCCAGGGGGAGAAGGAAACGGTCTTCTTCGACAGCTGATGCTCAGGAGAATCGGGACATGACCGTATCGCCCTTCGACCATCCCTTGCTCTCCGCCCTTCTCGGGGACGAGGAGGCATCGAGGCATTTTTCCATTGAAGCAGAAATCGAGGCGGCGCTGGCGTTCGAGAGCGCGTTGGCCGAAGTGGAGGCGGAGAACGGGATCATCACCAGGGATGCGTCGGCCGCGATCATGGCGGCGCTGGGCTCGTTCCGGCCCGACACGTCCCTGTTGCGGGCCGGCGTCGCCAGGGACGGCGTCATGGTTCCGGAACTTGTGCGCCAGCTCAGAATGACGGTCGGCGAACCGCATGGCGACAAAGTGCATTTCGGCGCCACCAGCCAGGACGTCGTCGATACCGGGCTGACGCTGCGGCTGAAATCCGTCGTTGAGCACCTCGGCCTGCTTCTGACCGAAACCATCATACGGCTCACCTCGCTCGAAGAACGCTTTGGGGGTAGGGCCCTGACCGGCATGACGCGCATGCAGCCGGCGATCCCCATTCAGGTGCAGGATCGCGTGACGGCGTGGCGGGCGCCGCTGCAGCGGCATCAGGAGCGATTGTCGGAACAGTCCAGGCGCTTGCTGGTGGTGCAGTTCGGCGGCGCTGCCGGCACGCTGGAAAAGCTTGGCGACGAAGGGGCGGCGGTACGCGCGGCACTGGCCGCGAAACTCGGTCTTGCGGACGCGCCGCAATGGCACAGCCAGCGCGACGCGCTCGCCGACTTTGCCGGCTGGCTGTCGCTGGTGACCGGCAGCCTCGGCAAGTTCGGCCAGGATATTGCGCTGATGGCGCAAGGGGGGACCGATATCGCGCTTTCCGGCGGTGGTGGCTCGTCGGCCATGCCGCACAAGCAGAACCCGGTGAAGGCCGAAGCGCTGGTGGCGCTCGCCCGCTTCAACGCCACGCAGCTTTCCGGCATGCATCAGGCGCTCGTTCATGAGCAGGAGCGCTCAGGCGCTGCTTGGACGCTCGAGGGGCTGTTGTTGCCGCAGATGGCTGTCGCGACAGCGGCGTCGCTGCGCCTTGCCGCCGAACTGGCCGCCCAGGTGGAAAGCCTCGGCCACTGATGCGCACCCAGGTCATGATCGTCGGCTCGGGACCATCAGGCCTGCTGCTCGGGCAGCTTCTGGCCGGCATCGGCGTTGAGACGGTCATTCTGGAACGTTCAAGCCGTGAGCATGTGCTTGGCCGCGTGCGGGCAGGGGTTCTCGAACAGGGCACGGTCGAACTGCTGGAAGAGGCTGGTGCTGCTTCAAGACTGCATGCCGAAGGCTTGCCGCACTCGGGCATCTCGCTGGCTTTCGACGGACGTTTGCACCGCATCGACCTGTCGGCGCTCACCGGCGGCAAGCATGTCACCGTCTATGGCCAGACCGAGGTGACGCATGATCTGATGGACAAACGCGAGGCGGCCGGGCTCGTCACCGTCTATGAGGCCGCTGACGTCGCGTTGCACGATTTCGATGGCGCCGCACCTTTCGTCACTTATGACGGGGACGGCGTCAGCCATCGCATCGACTGCGACTTCATCGCCGGCTGCGATGGTTATCATGGCATCAGCCGCAAATCGGTGCCCGAAAGCGCGCTCAAAACCTTCGAGCGGCACTATCCGTTCGGCTGGCTCGGCGTGCTGGCCGAAGTGCCGCCGGCCGATCATGAACTGGTCTACGCCAATCACGAGAGAGGGTTTGCGCTGTGCTCGATGCGCTCGACGCACCGCAGCCGCTACTATGTGCAGTGCCCCGAGGGCGATCGCGTCGAGGCGTGGTCCGACGACCGATTCTGGGACGAGTTGCGCCGCCGTTTGCCGGAACGGACGGCGGCGAGCGTCGTCACCGGGCCATCCTTCGAAAAGTCGATCGCGCCGCTGCGTTCCTTCGTTGCGGAGCCAATGCGCTTTGGCCGGCTGTTCCTGGTCGGCGATGCCGCCCACATCGTGCCGCCGACCGGCGCCAAGGGCCTCAACCTCGCCGCCAGCGACGTGCGCTATCTCTTTGCCGGCCTGCGCGATTTCTACGCCGAGAAATCAACCGCAGGAATTGACGCCTATTCGCAAAAGGCGCTGGCGCGGGTCTGGAAGGCGGTGCGCTTTTCCTGGTGGATGACGACCATGCTGCATCGTTTTCCCGACACCGGCGACTTCGGTCAGCGCATCCAGGAGGCCGAGCTCGACTATCTCGTCCATTCGCGGGCGGCGTCGACGGCGCTGGCCGAGAACTATGTCGGCCTTCCCTATTGAAGGCTATTTCTTCGACGCAATTCCCAAGGGAAAACGCTATGCGGCTTTACCGGGAAAGCCGCGCAGCTATCTGCGTCTCCCGATTTCCGGTTGCTACCGTCCGAGCAGATTGCGCTCGACGGTCCGCAGATGCGCCAGCATGGCCTGGCTGGCGCTCTCGGGGTCGCGGCGCAACAGCGCATCGAGAACGGTCTGGTGCTCGCTGCAATAGATGCCGCGGCGTTCCTCCGAAAAGGAACGCTTCTTCATTTCGAACCATGGCGCCTGATTGCGCAGGATGCGCATCAGGTTGTGGATCTCCTTGAGGAAGTCGTTGCGCGAGCACGCGAAGATGCGGTGGTGAAACTCCGCGTCCCAGTGCTCGAAGGTCGGCATGTCCTGCGATTCCGAAGCGATCTTGTGCGCCTCGCGCACCGCGTTGAGTTCCATGGCGCTGGCATTGGTGGCGGCGAACGCCGCCGCTGCCGGTTCCAGCAATTGCCGGATCTCCATCATGTCGGCCGGACTGGTGCCTTCCATCCGGCCGACAACCGCCGCCATCGACGCCGGATTGGTGGTGGTCAGGAACGTTCCGCGCCCGACATGCCGCACCACCGTGCCGTCATCCTCGAGGAAGGACACCGCGCGCCGCACCGTGTTGCGCGCGACGCCGAATTCGCTCGCCAGGTCGCGCTCCGGCGGCATGCGGCCATTCTCGATCCATTCGCCGGAAGAGATCCGTTTCTTCAGCGCCGAGGCGATATCGTTGGCGACGAGCTTTGGCATGCCTGGCAACTTTTATCTGATCCAATATTGAACCATCGTTAGCAGTTTCCGATGCTGTCGTCCACCGTGCCGCGTCATCGGCATCCCAACGGAGCCGGCCGCAACAGCCGCATTCCTTTTTGCTATGACCAGTCTAGATTCCGCTTGCGGCCTAAACCAATCGGCGATAGCGTGTAACAAAAGAGCGAAGAATTGGCTCAGTATTGGTTCAGGGAGGATGGGAATGCGGGTCGCGACTTTTTCGATCGCCGGCGAACGTCGCGTGGGTCTTGTCGATCTTGATGCTGAGACAATCGCGCCTTTCGATATTTCCGTCGACCAGGCCAGATCCGGCATCCTGGCCCTGATCGAGCGCAATGGCGCCGGCGTGCCGCGCACCCTGTCACCGATCCCGTTGGCGCAGGTCGAGATCGAGGCGCCGATCCCGCAGCCGCGCCGCAACATCTTCTGCGTCGGCAAGAATTATCACGAGCATGCGCATGAGTTCGCCCGCAGCGGCTTCGATTCCAGCGCCGGCACCGGTGCCATCCCCAAGCATCCGATCATCTTTTCCAAGGTGCCTGAATCGGTCGTCGCCAATCATGCCAGCGTGCTGATCGATCCGTCGGTCTCGACGGCCATAGACTACGAGGCGGAGCTGGCCGTCATCATCGGCAAGGGTGGGCGCGGCATCTCAAGGGAAAACGCGCTCGACCACGTCTGGGGCTATACCATCGTCAATGACGTCACCGCGCGCGACCTGCAGGGCAAGTACAGCCAGTGGCTGATCGGCAAATCGCAGGACACATTCTGCCCGATGGGGCCATGGGCGGTGACCAGGGACGAACTCGACCTGGCGACCGCCGGCATCCGTTGTTTCGTCAACGAAGACCTGCGCCAGGATTCCCGCATATCGCTGCTTATCTTCGACATCCCGACCATCATCGCCACGCTGTCGCAAGGCATCACGCTGAGGCCCGGCGACATCATCGCCACCGGCACGCCGGTCGGTGTCGGCATTGGCTTCGATCCGCCGAGATACCTCAAGGCTGGGGACGTCGTGCGCATCGAGATCGACGGCATCGGCACGCTGGAAAACCGCTTTGCGGAGCATGTGCAATGACGACGGTGACGGTTGGCCACGTCGTTGCGGAAGTCGTGGGCGAAGGCACTGCCGTGGTGATGGTCCATGGTCTCGGCGGCACGTCCAACATGTTCCAGCCGCAGATGGCGGCACTTTCCGGCTACCGCGTCATCCGGCTCGATTTGCCGGGTTCGGGCCGTTCGCCGCGCCCGATCGAACCGCTGACCATTGAAGGCATGAGCGAGGCCGTCATTCGCGCCATGGCCGGCATGGGGGTCACATCAGCGCATTTCGTCGGACATTCGATGGGCACCATCGTTTGCCAGCAGATTGCAGCAGCGCAGCCTTCACTCGTCGCCTCTCTGGCACTGTTCGGCGCCCTGGCGGAACCGACCGAGGCGACCAGGCAAGGGCTCGGCAACCGGGCCCGGTTGGCGCGCTCGGGCGGCATCGCCGACATTGCCGACCAGATCGTCGCCAATGCGATTTCGGCGCACACCAGGGAAGCTTCACCGGCCGCCGTCGCCTTCGTGCGGGAATCGATCACCCGTCAGGATCCGGAATCCTATGCCCGCACCTGCGAGGCGCTGGCCAAGGCAACCGCTGTCGATGCGAGAAGGATTTCGGCGCCGACGCTGCTCGTCACCGGCGACGCCGACACCGTCAATCCACCCGGCGTCGGCCAGGCGCTTGCCGACAAGATCAAGGGGGCCATATGCTCCTCGCTTGATCGGTGCGGGCACTGGGCCACGGTCGAAAGCCCGCGCGAAAGCAGCTCGAAGCTCGCCGATTTTTTGAGACGGGTTGATAGGTGAGGATTTCCGATCGGGCGTAGAACTACGCGCTCGGCAAGTTGGGAGGCTTGTTATGGCAGACGATAGCTGGAACGCAAACGGCTCGGGCAGCATGCTCTTCACCAATGTGCGCGTGCTCGACGCGACAGGCGAATATCCCTACACCGGCGAGGTGCTGGTGCAGGGCAACCGCATCAAGCAGATCACCAAGGGCTCATCGCGCTTCGGCGCGCCTTCGTCTTCATCCTATGGTGGTGGGGCTACGGTGATCGACGGCATGGGCGCGACCCTGATGCCTGGCATGATCGACGCGCATCTGCATCTGTCCTGGAACAACGCGCCCGGCATCGATCCCATCCAGATGATGGAGGTCGAGGAGCACATGCTGGTCACTATGGAGATGGCCAAGCTGGTGCTCGACGCCGGCTTCACCGCCGGCCGGGGTGCCGCCGCCGCCAAGCCGCGCCTCGATGTCGTCGCCAAGAAATTCATCAACCAGGGTCGTTTCCCCGGACCGCGCTATCTCGCGGCGGGGCCGGAGATCACCACGGTCGGCGGCCTCGGCGATTCCGCGCCGTCGCACATTCCGCATGAGGGGCTCAATCTCGGCCTCGTCGTCTCCGGTCCGGAGGAAATCCGCCGCACCGTGCGCCAGCTGATCAAATACGGCGTCGATTCCATCAAGTTGAACCTGTCGGGCGAGAGTATCACCGGCATGGGGGCCGAGGAGACGCCGATGTCGGAGGAGGAGGTCGCCATGGCCGCTTCCGAGGCGCGCTGCCGCAACAAGGTGCTGTCGGCGCATGCGCGCTCGTCCGGCTCGGTCAAGCAATGCGTCCGCCACGGCATCCAGAACATCTACCACGCCTCCTTCGCCGACGAGGAAGCGCTCGACATGCTCGAGGCGGTCAAGGACAAGCACTTCGTCGCGCCCGGCATCGCCTGGCTGATCAACACCGCGCGCCATGCCGAGCAATGGGGCATCAAGCCAGGCTCGCCGCTGTCGCTCGAATATGAGCGCGAACTCGAAATGTGCGTCGAGACCATGAAGAAGATGCACCGGCGCGGCATCCGCGTCTGCATCGGCGGCGACTACGGCTTTGCCTGGACGCCGCAGGGCACCAACGCCAAGGATATACAGACCTTCGTCGAAATGCTCGGCTTCTCGCCGATGGAAGCGATCCAGGCCGGCACCAAATATGGCGGTCAGATCATGAACATGGGCGACGAGCTCGGCCTGATCAAGGAAGGCTATCTCGCCGACATCCTGCTGGTCGATGGCGACCCGATCTCGGATGTGCGCATCCTGCAGGACAAGAACCGCATCCTCGCCATCATGAAGGATGGCAAGTTCCACAAGGCGCCGCGCATGAACGAGCAGCGCCGGCGGCTAACTGCATGAGCCTGCTCGACCAGCCAACTTCGTCGTCGCTCTCAAGCGGTGGCATGACGCGCCGGCAGGCCTGGGGCCTCGTCGGCCTGCTTGCCGCCGCCGTCATCGCGTGGCTGGTCTTTGCCGTCTGGCCGGATTGGCTGAACGCGATCCTGATTTCCAAGAAGGCTTTCGTCAGCGCCATCCTCAACGGCATCACGCTGGCCGGCCTCTATTTCCTCGTCGCCAGCGGCTTCACGCTGATCTTCGGCCTGATGCGCAACGTCAATCTCGCGCATGGCTCGCTCTATCTGCTCGGCGCCTATATCGGCTATGAGGTCACCAACCGCACCGGCTATTGGCTGCTCGGCGTGGCAGCCGGTTTCGCCGTGCTGGCCATCGTCGGCGTCGTCATGCAGGTCTTCGTCTTCCGTCGCCTCGAAGGCGACGATCTGCGCCAGACTCTGGTCTCGATCGGCATTTCGATCGTCGCCGCCGATTTGATGCTCGCGGTGTGGGCCGGCGGCACTTACCAGATCACCACGCCGGAATGGCTTGACGGTGCCTTGACCTTGCCCGTCATCACCGCGGTGCGCTCCAACGGCGCCTCGGTCTTCCTCACCTATCCGCTCTACCGCGTCGTCGTTCTGGCCGCGGCAATCGTCATCGGCGTCGGGCTCTGGCTGATGCTGCACAAGACCCGCGTCGGTATGATGATCCGCGCCGGCGTCGACGACCGCGCCATGCTGCAGGCATCCGGGGTCAACGTGCACGCGGTGTTCGCCATCGTCTTTGCCGTCGGCGCGGGCCTCGCCGGCTTTGCCGGCGTCGTCGGTGGCTCGGCGCTTTCGGTCGCGCCAGGCGAGGACGTCCGCTACCTCCTGGCCTCGCTGGTCGTGGTCATCGTCGGCGGCATGGGTTCGATCACAGGCGCGGCCATCGGCGCGCTGCTCATCGGTCTCGCCGAGCAGATCGGCCTCGTCTACTTCCCGACCTATGGCATCGTGCTGACCTTCGTCATCATGGTGGTGACGCTGGCGGTGCGCCCGCAAGGCATCATGGGGAAGGCGCGATGAGCCTGGCCATCGCCACCGCCAGCGCCACGCAGCCGAACTGGCTGGAGAAGCTCGGCGCCGGCCACATCATCCTTGGTGTCGCACTGGTGCTCTATCCGCTGGTGGCATCCGATTTCTTCCTGACGCAGATCGGCGGCTATTCGCTGATCTTCGGCATGCTGGGCCTGTCGCTGATGCTGCTCGCCGGCTATGGCGGGATGGTCAGCCTGGCGCAGATCACGGTCGCCGGCATCTCCGCCTACGCCATCGCCATCCTGGGCAACAACAATTCCAGCATACTCGGCCTCGGCTGGCCGTGGTGGCTCGCGGTGCCGTTCGCGGTTCTGGCGGCGGCACTGGCATCGGCGCTGATCGGCTGGATCTCGGTGCGGACCGAGGGCATCTACACCATCATGATCACGCTGGCGATCGCCACCGCGACCTACTATTTCGCGCAGCAGAACTACGCCATCTTCAACGGTCATTCCGGCTATGCCGGTATCCGCGCGCCGGTGTTCTGGGGCATCGGCTGGCGCGACGCGAAGCCGTTCTACTATCTCTGCCTTGGCCTCGCGGTGCTCTCCTACGCCGCGGTGCTCTACGGCTCGCGCTCGACCTTCGGCATGACCTTGCAGGCGATCCGCGACAACCCGCGTCGCATGCGTGCGCTTGGCTATCACGTCACCGCGCACAAGGTCTTCGCTTGGGCTTTGGCGGGCGTCATCGCCGGACTGGCGGGCGTGCTGCTGGTCTGGTTCAACGGCCGCGTCTCGCCGGGCACCATCGGCGTCGACGCGGCGATCGACGTGCTGATAATCGCCGTCATCGGCGGCCTGCGCCATCCGATCGGCCCGTTTCTCGGCGCGCTCGTCGTCGTCCTGATGCAGACCTTCGCCATCGACATCGTCGGCGCGGAGCGTTTCAACACGCTGATCGGCCTGGTGTTCCTGGTGATCGTCTTCGTCTCACCGGATGGAATTCTTGGGTTGTGGGGGAGGATCAAGCCACATCTTGCCCAGGAGTCCTTGCGTCCCGGGCCCTAGCAACCGGGATGGAATGAACCACTGCAAAATGAAATCAACGGGAGGAAAGATCATGAGGATGCATAGACGTACATTGCTCGCTTTGGCGGTGTTCACCGGGCTGACCGCGCCTTCGATGGCGCTGGCTGCCGACGACACCATCAAGATCGGCCTGCTCGCCACCTTCGAGGGACCGTTCACGGTGCTCGGCGAGGACGGCGAGCGCGGCGCCATGACCGCGATTGCGGAGATGAACGGCACCGTTGCCGGCAAGAAGATCGAGATCGTCAAGGGCTCGTCCGACGCCTCGCCCGACAGCGCCGTGCGCGCGGCGCGCAAGCTGGTAGAGCAGGACGGCGTCAAGGTTCTGGTCGGCCCGCTCTCGGGCGACGAAGGCATTGCCGTCAAGGACTACGCCAAGACGCAGCCGAACGTGACCTTCATCAACGGCACCTCGGCCGCGCAGGACACCACATTGCGTGATCCAGCCGAGAATTTCTTCCGCTTCTCGACTGATGGTGCGCAGTGGATGGCCGGTCTCGGCACTTATGCCTTCAAGGACAAGGGCTACAAGAAGGTCGCCACGGTCGCCGAGGACTATTCCTTCCCCTACACGCAGGTGTTCGGCTTCATGGCCGAATTCTGCAAGGCCGGTGGCCACGTGCCATCGAAGTCCTGGGTGCCGATCGGCAACAAGGACTTCTCCTCGGTCATCGCCGCCATTCCGGAAGATGTCGATGCGATCTATGTCGCGCTCGGCGGCGCCGATGCGGTCAACTTCCTGACCCAGTACCAGCAGGGCGGCGGCACCGCGCCGCTGATCGGCGGCTCGATCACCGTCGACCAGACGGTGCTGACCTCGAAAGGCAAGTTGAAGGACGTGCTGAAGGGCACGCCCTCGGCCGGCCCGACCGCCGATACCAACGATGCGCCGGCCTGGAAAACCTTCGTAGAGGCCTACAAGAAGCAACCGGGCGCGTTTCCCTCGCCCTCGCTCTTCGCCCATGGCTACTATGTCGACATGAAGGCGACGCTGCTTGGTCTCGACCAGGTCGGCGGCGATGTCTCCGACGGCGGCAAGAAGCTGCGCGAGGCGCTGTCGAAGCTGTCCTTCGACACGCCGACCGGCAAGGTGTCGCTCGACAAGAACCGCAACGCCATCGCCGACATCTTCCTGACCGAGGTCACTGAAGGCGCCGACGGCAATCTCCTCAACAAGCTGGTCAAGGTCGTGCCGCAGGTCAACCAGACCCTCGGCATTCCCGAAGACGAGTTCATGAAGCTCGGCGCGGTCAATCGCGACAATCCGAGCTGCCCGTAACCGACGCCGAGTGCAGACGCCAGTGACCGAAAGCTTCGCAGCAAACCGTCTCCAGAGCACCGGCGCCTATGCGCTGGAGCTCGATGGCGTGGCGCGGCATTTCGGGGCGCTGGTGGCGCTCTCGGGCATCACTATGAGGATCGCGGCCGGCGAGCGGCGCGCGGTCCTCGGCTCCAACGGCGCCGGCAAGACCACCCTGTTCAACGCCGTTACGGGCGACTTCCTGCCGACGGCGGGGCGCATCCGCTTCTTCGGCGAGGACATCACCGACCTGCCGCCGCATGAGCGCATCCGGCGCGGCTTGCGCCGCACCTATCAGATATCGCAATTGTTCAAGGGCCTGTCGGTCCTCGATTCCATCTTCCTCGCCTGCCGCGGCGTCTCGCGTCGGCGCTTTTCGCTGCTGCGCCCGGGAACGAGCGACGTCAACATGGTGCAGGCGGAATCGATCCTCAACGCCGTCCACCTCGAAGCCCTCCGCGACACGCTGGTGGCGACGCTGAGCCACGGCCAGCAGCGCCAGCTGGAGATCGCGCTGGCGCTCGCCGGCGCGCCGCGTTTCATCCTGTTCGACGAACCGGCGGCCGGTCTTTCCCCGACCGAGCGCCGCGACCTCGTCGCCATCCTCAACGCACTGCCGAAGCATATCGGCTACATCATCATTGAGCACGATCTCGACGTGGCGCTGCGTGTCTCCGAATATGTCTCGATGATGCACAATGGCCGCCTGTTCAAGGAAGGCACGCCGCAGGAGATCGAAGCCGATCCTGAGGTGCAGGAGATCTATCTCGGGGGCAAGCATGGCTGAGCGTCCAGCCTCCTCCGGCAAGCCGACCAGGGCCATCCTCAGGATAGAAGACCTGCAGGTCTTCTATGGCGAGAGCCATGCGCTGCAGGGCGTCTCGCTGACGCTGGAAAGCGGCGTGCTGTCGGTGGTCGGCCGCAACGGCATGGGCAAGTCGACGCTGTGCAACACCATCGTCGGCCTGAAGCGGGCGAAATCCGGTTCGATCCGCGTCGACGGCCGCGAAATCACGTCCCTCGAGCCGCATGAAATCCACCGCCTCGGCGTCGGCTATGTGCCGCAAGGGCGCCGCGTCTGGCCGAGCCTGACGGTCGACGAGCATCTGCGCCTCGCCGCCGGCAATCGGCGTGACGCCAGCTGGACCGTCGAGCGTGTCTACCAGACCTTTCCGCGCCTGGCCGAACGCCGTGCCAATGGCGGCTCGCAGCTGTCCGGTGGCGAACAGCAGATGCTGGCGATCTCGCGCGCGCTGCTCAGCGATCCGAAACTGCTGGTCATGGACGAGCCGACAGAGGGCCTGGCGCCTGTCATCGTCGACCAGGTCGAGCGGATGCTCGTCGATCTCGCCGCCGAAGGCGAGATGGCGGTGCTGGTGATCGAGCAGAACATCGGCGTGGCGACCGCTGTGTCGAACCAGGTCGCCATCATGGTCAACGGCCGCATCAACAGGCTGATGGACGCCAAGGCGCTCGCCGCCGATCGCGAATTGCAGCAGCGGCTGCTCGGTGTCGGACGCCATGCCGAGGAAGCGCAGGTCACGCCAGCGGAAGCCGCGCAAGCCAAGGAGCAACTGGCGGAAGTCTATCGTATCGACCGCACCGCCAACGGTTCGACCGAAGCGGTGTCACAGATTGGCGTTTATCGCCCGGTCACCGAACTGCCCAACCGCTGGAACGTGCCGGTGACCGAACTGCGCCAGGCGGCGGTCGACAAGGCAGCGCCGCAGGACGATCTGAAGAAGGTCTTCGCCATCCCCTTTGCCGAGCGCATCGGCAGGACGGTGCTGGTCGCCGGCACCTTCGACACCAAGGGCAAGGAATTGCGCTTCGTCGCCGACCGGCTGAAGTCGCTCGGCCTGCCGGTACGCACCGTCGATCTGTCGACCTCGGGAAAACCGACCAGCGCCGATGTGCCGGCCATGCAGGTCGCCGGCATGCATCCAAGAGGATCATCCGCCGTCTTCACCAATGATCGCGGCGGCTCGGTCAGCGCCATGGCGGAAGCCTTCGCGCGCTGGATCGAACGCGAACCGGGCATCGGCGGCGTCATATCGGCCGGCGGCTCCGGCGGCACCACGCTGGCAACCGCAGGCATGCGGGTGCTGCCGGTCGGCATTCCCAAGCTGATGGTCTCGACGGTGGCGGCCGGCGATGTCGCCAAATATGTCGGCGGCGCCGACATCATGATGTTCCATTCGGTCGCCGATGTGCAGGGGCTGAACTCGATCACCGAACAGGTGCTCTCCAATGCCGCGCACGCCATGGCCGGCATGGTCGCGCAATTGCCCAACGCCGAGGCGTGGGAGGCAAAGCGCAAGCTGGCGCGGCCGGCCGTCGGCATCACCATGTTCGGCGTCACCACACCCCTGGTGCAAGCTGTCACGAAACGACTTGAAGCCGACTATGACTGCCTCGTCTTCCATGCCACAGGCATCGGCGGGCGGGCCATGGAAAACCTCGGCGATTCCCGCCTGCTGTCGGCCTTTCTCGATCTCACCACCACGGAAGTGGCCGACATGATCGTCGGCGGCGTCTTCCCGGCGACCGAGGATCGTTTTGGTGCGGCGATCCGCACCGGATTGCCCTATGTCGGCTCGACCGGCGCGCTCGACATGGTCAATTTCGGTCCGCGCGACAGCGTGCCGGAGAAATTCAAGGGCCGCAAATTCGTCATTCACAATCCCAACGTCACGCTGATGCGTACCACGCGCGACGAGAACCGCGCCTTCGGCGAATGGATCGGCGCGCGGCTCAACGCCATGAACGGCCCGGTGCGCTTCCTGCTGCCGGAAGGCGGTGTTTCGATGCTCGACGCGCCCGGCCAGCCCTTTCACGATCCGGAAGCCGACAACGCGCTGTTCGAGGCGATCGAGGAGACCGTTCGCCAGACACCTTTGCGCCATGTCGAACGGGTGCGGTCCAACATCAACGACACGCCTTTCGTCGACGCGGCGGTCGCTTCATTCCACGCGATCACGCCGAAGCTGCAGAGGCGGGCATGAAGAATTGGACTTCGCCACCGCGCGGGTGGATGTTTGAAATCGGTCGCCTCGCGCCGGCCGCATTGTCTTGGGGAGGATAGATCATGGACGCCCAGACCTTTGGCGCTTTCCTGTTGTGGCTGATCGTTGCGGCAGTCGTCGTGGTGATCGCCGTCTACATCTTGCGGTGGCTCTATCGCCGCTCGACCAAGGAGACGGCGTTCGTGCGCACCGGCTTCATGGGCGAGAAGGTGGTGGTGAATGGCGGCGCCTTCGTCATCCCGGTGCTGCACGACATCACTCCGGTCAACATGAACGTGCTGCGCATCGAGGTGCGGCGCGAAGACGGGCTAGCGCTGATCACCCGCAACCGCATGCGCGTCGACCTGATCGCCGAATTCTTCGTGCGCGTCGGCGCCAGCCGCGAACTGGTCGCCGCCGCCGCGCAGACGCTGGGCCGCCGCACGCTGCAGCCAGACAGCCTGCGCGAGTTGCTAGAGGGCAAGTTCGCTGGCGCCCTCCGCACGGTCGCCGCTCAGATGACGCTGGAAGAGATGCATGAACTGCGTGGCGACTACGCCGCCAAGGTGCGCAGGCTGGCCGAAGAATCGCTTGCAGCCAACGGGCTCGAGCTGGAAAGCGTCGCCATCGTCGATCTCGACCAGACCAGCCTCGAATATTTCGATCCATCCAACGCCTTTGACGCCGAAGGCCTGACGCAGCTGACGGAATCGATCGAGACAAGGCGGCGCATGCGCAACGAGATCGAGCAGCGCACGCTGGTCGATATCCGCAACCAGAACCTCGACACCCAGCGCAAGGTGCTGGAGATCGACCGCGACACCGAATATGCCCGCCTCGAACAGGAACGCGAGGTCGAGATCCGCCGCGCCGCGCAGCGGTCTGAACTCGCCATCGAGCGTGCGTTGCGCGACCAGGAATCCGAGCAGGCGCAGCTTTCGTCGCGTGAAGCCGTCGAGAAATCGCGGCTCAACCAGGAGCGCAACATCACCGAGGAGCGCATCAAGAGCGAGGAGGACACGCAGCGCCGCGAGATTGCGCGCCGCCGTTCGCTCGACGAGACCGAGATGAAGATGCGCGAGCTGACCGAGCGCGAGCAGATCGCGCTCGAACTGTCGCTGGAAAAGGCCCGCATAGAGCGCGAGGGCGCGCAGAGCAAGCTCGAGATCGAGCGCAAGAAATTGCTCGAAGTCGCCGAACTGGAACGCCAGATTACGCTGGCCGAAAAAGCGCTGGAAGTGACCAAGGCCGAGGCCGAGAAGCGCCGCGCCGAGATCGTCGAGAACCAGGCGACCGAGACGGCGCGCATCGCGCAGGAACGCGTCGTCGACGAGGTCCGTATCGAACGCGAGCGTCATCTGGAAGCGCTGCAGATCGCCAAGCGCCAGGCTTTCGAGGAGGCCGAAATTTCGGCCAGCGAGGAGGTCGAGCGCGCCCGCATCACCACCGAACGCGGCATCGAGGAAGCCCGCCTGATAAAGGACCGTGACATCAGGCAGCTCGGCGTCGACCGCGACCAGAAGATCGAGATCGCCGAGATCCAGAAGGCGATCGATATCGCCAAGAAAACGCAGGAACGCTCTTCCGCGATCGCCGCGTCGGAGGCGGTTCGCGCCAAGGCCGTCCAGGCCGAGGAACAGGCCTTCACCGCCCGCGAACGCGAGATCGCCGAGCGCCGCAAGCTGACCGACCTGATCGGCGCGCAACGCGAGGCCGAGCGCGAGGCGCTGCGCATCGTCTCCGCCGCGGATGCCGAGATGAAGGCGGCGAAGAGCCTGGCCGAGGCGCAGAAGATCGCCGCCGTCGCTTCGGCGGAGGCCGAGAAGATCCACGCTCTTGCCGCCGCCCAGCGCTACGAAGTCGACGCCGCCGGCCATCGCCAGCTCAACGAGGCCGAGAACATCCTTTCGGAAGGCGCGCGGGCCGGGCGTCTGCGCGGCAAACTGCTCGACCACATGGAAGGCATCATCCGCGAAAGCGTCAAGCCGATGGAGAAGATCGACGGCATCAAGATCCTGCATGTCGACGGCATCAACGGCGGCGCCGGCGGCAACCGCAACGTCACCGACGAGGTGATCGATTCCGCACTGCGCTACCGGGTGCAGGCGCCGATGATTGACAATCTGATGAAGGAGATCGGCATTGAGGGCGGCTCGCTCGGCCGCATGACCGACGTGCTGCGCGACGCCAAGGATATTTCCAGCCTGACCCGCGACAAGAAGGGCAAGGGCAAGGCCGCCAAGGACGACGATGACGACCGCGATCACTGAGGTGAGGGCGGTGTTTCCTCGCGCTTCATTGGGCCGTGCGAGACGATGCCTTGCGCCTGATTGCCATGCTGCGTCGGTTCGCGATGATTGCCAAGTGGTCCCCCCACTCCGTCGCTGCTTCGCAGCGCCACCTCTCCCCCCTCCGGAGAGAGAGGAAGGGAGCCCGCCGTGGACGGTTCGCACCCTTCCTCTCCCCCGTCGATCGGGGGAGAGGTGTCGAGCAAAGCTCGACGGAGTGGGGGTCGATCTGGCGCGGCGCGAGACAATGCATACGCGGACTGCCATGCCCATGGCCGGCCCCCAAGCATGACCAAGGTCTATGTCTCCTCTGTCATTCCCGCACCGGCGGCGGAAGTCTGGAAGCTCGTCCGCAACTTCAATGCACTGCCAAGCTGGGCGCCGTTCGTTGCCGAGAGCCGCATCGAACAGAACGCGCAGCCCGACCAGATCGGCTGCATCAGAAGTTTCACGTTGAAGGACGGCGGGCGCATCCGCGAAAGACTGCTGGCGCTGTCCGACTACGATCTGTCCTGCAGCTACGCGATCCTGGAAAGTCCGATGGCGGTGGAGAACTATGTCGCCACGCTGTCGCTGACGCCGATCACCGACGGCAATTTGACGCTCGCCGAATGGCAGGCGGAGTTCGACTGCGCGCCGGACCGCGAGGCAGCCCTGATGCAGCAGATCGGCAATGGCGTGTTCCAGGCCGGCTTGACCGCGCTGAAGCACCGGTTCGGGCGCTGACGCCGGCCGATGGTCCAGGTCCGCCAGAGCACGATCATCGATGCGCCGGTCGACGAGATCTGGGCGATCCTGCGCGATTTCAACGGCCATGACCGCTGGCATCCGGCGATCGCCTTCAGCGAGATCGAGGGCGGCGAGCCGGTCGATGCGGTCGGCTCCGTGCGCCACTTCAGGCTGAACGACGGCGGCGAGCTGCGCGAGCAATTGCTGGCGCTGTCCGACAAGGACCGGCGGCTGAGCTATTGCCTGCTCGAAGCGCCGCTGCCGCTGATGGGTTACGTCGCCTCGCTGCGGCTGAAGCCGGTGACCGACGGCAATGCCACCTTCTGGGAATGGAATTCCGAATTCCACCCGCCGGCGCATCGCCGCGACGAACTGGTCAAGCTGGTCACCGAAGGCATCTATCAGGCCGGCTTCGCGGCGGTGCGCAATCTTCTGCGGCGCGCAAACACAGGCTCGCCGGTCGAGACAAGGACGCTTCGGGTCGCGCCGCCACCATCCGTGGAGATGCCGCGTGCCGCCCCAATGGTCACATCGGGCCAGGCCGCAACGACCCGTGCGATGGTTGTCGAGCGCTATGGCGGCCCGGAAGAATTGCAGCTGCGGGAAATCAGCCTGCCACAACCCGCGCCGAACGAGGTGCGGATCCGTCACACGGTGATCGGCGTCAATTTCATCGATGTCTATTGCCGCACCGGCTTTTTCGACCTTCTGCAGCCGCCCGGCGTGCCGGGCATGGAGGCCGCCGGCATCGTCGAAGCAGTTGGCTCGGCGGTGTCGGGTTTCTCCGCCGGCGACCGCGTTGCCTATGCCTGTCCGCCGGTTGGCGCTTACAGTGAGCGGCGCAACATGAGGCCCGAACTGCTGGTTCATCTCTCCGACGATATCCCGGACGAGATCGCCGCCGCCGGCCTGCTCAAGGGTGTCAGCGCCAGTTTCCTGCTGCATGATGTCCACGCCGTGCAGCCGGGCGACATCGTCCTCATCCATGCAGCGGCCGGTGGCATCGGCCAATTGCTGGTGCAATGGGCGCGCCATCTCGGCGCGACGGTGATCGCCACGGTGTCCAGCGATGACAAGGCGCGGATCGTCGAGCGTCTTGGCGCGCACCATGTCGTCGTCTATTCCCGTGAGAATTTCACCGAGGCCGTCATGCGACTGACAGGGGGCAGGGGCGCCGATGTCGCCTATGATGCGGTCGGCAATGACACATTCGGCGGCTCGCTCGCGGCCCTTGCCGTGCGCGGCCATCTCGTCAGCTTTGGCCAGGCTTCGGGGCCGGTCGGCAATTGGGATATCGGCCGCTTCGCCTCCAAATCGCTCACCCTGTCGCGGCCCAACTACGCGCATTACACCGACACGCCGGAAAAGCTCGCGCCGCACGTCGCCAGGTTCTTCCAGGCGCTTCGGCAAGGCGTGGTCAGGGTCGAGGCGCCGACCCGCTACACCCTTGCCGACGCCGCCGATGCGCATCGCGATCTGGAATCCCGCCGCACCACCGGCGCGCTGGTTCTGCTGCCGTAATCTGATCGGCTGGTCAGCCGGTCGCGCTGGCGTAGATGTCGAGAACCTCCGTCACGCCAGCGATCAGCAATTCCCTCGCTTTCGGCGCGACGGATCCATTCGCCACGGCACCACCGAGACGACCAAGATACTGGCTGATGAGGGGAGAGGGGATGTCGCGGTCGCCAAGCGCCTGCATCAGCGCGCCCACGGCCTGTTGGGCGCCCGGTGCCGGCCAGTAATAGCGGATGCGATCGCTGTAGGAGAAATGCCGTTCGATCCGCTGCTCGGCCTCGGTGCCGTGATAGTAATTCTTCCAGTTGCCGGGCGCCGCCAACATGACGCGCTCCATCGCCGCCGGCAGGCTTTCCCGCGAGGCGTCGGGAGCGAGAATGTCGGCGATGTGGCTCAGGCCATAGAGCGCCTCGCGCAGCGCGAAGGTCAGCCACGGCCCGACCTTGAGGATGGCGAAGCCGTCATCGACCAGCGCGCTCAGTGCCGCCATCGGCTGGTAGTCGGTCGAATGGGCCTCGAAGACGAATTGCGGCAGGTCTCGCAACGTGCCGGCCAGCGCCCGCGCGCGCTCCGGTTGATAGGCGATAACGTCGGCATTGCCGAATTCGACACCAGGTTGCACGACGACGCCGATCGCCCGCGAAAAAGCCCGGTCGAGGCCGCGCTGGGCGAAAGCATCGCGGTGGATGCGCACCGTCTCGCGTGCCGCCTCCGGTGTCGTCACCGCCAGATGGTCCATCGCCTCAAGAGCGCCGCCCGGCACCGGCACCTCCGTGCCGATGACATAGACTGGCTTGGCGCCTTCAGTTCGTTCCGTGGCGGCTTCCGCCACTTCGGCCAGTTCGGCAGCACGCGCGGCAATCGTCGCGTCTGGCGGTGCGGCGCCTTCGCCGGCGCAGCCCATGCTGGTGTCCAAATGGAGCTTGGTGAAGCCGGCCTCGGCATAGGCACCGACCATGCGCGACGCTTTCGCCATGGCTTCGGCTGCCGGCAGGTGTTTCCACGGATTGGGACCGAGATGGTCGCCGCCGAGCACTAGCCTGTCCAGGGCAAAGCCGGCCTTGCCGGCGATCGCCTCGACGAAGCGGCGGAAATCCCCTGGCGTCATGCCGGTATAGCCGCCCTCGTGGCTCACCTGGTTGCAGGTGGCCTCGATCAGCACGTCGGCGCCGCGCGCCTTGCCATGACGCAGCGCCGCCTCGATGATCAGCGGGTGGGCCGAGCAGACCGAGGCAATGCCGCAGCGTTCACCGGCCGCGCGACGCGCCGCGATCGCCGCCAGCCTGTCCGTCGCCCGGCTCATGCCGGCGCACCGGTCTTGGCGGTCTTGATGAACGCTTCGACGGCGGCAAGCGAGGCGATGCCCTCCATCGGTCCCTTCTTCGTCACCGCCAGCGCGCCGCAGCCACTGGCGATGCTGAGCGCTTTTTCAGGTGTCGCTCCACGCAGCCAGAAGGAGACGAAGGCGGCGGCAAAACAGTCGCCGGCGCCGGTCGGATCGATTTCATCGACGGCGAAGCCGGGCGACGCGGTGCGACCGGTCCGGTCGTAGTGAACGGCGCCGTCAGCGCCTTTCTTGACCACCACGGTGGAAATGCCGCATCCCAGCATCTCGCGCACCGCGCCTTCCTCGTCGGTCGCCTTGGCGAAGATGAACAGTTCCGGCCCGCTCGGCAGGAAAACGTCGGTCTTCGAGAGCACGAAGTGCAAGGCGTCGCGCATGCCTGGCAGATCGAGCATCTCCTTGCGGATGTTGGGATCGAAGGAGACCGTGCCGCCGCGCGCCTTGACGGCCTCGATCCCGTTGCGCGCCACCTCGATCACTTCGGGCGAGAACAGCGAGGTGCCCATGACGTGAATATGATCGGCGCCGGCCAGCAGCGCGCGCGCCTCGGCGCCGATCTCGATCAGGCCGGCGGCACTTTGTTTGATGTTGTAGACGAAATGCCGGCTGCCGTCCGCCTCGTAGGTGACGAAGGCGGTTCCGGTCGCCGCACCCCGATGCACCTTGATGGCCGAGATATCGGCGCCGTCGGCGCGCAGGCGCTCGATGTTCAAATGGCCGAAATCGTCATCGCCGACTGCGGCGATCAGACCTGCCGGCTGGCCGAGCCGCGCCGCCTGGTCGATGAAGATCGCCGGCGCGCCGGATGGAAACGGGCCGACGAGCGGGCCGGGGGCAAGGAAGCTCTGGCCGATCCGCTCGGCCATGATCTCGACCAGGATCTCGCCGGCGCAAACCAGTTTCTTCATATCCTCCCCATTCGCCCGTGGCGGGTTGCCGGATGCCATCCCTATTGCCATGCGCGTTCAAAACCTAGGTTGCCAATTTTAGAGCGTCAATAAATAATTTGACGCGCGCGATTCTTTTGCGTTGTACTGCAAACGCGAAAATTTGACTGATAAATTCGGTCAAGCAATGCTGTCTCACGGCAACGGTCGCAAGACTGATTCTGGCCAGACCGAAAAAGGACTGGCGAGCAAGGACGAGGGGGCCTGGAATATCGATGGCGGAGAAGACCCACCGCACGATGGATGATTTCGCCAGGGCGTCCGGCGTGTCACGGCCGACCCTGTCGAAATATTTCGACGATCCGGCGAGCGTGAAGCCGGCGACGCGGACGCGCATCGAGGCGGCATTGCGGTCGTCGGACTACCAGCCCAATGTTTTCGCGCGCAATCTCAATCGCAAGCGCACCCGCAATGTCGGCATCATCGTGCCGGCGCTCACCGATCCATTCTATGCCGAAATGGTCAGCCGCATCGAACTGCGCTGCCGCGACGAGGGTTTCTGGCCGATCGTCATCTCCTCGCACGGTTCGCCGAAACTGGAGGCGGAATCGGTCAGGACGCTGATGTCGCTGAAGGTCGCCGGCGCCATCGTCGCTCCCCTCGGATCGGTCTCCGAACCCGGCGTCTTCGAGCGGATGAGCGAGGACATCCCGATCGTCTATTTCGACACCTATATCGAGGGCGACACGCCGTTCGTCGGCAACGACAATCATCAGAGCACCTCGACCATCGTCGACTATCTCTGCCGGTCCGGCGAACCGCCTGTTTATGTCGACATCCCGCACGTCAATCACAATTCTCGCGAGCGCCTGCAGAGCTATATCGATACGATGCGAGCCACTCGTCTGGAGCCGATCGTGCTCAAGGCGGCGGCCGACTACAGCTGGGATTTCGAGCGCATTGGCCATGAATGGATGGACAAGACGCTCGAGAATGGCGGCCTGCCGGCCCGCACGCTACTCTGCGCCAATGACCGCCTCGCCTTCGGCGTCATGGCGGCCGCCTTTTCGCGCGGGCTGAAGATCGGTCGCCGACCCGATTGCGACTTCCGTGTCGCCGCCCATGACGACCATCCGCTGAGCCGCTACACCTGTCCGGCGCTGACCACCATGGCGCAGGATTTCGCCACCATGGCCGGCCGCAGCGTCGAGATCTTGCTTGCCCTGCTGGACGAGGCCGATCCGCCCGGACAAGGCCTGGCACGCAACGTCAAGCTCGGCGCGACCTTGGTGATGCGTCAATCGGCCTGATCGGGCGTCTGCAACTGCAGCCAGGCCGCCGCCTCGCTCACCGCTTGCCGCGCGGCTTTGATGTGGCGCCCCATCGAGACGAAGCCATGGATCTGCCCCGGCCACTGCCGCAAGACCAGCGGCACGCCGTCGGCCCGCAAGCGTTCGGCATAGGCTGTGCCTTCATCGGCAAGGATGTCGTGGCCGGCGACGGCGACAAACGCCGGTGCCGCGCCGGCAAGGCTTGACGCGAGCAGCGGCGAAACCCGCCAGTCCACGATGTCGTCGGGCGTTCGCACATAGTGGTCGCGGAACCAGGCCATGGTGGCGGCGGTCAGCCCGAAACCGTTGCCGAAACGCCGGTAGCTGTCCGCCGTCTGGCGGGCATCGGTGTTGGGGTAGATCAGGATCTGGGCGGCAAGCGGCGGCGCCAGTCCGTCGCGGGAAAGCAAAGCCAGAACAGCGGCGAGGTTGCCGCCGGCGCTGTCTCCGGCCACAGTGATGCGGGCTGGGTCGATGCCGAGTTCCCCGGCATTCTGCGCCATGAAGCGGAGCGTTGCCGCGCAATCGTCGAGCCCGGCCGGAAACTTGTGTTCCGGCGCCAGCCGGTAATCGGGGCAGACCACGATGGCATTGCCCAGATTGGCCAACCAGCGGCAGATCTCGTCATGAGAATCCAGATTGCCGATGACCCAGCCGCCGCCATGCAGATAGAGCACGGCGCGCGCTGCGGTCAGTGGCGCGCCGATGCCGCGGTGGATGCGGATCGTGACCGTGCCGTTCGGTCCGTCGGCCGTCAGCTGCGCGGTTGATGCGACTGGCTCGTGCTCGCCCTGCTGCGCCGGGAACGAAGCGTTGTAGGCTGCTCGCGCCGCCGCCACGCTGCCATGCTCGAACGGTTCGCTGCCGGCCGCACGGCCGATTTCGAGGGCGCGCAAGGCATCGGGGTCGAGCGTCATCGTTATCTCCGTGAAGCATTCCAGGAAAAGTGTGAAACGGTTTTCCGTCCGGAATTGCGTCAGAACAACAGATCATCGTTCGGTGAAACGGTGATCCGAGTCTAGGCGAGCAAGCTGCTTGCTTCGTCCTCGGTCAGCAGCGCCGGCTGGGCGACATCGCCGGCAATGGAAACCGAGCTTTTCGTTTCGCCCGACTGCAGGATCGCCTCCATGATCTCCAGCACATGCAGCGCCAGATTGCCGGACGCGCGGGGTGTCGCACCAGTCGTGAGCGAGCGCACCAGATCGGCGACGCCCAGCATGCGGTAATTGGCGCGGTCGGGCGCGGCGTAAGGCCAGTTGCGGGCGCCGTAGAGCTCGCCTTCGCTGGCGTAATCCTTCCACTCGGCGCCGTGTTCGGACAAGGAGACGGTGCCACCGAACGTGTCGGGATCGGGCAGGCGCAGCGAGCCTTCCGTGCCGTGCAATTCGATCGGATGGTTGGAGTGCTTGAAGACGTCCCACGAGGCACCGAAGGTGACGGTGGCGCCCGAGCGGAATTCGAGCAGCGACAGCACATTGGTCGGCGTACTGACCTTGAACGTCGTGTTCTTGAACGGTCCCTCGGCGGTGATCAGCCTTTCCTCCTGGCCCCGCGTTGTCATCGCCATGACACGCGCCACCGGACCGAGCAGGTTGACCAGCATGGTCAGGTAGTAGGGTCCCATGTCGAACACTGGGCCGCCGCCCGGCTGGTAGTAGAATTGCGGGTTGGGGTGCCAGTGCTCCATGCCGCGCCCCATCATGAAGGCGGTGCCGGTGACGGGGCGGCCAATGGCGCCCTCGTTCATCAGCCGGCGCGCGCGGCGCCCGGCAGCACCCAGGAAGGTGTCAGGGGCCGAGCCGAGCAGCACGCCGCGTTTGGCCGCCTCCGCTACCAGCCGGCGCCCGTCGCTGGCCGAAATCGCCAGCGGCTTTTCGGTGAAGACGTGCTTTCCGGCCGAAAGCGCTGAAAACGAAATGTCGAAATGTGCGGCGGGAATGGTCAGGTTGAGGACGAGATCGATCTCGGGGTCGGCCAGCAGCGCATCGACGCCGAGTGCCCGAATGCCATAATCCTTGGCCCGCAACGCCGCCATGTCGGCCGAAATATCGGCGCAGGCGCGCAGCTCGATGCCGCCGAAGAGGGCGGCATTGCGCAAATAGGTCATCGAGATGTTGCCACATCCGATGACACCGATTCCGAGCTTTTCCCTTGATTTTGCCTGCATTTTAGATCGGTCCTCCCCTGTAGCTCATGCTCTGCCGGATCCGCCGCGCCGGCAACGGATAGCTTTCGAAAGCGCTATACAACGTTTTAAATATTGACGCGCGTAAAATTTTTATAGAACATGCGAAAACGCTGGCGACACTGGAGGCTGCCAGCCCTAGGAGGAGGAAATGACAGACATGAAAAAACGGCCGGCCGCCGATGCGGATCCCGTGGGCTTGCGCGCACAGATATTACGTCGCGGCCAGGGAGCGCGATGGGGGTCAGGCATAGATCACCTTGGCCCCGGTCCTATCGAGCTGGCTGCGTATTGGGTCGGACAGACCATCGTCGGTGATCACGACATCGACGCTCGACAGCGAAAATGCCTTGGAGGTTCCGCTGACGCCCCATTTGCTCGAATCCGCAAGCAGCACAACGCGCCGGGCCATGCGCACGAGGTTTCGCTTGGTTCGCGCCATGTCTTCGTTCACGTCGACCACATCCAGTGACGAGTCAATCGCATGCGCTCCAACAAGGACTTGATGCGCCACCAGGCCGCCGAGAGCGGTGTCGGCATCGGTGATCAGCGTGCTCACCGTGTCTGGATAGACCCGGCCACCGATCATGTGAACGTCGAGCCCCGGCCGATGCATCAGATGCTGCACGATATTCATCGCCGTGGCCGCGACCACGACATTGCTGAGCGGTGGTAGCAGCATGGCAACCTGCATCAACGTCGAGCCGCCGTCGAAGATGACCGATTGGTTGTCCTCGAACAGGTCTACCGCTGCCCGGGCGATGCGTTTCTTTGCGTCGAGGTTCGTTTGCATCCGCCGGGCGAACGCGGCCGTGGTCGAATCCGTCGTCCGGGTCACCGCCCCTCCGCGGGTCTTGGTCAGCAGTCCCTTGCGGTCCAGTATCTCGAGGTCGGAGCGCACCGTGACTTCCGACACGCCAAATTCGTCGGACAGGTCCTTGATGCGAACCTGTCCGCTGCGTTGCACCTCACCCAGGATCGACTGGCGTCTCTGCTCCGACAACATTGCCCTGTCCTTGCCTCCATGCGCCAAGCGATCGCGCTGGCCTCGGTTCACTCTACCAAAATACGCGAATTCGAAAGCTTTCGAAAGATTGCATTTATCTTTTCTTTCGCAAACACTGGATCCGGGATTTTGAAACCAATCGATTGGAGAGTTTTAGACTCATGAGCCTCGGAACCAAGGTGCGCCTGGCGCGCCTCTTCTCACATCCATCGGGCAATCTTTTTGGCGGCGCGGTCGACCACTTTGTCGGCTATGGCGACGTGCGCAAAGGAGGTCTTGCCGACCTGCCGGGCGCGCTTGCACGCGTCATGGTGGGCAAACCCGATTATGTCAGCATTCAGCCTGGCACCGCGCGCCATCTGTGGCCGCAATACGCGGGCAAGGCCTCCCTGGTGATCCAGGCCGGCTGCTTCACTCCAGACGACCGCATCAGCGAACTGATTGCAACGCCCGAGGATGCGGTGCGCGCTGGCGCCGATGCGTTGGCCGTGGCCATTCCGGTGCGCGGCGCGACCGAGGGCAAGTACATACGCTGGCTGACCGATTCGGTGAATGCGGCGGCCCGCTACGGCATGCCGGTGGTGGCGCATATCTACCCTCGCGATTTCACCGACGGGGCAAAAATCGTCTTCACCCCCGACGAGATCGCCTATGCGGCACGCATCGGCTACGAGTCCGGCGTCGATGTGATCAAGATCGGTTACACGGGCGATTTCGAGTCGTTTCAAGAGACCGTTCGGACCTGTCCGGTGCCGGTTGTGATCGCCGGTGGTCCGAAGACCGACACGCTGCTCGGCGCCCTTCAGCAGACGGCGGACGCCATCCGTGCCGGCGCGCGCGGTGCCGTTGTGGGCCGCAATCTCTGGGGGCATGGCGATCCGGAAAAGGCGGCGATTGCCTTTCGGGGCGTCATCCATGACGGCCTTTCGGCGCAAGACGCCTTGGCCAAGGCTGGTGCCTGAACAATGCCCACCGTCCCTTCAATCCTCGGCTTCGGAGCTATTGCGATCGACGACATCGTCTATGTCGATCAGCCGTTGTCGGCGGGCAAGGGGAAGGTTCTGCAAAGTGCCCGAGCTTTCGGGGGAAATGTCGCGACGGCACTTGCTGCAGTCGCGCGGCTTGGCGGCACCGCCGGGTTCGTCGGCTGGCTGGGCAGTGCCGCCGACGACGCCGTGTTGTGCGACCTCGTTGCAAGCGGCGTTGAAACCGCGTTCGCGCCGCGCCACCCGCACGCGCGCCCGGTGCGCTCGCGGATCACCGTCGGGTCGGACGGGGAGCGGTTCATCGCCTATGACGACGAAGCGATGCTGGGCACCGCGCCGGACTTCCCGGACGAGGTCCTCAGCCGCGCGAGCGTCCTGATCGTCGATAGCTACGGGATCGGGTCGCTGGATGTCGTGGCTCGGGCTCGCGATCTCGGCCTTGCGATCCTCGGCGATATCGAGTGGAGCCACGGCTCAGCCACCGAGACACTGATCGGGCTCTGCGACCATCTCATTCTTCCGCTCGGCTTTGCGCGGACCGCCACGGGCCGCCGGTCGCCGGCCGAGATACTCGATGCATTGTGGTTGCCGTCGCGGTCCGCCGTGGTTCTGACGGATGGCGGCAGGGGTGTCTTCTATCGCGGACGCGACGAGACAGGGCTCTGGCACCTGCCTCCGCACCGGGTTGCCGTCGTCGACTCGACCGGTGCCGGCGACTGCTTTCATGGCGCCTATGCCCTTGCCTTGACGCGGGGGGCCGACACCGCGGGCCGGGTTGCATTCGCGGCCGCGGCGGCGGCCCTTTCGATAACGGGGCGGGGCGGGCGCGAAGCGCTTCCGACCGCCGACCAGGTCACGGAACTCCTGGCATCGACGAAAGCGCCGTCGGCGGTCGAACTGAACTATGCGCGGCTCGATACCGGAACATAGCCCGAACTATACGAGGAAAGATTTCGCAGGTGAACATAAGCCGAAGGCAACCATAAAAATCAGTGGCTTGGACTTGTGGAGGGAGGAATATGGCAGAAGTCGTTCTTGAGAATATCTGCAAGACATACGGGAACAATTTTCACGCAATCGACCAATTGAACCTGTCGGTCGAGGACGGCGAGTTCTTGATTCTCGTCGGGCCGTCCGGCTGTGGCAAATCCACCGCATTGCGGATGATCGCGGGGTTGGAGGACGTCACCAGCGGCAGCCTTCGGATCGGCGGAATAGACGTCGTCGACATGCCGCCCAAGGATCGCGACATCGCGATGGTCTTCCAGAGCTACGCCCTCTACCCGCATATGACGGTGTCCGAAAACATCGCCTTTTCGATGCGGCTGGCAGGCAAGCCGAAAGCCGAGCGCAAGAAGCGCGTGGACGAGATCGCCAAAACCCTTCAACTGACATCTCTGCTGGACAGCAAACCCGCGAACCTTTCAGGCGGACAGCGTCAAAGGGTTGCCATGGGCCGCGCCATGGTGCGCGAGCCGGCAGCCTTTCTCATGGACGAACCCCTTTCCAATCTGGACGCGAAACTGCGTGTCCAGATGCGCGCCGAGATCACCAGTCTGCAAAAGCAGCTCGGCGTAACGACCATATATGTGACCCACGACCAGACCGAAGCCATGACGATGGGTGACAGGGTCGCGGTGTTGAAAGGCGGCGTGCTGCAGCAGGTCGACACACCTAAGAGGCTCTATGAATCGCCGGTGAACGCCTTCGTTGCCGGCTTCATCGGATCCCCTTCGATGAACCTTTTCGAGGCGACCCTGACGGGCGACGAACTGACGTCCGGCGCCTTTGCCATCCGGCTGCAGGATGCAGCCTTCGTGCGCAGGCCAGGCTTGAGGTCGTATGCGGGTCGCAAGGTCGTGTTCGGGATACGACCGGAGGATCTCTATGACAGCAGCCTCGAATCCGGCCGCAAGTATCAGACGATACCGGCAAGGGTAACCTCGATCGAAGAACTCGGATCCGAACATATCGTCCATCTCAACATCGACGCGGTCCGGGTGGACTCCGGCGACCCTGACGCGGTGCAGGATTTCGGCCTGGCGTCGAATGCGGTGGCGAGATTCGAACCGGTCAGCACAGTCCGCTCCAGCGCGGAAATCACGTTGGCGCTGGACGACGCCAAGCTCCATTTCTTCGATCCCGAGACGCATCTGGCGATCTGAATATACGCGACAGACGCGGGTGAGGGTGAGGCACCTGCATAAGGAGACTTCTTAATAACCAGACGATCGGGCGCATTGTGCGGTCGATCCTAAAGAAGGAGGAGAAAATGATGTTTCGCATAAAACCCGCGATGCTGAAAATAGCCGCGGCCGCATGGTTGCTTGGAGCAACCGGCGCCATGGCGGATACGACGCTGGAATTCACCCAATGGTGGGAGCCCGAATTGCCGGCTGGCTCGCTCAGGTCAATCATGGATGAGTTCGAGGCGGCAAACCCCGGAATCAAAGTGACGCTGGTCAGCGGCCCCTACGCCACCACGCGAGACCAGATCTCGGTTGGTGCTGCAACCGGAACGCTCAGCGACGTCGTCGGTCTCGACGGTGCCTGGGTGAACAATCTGAATGCGCAGGGCGCGCTGGCCGACATGAACCCGATGATGGAGGCGAGCAAGTTCGACAAAGCCCAAGTCGCGGACATCATCAAGGTGGACGGCAAGGCGGTTATGTTTCCCGTGGCTTCCTTCGTCTATCCGGTCTTCGTGAATTTGGACCTCGCCGCCAAGGCAGGCGTGACCAAGCTGCCGTCGACCCGTGCGGAGTTTCTCGAAGCCGCCAAGAAGATGACGCACGCCGACCAGAACCAGTATGGCTGGGTGCTGCCCCTTTCGCTGCAAACGCCGTCCGGCGTCCAGAACGACATGATGTCGTGGGTCTGGGCTTCCGGCCAGTCGATGATGGCGAACGGCAAGCCGGACCTTGAAGGCAAGCCGGTGGTGGATATGCTCACCTTCGTCAAATCGCTCAACGACGCCGGCACCATCTCGCCCGGCATCGCCACCAAGACCGAGCAGGAAAAGGTCGAGGAGTTCGTCAACGACCGCGTCGGGATGATGATCGACTCGCTCGCGCATGTGAACCTCATCCGGAAGCGCAATCCCAAGCTGAACTTCGACCTCATCCCGGTCCCGGTCGTGGAAAACTATACCGGCAAGCGCGGCCTTCCCTATGCCTCCTGGGGCATCGGCATCTCTGCTGCGTCGAAACATCAGGAAGAGGCCTGGAAACTCGTCCAATATCTGATGAGTGAAAAGGTGAACGCCAAGCTCGTGTCGCTTGCAAACGCCTTCCCGGGCAACGTCAACGCCAAGCCCGATTTCGTGACCTCGGACAAGGCTTTCGGCAAGGCTTTTGAAATCTTCAAGACCGGTTATCTCGCCAATGAGTTCACGGGCCTGCCGGTGGCTGAAGACCTGATGACCCAGTTCGACGTGCAAGCCCAGAAGATGCTGGCAGGCGAACAGTCTCCGGAACAAGCCGCAGCCAGCGCTCAGAAGGGCTGGATGGCGAAATTCTGATCGGCCCGTTCCCAGTTGCTTCGACCGGGTGGCCTGACTTCGGGCAGGCCACCCGGCAACAACGGATCGGCAATTTGAGATGGACCTGTTTTTGAAGCTCACCTTCTCTTGAAGGCGTATCCCAAGGTTGGCACATGACCCGGCAAAAGCGCTCCCACCATAAGCTGAAACGAGCGGTCGCACCCTACCTCTATCTGTCGCCCTCGCTGCTCATAATCGGGCTTCTGATGCTGCTGCCGATGGTGACGGTGATTGCCTACTCGTTCCAGAACAGCGCGGTGCTGCGTCGCGACCCATCCTTTGCCGGACTGAAACACTACCAGGCGATCTTCTACGACCCGGTGTTCTGGGCTTCGCTGTGGCACACGCTCTACTTCACATGCATGAGTGTCATTTTCCACATGACCATCGGCATGGTCTTCGCGCTCATGCTGAACAGCGACCGCATCAATCCGACGCTGCGCAATATCCTGCGCGTGCTCTACATACTGCCCTGGCTGTTCACCGCGGTGATCATCGCCGTGATCTGGCGCCTCCTGCTTGAGCCGAACGGTGTCGTGAACAGCATTCTCATGCAAATCGGCATCATCGGTTCCAAGGTCGAATGGTTTTCCTCGCCCGAGACCGCGCTGCACGCCGTCACCTTCGCCAATATCTGGGCGGGCTATCCGCTCTTCATGGTCAGCCTGCTCGCGGGCCTGCAGGGCATTCCCAAGGATTTCTACGAGGCGGCCGATATCGACGGGGCGAAAGCCTACCAGAAGCTGATTTTCATCACGATCCCGCAGCTGATGCCGATCATCATCAGCATCTCGCTGCTCGACTTCATCTGGACCATGCAGGTCTTCCCGTTGATCTGGATAACGACGGGCGGTGGTCCGATCTACTCGACCGAGGTCCTCAGCACCTACACGTACAAGCTGGCGTTTTCGAGCTACAACCTGTCGCAGGCTTCGGCGAGCGCTGTGGTCATCTTGTTGATCTCTCTCGGCCTGACGCTGTTCTACATCCGCTATCAAAAGGCTCGGTAGTCACATGAGGAAAAGGCATACGCCGAAAGACAGGCTGATCACCGTCGCGCTCCATGCAGCGCTTGCAGCGGGGCTCTTTTTCGCGGCATTCCCGATCTACTGGATGCTGAGCAGTTCGTTCAAATCGAATACCGAAATCTTTGCCCTGCCGCCAACCATCCTGCCAAAGGCCTTCACCCTGGAAGCCTATGCAGCCATCCTTGGCGACCCGGTGAAACTGCGCTTCTTCTTCAACAGCTATTTCGTGGCGGGAGCGGTGACCGTGCTGACGGTGCTGATCGCCTTGCTGGCTGCCTACGGGTTCAGCCGCTTCAACTTCCGCGGCAAGGGCAGCCTGAACACAATCATCATCAGCACGCAGACGATTCCGCCGATCACACTTTTGATCCCCTTCTTCGGGCTTGTCGTCTCATACGGTATCTTCGATACCTACGTCGCACTGATCCTGACCTACCTGGTGTTTACGCTGCCGTACGCGATCCTGCTGATGACGGGATATCTGAACACCTTGCCCCGCGACCTCGATGAAGCCGTGGCTGTCGATGGCGGCACCAGTTGGACGGCGCTTTGGCGGGTGATCGTCCCGATTTCACTGCCTGGTATCGTGGCGACGTCGGTCTACACCTTCCTGTTGTGCTGGAACGAATTTCTCTTTGCGCTGACGCTGACGAAGTCGACGTCCATGCGCACCGTCCCGATCGGTATCCAGCTGTTGATGGGGCAGCACGCCTTCGAATGGAACCAGATGATGGCGATGAGCGTGCTCGGCTCGCTACCGCTCTTGCTCATCTACCTCGTTGCCCAGAGGTACTTCCTCGCCGGCATGACCGCAGGCTCGGTCAAGTAGGATGCCCCTCCCAAGGAGAAGGAGCGGGCCCTCGCGTATCAGCGCCACATCATCGAACGGCTGACGCAAGGCGCATCAGGAATATCAAGGAATGAAAGGATGAACGTGAAAGACCTCAAAGTCGGCTGCCAGACCTTCACCTGGGAAATGCTGGGAGACCGGTTCACCGGCGGTCCCGACGATCTGCTGAAGGCGATCGCCGATGGTGGCTATGCCGGTATCGAGATCACCGACACCATGATCGGCCACTACGCGGATCGGCCGTCGGAGTTCGCCGCCGCGCTGAATGCGTCCGGGCTGACGCTGGTCTCCTTCGCCTTCGGCTCGGACAGTGGTTTTACGTTGAAGGAGAAGATCGGCGCCGATCTCGAAACTGCCAAACGCTGGATCGATTTCGCCGCCGCCCTTCCGAACGCCCTGGTGTCGATGGGGTCGGCGACCGTCGTGTCCGACGGTCCGCGCGGCGACAAGTTCGCCATCGCCGCCGAAGTCTACAACAAGGCCGGCGAACTTGGACGCAAGGCCGGCGTAGAGGTCGCGGTGCATCCGAGCTCGCACCACAACACGCTGCTGTTCGATCGCGCCGACTACGACACGATCTTCGCGCTTCTCGACCCCGATCTGGTCGGCTGGGTGCCCGATAGCGGCCACATCCTGCGTGGCCACAAGGACATGGCCGACACGCTGCGCACCTACCGCGACCGCATCCGCTATATCCATTTGAAGGACGTCGATGCCAACGGCACCTGGGCAATGCTCGGCAAGGGCGTCTGCGACACCGCCCAAGTGATCGAGATTGCCGGCACCGCGCCGCGCTTCAACGGCTGGCTGGTGCTCGAAGAGGAATCCGATACCGCCGCCGCCGATCCCGCCGGCGCGGTCAAGACCAACCGACAGACAATGCGCGGCTACGGCGCCTGAAGAACGAGACGATGATCAAGAAACAAGACAGACGCCTCAGGGTCGGTGTGCTCGGCTGCGGCCCCATCGCGCAGTTCGCGCATCTGCAATCCTGCGTGAAGGCCGGGAATGCCGACCTTTACGCCATCTGCGACGCGGCCCCCGATCTGCTCGCCCGCATGGGCGCCACCTACGAGCCGCAAAAGATCTACGCCGACTACGACGCGATGCTCGCCGATCCCGAGCTGGAAGCGGTGATCGTCGCCACGTCGGACGCCTATCACGTGCCGATGTCGATCAAGGCGCTCGACGCTGGCAAGCATGTTCTCTGCGAAAAGCCGATCGGTACCTCGGTGGAGGAAGGCGAGGCGCTGGCGCAGGCGGTCAGGCGCTCGGGCAAGGTTCTGCAGGTCGGGCACATGAAGCGCTTCGACCCGGCGCTGGAGGCCGTGCGCGACTTCGTCCGCGACGAGATGGGGGAGGTGCTGGCGCTTAAGGCCTGGTATTGCGATTCGACCCATCGCTACACCAACACCGACGCCATTCAGCCGCTGCCGGTCACCAGCAAACTGGCGAAGAAGCCGGCGGGCAATCCCAAGGCTGATCTCAGGCAGTATTTCATGCTGGCACACGGCTCGCATCTCGTCGATACGGCACGTTTCCTTTGCGGCGAGATCACGGCCGTCCGCGCGCGCCTCAACGAGCGCTTCGGCGCCTATTGCTGGTTCGTCGAAACCGAATTCGCCAGCGGCGCGCTCGGCCATCTCGACCTCACCGTCGCCGTGCGCATGGACTGGCACGAAGGGTTCCAGCTCTATGGCGAGAACGGCTCCGTCATCGCCAAGACATTCAACCCTTGGTACTTCCGGGCCAGCGAGGTCGACATCTTCCATGAGAAGGACGCGACCTCGCGAAAACCGCTTGGCGCCGACGGCCATTTCTTCCGCCGCCAGCTGGAGGGTCTTGCCGACACGGTGCTCAACGGCACACCGATGCGCGGCGCTAATGTCGACGACGGCATTGCCTCGATCCGCGCCATGGTCGCCATTGCCCGCTCGGTGGAAACGGGCGAACGGGTCGAGCTCGCCTCGGTTTCGGGTGCGGTCTGATGCATCTCGGCATTTTCGCCAAGACGTTTGCCGGCACCGAGCCGGCCGCCGTACTGACGGCGGTGCGGCAAGCGGGCTATGAGACGACGCAGTTCAATCTCGCCTGCGCCGGCCTGCCGTCGATGCCCGATGCCGTGCCTGCGGATGCCGTCGCTGCGATTGGTGCCGCCGCGCGATCATCAGGCGTTTCGCTCGCTGCACTCTCGGGCACCTACAACATGGCGCATCCCGACAAAGCCGTGCGCGAGGATGGGCTTCGCCGTCTAGCTGTCGTCATCGAGACGGCGGCCGCCCTCGGCATTCCGCTGGTGACGCTCTGCACCGGCTCGCGCAACGCCGCCGATCAATGGGCGTATCACCCGGACAATGCCACGCCTGCCGCCTGGTCGGACATGGCCGTCGAGATGGCGAAGGCGCTGGCGCTGGCCGAGACCGCCGGTGTCGATCTCGGCATCGAGCCGGAGCAGGCCAACATCGTCACCTCGGCCAAGGATGCGACGCGGCTGATTGTCGAGATGGGCTCCAGGCACCTCAAGATCGTGCTTGATCCGGCGAACCTGTTCGAGCACGCGAGCCCCGACGAAGCACGTGCCATCGTCGCCGCCGCGATCGATGAGGCGGCGGGCCACATCGCCATGGCGCACGCCAAGGACCGGCATGGTGACGGCCGCTTCGCCACGGCAGGGCAAGGCATCGTCGATTTCCCGGATTTCATCGCGCGTCTGAAGGCCGTGGGCTTCGACGGGGCGCTCGTCACCCACGGGCTGTCCGCCGATGAAGCCCCCGGCGTCGCTGCCTTCCTGCGCGGGCTGCTTTGATGAGTGCGGCGCCGACGATCATGCTTCGCGACGATGCCGCGCTTTGCGTCTTCGATACGGGGCAGGGCGGGCTTCCCGTTATCTTCCAGCATGGTCTCGGCGGCGATGCCAATCAGGTGGCACAGAATTTTCCTGACCAACCATCATACCGCCGGCTGACCGTCGAATGCCGCGCGCAGGGTGGCTCCGGCGCCGGCAGCAAGCGTCCATTCTCGATAGCAATGTTCGCCGACGACGTGCTGGCTGCCGCCGATGCGGCCGGGCTCGACCGTTTCGTCGCCGGCGGCATCTCGATGGGCGCGGCGATCGCGCTGCACCTGGTCTCTCGCCACCCCGAGCGTGTCATCGGTTTGGTGCTGGTGCGGCCTGCCTGGACCTTCGACGCGGCGCCGCGGAACATGCGCCCTTACGTCGAAGTTGCGGAACTCATCAATCGGCTTCCATTGGCAGAGGCGCGTGACGCCTTCGCAGCCTCCGCGACTGCGGCCCGCTTACGCAGCGGGGCGCCGGATAATCTCGCCTCGCTGCTCGGCTTCTTCGAGCGTGAAAACGCCACCGTCTTTGCCGAGGTGATGCAGGCGATCGCAGCCGATGGGCCCGGCGTCTCGCGGGCTGCCGCGGGCGCGCTTGCCGTCCCGACGCTCGTCATCGGCTGCGGCCTCGATCTCGTCCATCCCTTGGCGACCGCCCGCGAACTCGCTGAGATCATCCCCAACGCGATCTTCGCCGAAGTGACACCAAAGGCGACCGACAAGGACCGCCATTTCGCTGAGATCCGTGCCGCCATAGGCGGCTTTCTCGACATGAATTTCAACAACCAGGACCCATCATGATCTCGAAACCACTCTCTGGCCCGGCCGCCATCGCCGCACTGCCGCGCGACCGCATGATTGCCGAATTCTCGTCGTGGTCCGCGGACCTCGTCAATATCGAGAGCGATCTCAGGCGGATCGAACCCTATGTCGACCTTCACCATGTCGATGTGGCGGATGGTCATTTCGCGCCATCCTTCCTGTTCTTTCCCGATCTCGTCGCCCGCATCGCCAGGCTGACGGCGAAACCCATCCATGTCCATCTGATGGTCGATGATCGGATCGTCGAGGCGCAGACGCGCCAGTTCATCGAGGCCGGCGCCGACATGATCAGCGTCCACGCCGAAAACGGCGAGGCGGGATTACGCGCCGTGCGGCTGGCGCGTGAACTCGGCGCCGAAGCCGGCGTGGTGCTCCGGCTGGAGACGCCGGTCGAGGCGGTGACGCCGTTCGTCTCCGAGGTCGGCTTCGTCACGCTTCTCGGCACCGCGATCGGCGTCAAGGGCCAGGGCCTGTCGGAGAAAGCCTGCGACCGGCTGCGCGCTGCCCGTGCCATCCTGGCAGAGGCCGGCCGCGAGGCAGCCGTGGTTCTTGCCGCCGATGGCGGCATTCGCCACGAGACGGTGCCCATGTTGCGCGCCGCGGGCGCCGAGACCGTGGTCCTGGGTTCGCTCGCCTTTGGTGACAAGGATCTGGCCGGCCGCATCGGCTGGCTGCATGGGCTGAAGGTTGCGGCATGACCACCGAAGCCGCCCTCGCGATCGATCTTGGCGGCACCGAGCTTCGTGCCGCGCTGGTCGACCGTGACGGCAAGATCCTGGCCTTCTCGGCCGTGCCGACGCAGGCGCAGGCCGGTCCCGATGTGGTGATCGGGCAGATCGAGGCGCTGGCCGCGACCGTTCACGCCGAGGCGCCTGCGATTACCGTCGTCGGTGTCGGCGTCGGCGCGCCGGGGCCGCTCGATCCGCTGGCCGGTATCGCGGTCGGACCGCCGACGCTCGCCGGCTGGCAGGACGTGCCGCTGGCCGACATCCTCGAGCGCCGGCTCGGCCTGCCGGTGCGGCTGGAGAACGACGCCAACGCGGCGGCACTTGGCGAATGGCGCTTCGGTGCCGGCCACGGCGCACGCTCGCTGGTCTTCGTCACGGTGTCGACCGGCATCGGTGGCGGCGTCGTGGTCGACGGGCGCATCCTGCACGGCCGCCGTGGCCTTGCCGCCGAGATCGGCCACATGACCATCACCAATGAGGGCGAACGCTGCGTCTGCGGTGTCGTCGGCTGCTTCGAGGCCATTGCCTCGGGAACCGCGCTTGGCCGCCGCGCGAATGCCGCGACATCGGCGTTCGATGGCTCGACGCTGCGCCGCCTCTCGGCCAACGCCGAGGTGACCGGCCGCCACGTCGTCGAGGCGGCGCGGCTGGAGGACGATCTCGCTGTGGCCCTGCTGGAGGAAGAGGCCCGCTGGCTGGGCATCGGCTTCACCAACCTCTTGCATCTCTATTCGCCCGACGTGCTGGTTGTCGGCGGCGGCATCGCCAATGGCCTCGACCTGATGGCGCCTGTGATCGAGGCGACCATCCGGCAGCGTGCCATGCGCGCCTACCGTGACGTGCCGGTTGTCGAGGCGCAGCTCGGCCGCCACGCCGGTCTGGTTGGCGCGGCCAGCCTTGTCCTGTTCGATGATGGCAGCCTGGCGGCGCGCATGCCTGTCGGTCCAAGCACTTATCCGGACATCAGGAGGGACTTCAAGGGCTGAGCTCAAGCTGCGCGGCGCGCTCGCTCCGCATGGCAAAACCGCCTGACGTTGTCAGCGCATGAAAAAATGGCCGGAGGCATCGCTGCCTCCGGCCATTTGCATTGTGATGCGCCGTTCGGATTACTCGGCGGGAACGATATCCGCCGGCAGGCTGTCGTCGGCTGTTCCAGCCAATGCTCTCGCCAGCTTGGCCTCATCGAGCTCGCCTTCCCAGCGGGCGACCACCAGCGTGGCGACGGCGTTGCCGACGAAATTGGTCAGCGCCCGGCACTCCGACATGAAGCGGTCGACGCCGAGGATCAGCGCCATGCCGGCGACCGGCACCGAAGGCACCACCGAAAGCGTCGCGGCCAGCGTTATGAAACCGGCGCCCGTGATCCCGGCGGCGCCCTTCGAGGAAAGCATCGCCACCAGCAGCAGCAGAATCTGGTCGCCGATCGACAGATGGATGTTCGTCGCCTGGGCGATGAACAGCGCGGCAAGCGTCATGTAGATGTTGGTGCCGTCGAGGTTGAAGGAATAGCCGGTCGGAATGACCAGCCCGACCACCGAGCGCTTGGCGCCGGCCTTTTCCATTTTCTCCATCAGCGAGGGGAGCGCGGCTTCCGAAGAGGAGGTCCCCAGAACCAAAAGTAGCTCTTCCTTGATGTAGCGGATCAAGGACAGGATTGAAAACCCGTTGTAGCGGCAGACGGCTCCGAGCACGACGAACACGAACAGCAGCGACGTCGCGTAGAAGGTGCCGACCAGCATGGCGAGATTGATGACCGAGCCGATGCCATATTTGCCGATGGTGAAGGCCATGGCGCCGAACGCGCCGATGGGGGCTGCCTTCATCAGCACGCTGACCAGCTTGAACATCGGCGCCATCAACGCCTGAAGGAAGTTGAGCACCGGCGCGCCGCGGTCGCCGACCAACGCCAGCGCGATGCCGAACAGCACCGAGAAGAACAGCACCTGCAATATGTCGCCATCCGCGAAGGCGCCGACGATCGTGCCGGGGATGATGTTCATCAGGAAGCCGGTGACCGACTGGTCATGCGCCTTGGCGGCATAGGTGCTGACGGTCGAGGCATCGAGCGTCGCGGGGTCGATGTTGAAGCCGGCGCCCGGCTGCACGACATTGGCGACGACAAGGCCGATGATCAGCGCCAGCGTCGAGAAGGTGAGGAAATAGAGCATCGCCTTGCCGGCGACGCGGCCGACCTTCTGCAGGTCGCTCATGCCGGCGATGCCGGTCGCGACCGTCAGGAAGATGACCGGGGCGATGATCATCTTGACCAGCTTGATGAAGGCGTCGCCGAGCGGCTTCATGCTCTCGCCGATCGACGGATAGTAGTGGCCGAGCAGGATGCCGACGGTGATCGCCACCAGAACCTGTACGTAGAGTTGGGCATAGAGGGGCTTGCGCTGCGCGGCAGGCGCGCCCGATTGATCTGCGATGTGCATCGAACTCTCCCTGGCCGGATGGACGGAACCCGCCCTGCGTGACTTCTCCCATCGCGGCGCTCCGGTCGCACGCCGCTGGAGAGAGTTTTGCAAGCGCCGTGCCAGATCGCGGAAAACCCGGAATCCCCGGATTTCGGGCGTTGTTCGCGCTCATGCGGCAAATGCCTGTGCGGATTTCCGCACAAGGAGCGTTTGCCTGGGCGGAATTTCGCATTACAGTGGCGGCGAAGACCCGAGGACAAATGGACAAGCCAGCGCCGGAAGCAGGCACCGATAGCGGCAACGCGGGGACCGTCGGCCGTGACTTGCTGCGCGAGGCGGTGGCCCGGCTGCGCGATGGCCGCTGGCTTGTCGTCGTCATTGCCCTTGCGGTTCTGGCCGGCGCGATCGCCATTGCCGGCCGTATCGCTTCCGACCAGGCGGCCGACAATCTGCGCGATACAGCGCTTGCCGCCCTGCCGCTGGCGGCGGGCACGCTGACCGGCGAAATCGACAAGCAGCGCCTGGTGCCATTGGTGCTGGCCCGCGACGATGCGGTGCGCGGAGCGCTGCGCCGGGCCGGAAAGATGCAGGAAGCCGCTCTCAACGACAAGCTCAAGGCGATTGCCCGCGATGCCTCGGCCTCCGCCATTTATGTCATCGATACGGCCGGCATTGCGATATCGGCCAGCAATGCCGGCGAGCCGGCGAGCTTTGTCGGCATCGACTACAATTTTCGGCACTATTTCCAGCAAGCGATGGCGAAGGGCGCCGCCAGCCAGTATGGCCTTGGCACGGTCAGCGGCAAGCCCGGTCTGTACCTGGCCAGCCGCGTCGACGACGGCGGCAAGCCGCTTGGCGTCGCGGTGCTGAAGGTCGAACTCGACGGCGTCGAAGCCAATTGGCGCTCCAGCGGCTTCCTCGTTTTCGTCACCGACGAACGCGGCGTCGTGCTGGCCACCAGCCAGCCCGAATGGCGCTTTCACGCGCTGGCGCCGCTCTCCGCTGGCGCTGCCGCCGCCGCGCATGAGCAGCTTCAGCTGGCCGATGCGGCCTTCGAACCACTGCCGATACGGCGTGGTGCCGGTGACGGCCTGGCGACGATCGACGGTTCTGGAAAATCGCGCCAGTTCGTCGAAGTGGTGCAGGACCTGCCCGGTGCGGTCCCCGGTTGGCGACTCTGGCTGCTGACGCCGGCCGATGCCGCCCTCTCGTCGGCCGCCAACACGGCGCGCCTGACAACGCTGCTGGGGCTGTTGCTGACAGGCTTGCTTGCCTACGTGCTCACCCGGCGCCGCCGTACGCGCCGGTTGCGGCAGGAGGCCTTGGCGCGCATGAATGCAGAGCTCGAAAGCCGGGTCAGCACCCGGACGGCCGAGCTGACGCGCTCCAACACGGCACTCGCCGAGGAAATCTCCGAGCGTGAGAGCGCCGAAGCCAAGGTCCGCCGGCTGCGCGACGATCTCGCCCAGGCCAACCGCCTCTCCATCCTCGGCCAGATCGCGGCCGGCGTGGCGCATGAGATCAACCAGCCGGTCGCCGCGATCCGTACCTATGCCGAGAATGCCGGACGCTTTCTCGAAACCGGCAAAACCGAACCGGCAAGCGGCAATCTGACATCGATCGTCTCGATGACCGAACGCATCGGCGCCATCACCAATACGCTGCGCACCTTCGCTCGGCGGCCCGGTGTCGCCGCCTCGCCGCTGCCGGTGCGCGAGGCGATCGACGGCGCGCTGTCGCTTCTGTCCGGCCGCATCCGCGATTCCGGCGTCACCATCGTCAAGCCGCTCGGCAGCGCCTCGCCGATGGTCATGGCGAGCCGTATCCGGCTGGAGCAGATCCTGGTCAATTTGTTGCAGAATGCGTTGGACGCCATGAAGGATCGGCCCGATCCCCGCATAGAGATCGAACTCGCCGAGCGGGACGACCGGGTGCTGATTTCGGTGCGCGACAACGGTCCCGGCCTCGGTCCTGAAGCCGCCGGCAATCTGTTCATGCCGTTCCAGACCACCAAGGAGAAGGGGCTTGGGCTGGGGCTGGTGATCTCGCAAGAGATCGCCCAGGAACTGGGCGGCACGCTGCGGCTCGATCGCGGCAACGCCGGCGGCCCCGGCAATGGCACCGGCGCATCCTTCACCATCGACTTGAGGCGGATCGAATGACGCAGAAACAAGGGTTAGTGGCACTCGTCGACGACGATGCGGACCTGCTTCACGCCACCACGCAATTGCTCGATCTCGCCGGCTTCACGGTGGTCGCGCTTAAGGCAGCCGAGGCAGCGCTTGCTGTCGTCGACCGGGAATTCGACGGCGTGGTCGTCAGCGACATCCGCATGCCCGGCATGAATGGGCTGCAACTGTTCGATCGCATCAAGACGATCGATCCCGACATACCGGTGATCCTGGTCACCGGGCATGGCGACGTCGATCTCGCGGTGGCCGCGCTCAAGGACGGCGTCTACGATTTTATCCCGAAGCCCTATGCCGGCGACCGCCTCGTCGAGGCGCTGAGACGAGCCTCGGAGAAGCGGCGGCTGGTCGTGGAGAACCGGCGGCTGCGCGAAGCCGCGGCCCAGGCCGCCGACGGCCTGCCGCTGATCGGCGAAGCGCCCGCCATCAGCCGGCTGCGCGAAACCTTGCGCCAGATCGCCGACATGGACGTCGACGTGCTGGTGGAAGGGGAGACCGGGACCGGCAAGGAAGTGGTGGCGGACCTGTTGCACCGGTGGGGCCGGCGCCGGGCGAAACCCTTCGTGGCGCTGAACTGCGGCGCTCTGCCGGAGACCGTCATCGAAAGCGAGCTGTTCGGCCATGAGGCGGGCGCCTTCACCGGCGCGCAGCGGCGGCGCATCGGCCGCATCGAGCATTCCAGCGGCGGCACGCTGTTCCTCGACGAGATCGAATCCATGCCGCCGGCCGTCCAGGTCAAGCTGCTGCGGGTGCTGGAGACACGCAGTCTCACCCCGCTCGGCTCGAATGATGTCAGGCGCATCGATTTGAGGGTCGTGGCGGCGACCAAGGTGGATCTCGGCCAGTCGGACCAGCGCGGCCATTTTCGCGAGGATCTCTATTTCCGCCTCAACGTGGTGACGCTGCGCATCCCGCCGCTGCGCGAGCGGCGCGGCGACATCCCGATGCTGTTCGGCCATTTCCTCGGCAAGGCCGCCGAACGCTTCGGCCGGCCGGTCGCCAGGGTGAATGCCGCAGTGAGCGATCATCTCCAGTCGCATGCCTGGCCAGGCAATGTGCGCGAACTCGCCCATTTCGCCGATCGCATCGCGCTCGGCCTCGGCCCGGACGATGAGGCGAGGGCGGCTTCTCCGCGATCGCCGGAGCCGGCGGCCCCGTTGCCCGAACGCGTCGGCCACTACGAGGCACAGCTCATCCGCGAGGCGCTGCGCGACCATGGCGGGGATGTGCGCGGCGCCATCGACGCGCTCGGCGTGCCGCGCAAGACCTTTTACGACAAGCTCAAGCGCTATGGCATCGCCGCGTCCGAATTTCGCAATGGCGGCGATGCCGATCCGCGACCTATCACGGAAAAGGATAACGTCTCAGTTTGAATTCAGAAGATCATCGGTCGCGTTTGACGCGCAGGCGAAACTGCCTATACCTCGTGGAAAGGAAGGGAGGAGCGTGTCCTGAAGGTTAAAGTTCTCATTATTGGATGGCTCGGCTTCTTGTTCGCGGGATTGTCGATCCTCGAAGTTTTCCTGGGAGAACGCCATGGAGGGGGCCTCCTGTGGGCGGCCCTCATCGGCTTTACTTGGGCGATTGCTTATTGGCCGGTAACATTGATTGTGCTCGGATTAGGATTTTGGGCGTCAGACTGGTGGTTGAGGCAGGGTAAACGCCCAAATTAGACTGAGACACTACCCGGACAGAGCCATGAACACGACACTCGAAACGACGGCAAACCCCTTGCCGGAAGAGATCGCCTTTCTCGGCGAGCGCCTGGCTGCGTTCAACGACGGCGATGTCGGCGCTTCCGAAAGAAAGGCCCTGGCAGTGTTCGTGCGTGACGAGGCTGGCGCGGTCGTTGCCGGCATTTCGGGCTACACCGCCTGGGGCTGGCTTTATGTGCAGTGGCTGTGGGTCGATGAAAGGCTGCGCGGCCAGCACATGGCAGGCCAGATGCTGGACGCGGCCGAACAGGAAGCCGTTGCACGCGGCTGCGGGAACGCCTGGATCGACACCTTCAATCCGAACGCCGCCAAGGTCTACCAGCGCCAGGGCTACCAGCCCTTCGGCACGCTGGCCGATTTCCCGGTCGGCCGCAGCCGCATCTTCCTGCAGAAGAAACTGGTTTAACCGGCGAGCTTTCCGCCGCGCATCGGTTGCGGCGCGCCGGTGGTGCTCGGAAAACTGATCGGCAGGCCGCGCAGGACGCGCATGGCGAGAAAGGCGAAACACTCGGCCTCCACCGCGTCGCCGCTCCAGCCGAGGCTTTCCGCCTGCACCACCTCGACGCCGGCGCGGCTGGCCAGCATTGCCATCATGGTCGGGTTGTGACGGCCGCCGCCGCTGACCACCAGCCTTTTCGGCCGGCTTGGCAAAAGGTCGAGCGCCTTGCCGACGGCCGCCGCAGTGAAGGCGGTGAGCAGGGCTGCGCCGTCCTCGGCGTCCAGCCCGTCCGCCATCGCAGCGCCAAAATCGAAACGGTCCAGCGATTTGGGATAGGGCTTGGTCAGATAAGGATGCTCCAGCAGCTTGGCGAGCCGGGCCTCGTCGACCTTGCCAGCACGGCCGAGCGCGCCGTCGCGGTCCATTTCGCCGAGCCCCTTCGATTTGATGAAATCGTTGAGCGGCGCGTTGGCCGGGCCGGTGTCGAAGGCAACGACATTGTCGGCGCCGTCCCACCAGGTGACGTTGGCGACGCCGCCGAGATTGAGCACGGCCACCTCGCCGCTGGCGCCAGCGCTGCGCATCAGCGCGGTGTGATAGGCGGCGGCCAAGGGCGCGCCTTGCCCGCCGGCACGCATGTCGGCCGAGCGGAAATCATAGGCGACCTTGGTGCCCAAGATGGCGTGCATGAGTTCGCCGTCGCCGAGCTGCCGGGTCTGGCCGAGCCGTCCGGCCTGCGGCGCGCGATGCAGCACCGTCTGGCCGTGGAAGCCGACGACGCCGATATCGGCCATCGTCATGCCGTAGCCTTCGACCAATTCCTTGACCGCCGCCGACTGGGCGCGCGTCAGCGCTTCCTCGGCCTCGCGGAAGATCGCCGGTTCCGGTCCGACAAAATTCCAGGCTCGCGCCTCCTTCAGCGTCTCTTCCAGCAGCGAGCGGATCGAGGCGGGATAGGGCATCAGCCGGTAGGTGCCGAAATCGTCGATGCGCTCGCCATCGGTCTTGATCAGCGCGACGTCGATGTTGCCGTCAAGCACGGTGCCGGTCATCAGTCCGACGGCCCAGATTGGTTCCATGGTCGCTTCCTTAGTCGCTGTTGATGAGATCGCCGACCGCTTGCCGAAGCGCAACGATTCCACTGTCGAAATGACGTGTCGGATGGATCCGGTTGGTGAGCAAGGTCCAGGCCTTGCCTCTCTCGAAATCGATCCAGAGTCCCGTGCCGGTGAAGCCGGTGTGGCCGACGGTCCCCTCGCTGCACAAGGCGCCACCGGACCAGCCCTCATAGGGGCGCTCCCAGCCATGCGTGCGGGTGGCGGACAAGGGCGTGCGCATCAACGTGGGCGAAGGTTCGGAAGCGCCGGTCAGCAGCCCTTGCGCGAAGTCGAGCACAGAAGCCGCCGTTCCAAACAGGCCGGCATGACCCGCGCCCTGCAGCGCCGAGCAATTGTCGTCGTGCACCTCGCCGGAGAGCACGCGATGACGCCAGGTGCAGTCCTCGGTCGCGGCTGACGCGTCGGGTTCGGCGGACCAGGCAAATCCCGGGCCGGGATCGATGTCGCGGATGGTCTTGCCCGACAACCGCTCGAGCGCGAAGCCGAGCAGGATGAAATTGATGTCGGAATAAACAGGATCGCGAGCCCGCCATTCGCGCTGCAGGATGAAGGCGCGCAGCAGCTCGGGATCGCGCCCGTAAGTGTAGATCGGCTCGACCGCCGGAAACGGCGTCTGGTGGCCGAGGCACTGGCGAAACGTCACCTGCCGCTCCCAGGCCGTCGCGTCATACTGGCGAAGGTCGGGCAGCACCGAGATGAGTGGGGCGTCGAGGTCGATCACGCCGTCTTCCGCCAGCGCCAGGATGCGCGGCGTGGTGAAGATGATTTTGGTCAGCGACGCCAGGTCGAACCATGTCTCGACGGTCATCGGCCGCTGCTTCGGCACGAGCTGCGCGGAGCCGATTGCCCTGACGTTGCGGTGGCCATTTTCGTCGACAATGCCAAGCACGCCGCCGGGAATGCGCCTGGCGGCCACTGCGGCTTCCAACGGTTGGAATGCTCGGTCGAAGAGTTGGGCGAGGGCGGTCAAGGCCGGCCTCCACTCGAAAGTTGGCGCTCTACGGCGCCCCCCTCTGCCCTGCCGGGCATCTCCCCCGCAAGGGGGGAGATTGGCAACTTTGGCCTTCCGCTCCCCTTCCAACGCAGGAGATTGGCGAAAGCGGTGGCGGCATCCAATCTCCCCCCTTGCGGGGGAGATGCCCGGCAGGGCAGAGGGGGGTGCTGTCCCGCCGAGTTTGGATATTTCTGCAGCACAGGCATCACCCTTCCACCCTCGCTCGATGATCCCCGCCAAATTCCTCCCACCGCGCCGGCGCCGGTTCGAACCCCTGCGGGCGCACCAGCGAGGGTACCTGGCGCGTATCGATCTCGAAATGCTCGCGCCGCCGCTCGATGGTCGGAACGGCGGCGATCAGCTTTTTCGTATAGGAATGCCGCGGCTTCGACAGCACCGAGGTCGCGTCGCCGATCTCGACGATCTGGCCGGCATAGATGACGGCGATGCGGTGAGCGATCCGCTCGACGACCGCCATGTCGTGCGAGATGAACAGATAGGCCAGCCCGAACTCGCGCTGCAGGTCGACCAGCAATTCAAGCACCTTGGCCTGCACCGAGACGTCCAGCGCCGACACCGCTTCATCCAGCACGACCACGGACGGGTTGAGCATCAGCGCCCGCGCTATGCACAGCCTTTGCCGCTGGCCGCCGGAGAATTCATGTGGATAGCGCTCCAGGCTGTTCTTGGGCAGGCCGACGCGTTCCAGCAGGCTCGCCATCCTGGTTCGGGCTTCGGCATTCGCGCGGCCGCTGGTGGCGATCACCGGCTCGGCCAGGATGCTCTCAATGGTCAGCCTTGGGTTGAGCGAAGCGTAGGGGTTCTGGAACACCATCTGCACGGGTTTGTGCTCCGCCGATGCCTTTCGGGTGCCGACCGAGAAGCTGCCACGCGTGGAACGCACCAGCCCAAGGACCGCCTTTGCCGTGGTCGATTTGCCCGAGCCGCTCTCACCGACGATCGCCAGCGTTTCGCCCGGCATCAGGTCGAAGTCGACGCCGTCGACGGCGTGCACCGCACCAGTCGCGCGGCTGAAGAAATTGCTCTTGAGCGAAAACCGCACGACAAGACCGTCGACCTTCAAGGCCGGTTCTGAGTGTACGTGCTTGTCGCGCTGTCCGTCGGCACGTGTCGCCCTGCCATTGGTGAAATGCGGCACGTCCTGCAGCAGATGCTGCGTGTAGGGATGCTGCGGCCTGTCGAGGATCTGGTTCAGCTCGCCCTGTTCGACGGCCCGTCCGTTCTGCATCACCATCACCTTATCGGCAATGCCGGCAACCAGGCCGATGTCATGGGTGATGAAAATCATCGACATGCCGGTCTCGCGCTTCAGCTCGGCCAGCAGCGCCATGATCTGCGCCTGCACGGTGACATCGAGCGCGGTCGTCGGCTCGTCGGCGATCAGCAGGCGCGGATTGCAGGCCAGCGCAATGGCGATCATCACCCGCTGCAGCATGCCGCCCGACAGCTGGTTGGGCGTGTATTTCAGCCGCCGCGCGGCATCGGGAATGCGCACTCGGTCGAGTGCATCCTTGGCTGCGGCCGTAGCCTGCCTGCCGGTCAGTCCGCGGTGCAGGCGAAACGATTCCTCGATCTGCGAACCGATGGTCAGCACCGGATTGAGCGAGGTCATCGGCTCCTGGAAGATCATGCCGATCTCGGCGCCGCGAATGCGGGTCAGTTGCGGCTCGGTGGCGTCTATCAGGTCGAAGAGGCTGCCGTCGGCGCGCTTCAGCTTCATGGCGCCGCCGGTGATGCGGCCGCCGCCAAAATCGACCAGCCGGTTGATCGACAGCGCGGTGACGGATTTGCCCGAGCCGCTTTCACCGACAATGGCCAGCGTCTCGCCATCGGCGAGGTCGAAGCTGACGCCGCGCACCACTTCGTTGGCTTGCGGATCGCGGCCGAAGCCGACGCGCAGGTCCGATATCGATAGCAAGAGGCTCATGCCGGCGCCCTCCGCATCTTCGGGTCGAGGATGTCGCGCAGCGCGTCGCCAAGCAGGTTGAAGCCGAGGATGCTGATCATAATGGTCAGGCCGGGGAAGATCATCAGCCAGGGCGCGGTCTCCATCAGGTTGCGGCTGTCGCTCAGCATCAGGCCGAGCGACGCGGCCGGGGGCTGCGTGCCGAGCCCGAGGAAGCTGAGGCCCGCTTCCGTCAGCAGCGCCCAGGCCAGCGCCAGCGTCACCTGGACGGTCAATGGCGCCACCAGATTGAGCAGCAGGTGCCGCGTCACGATGTAGCTCGAACTGCTGCCGAAGGTGCGCGCGGCATCGACGAATTCGCGTGCCTTGAGCGACAGAGCAGGGCCGCGCACCACTCGCGTGAAGATCGGCGTGTAGACGATGCCGATGGCAACGACGCTGGTCCAGGTGCCCGGCCCGGCAACAGTGACGATGAGCAGCGCCAGCAGGATCGCTGGAAATGCCAGCAGCACATCCATGATCCGCATCACCACGCCGTCCCAACGACGGCCGAGCCAGGCGGCGGCCAGGCCCAGAACCGTCCCGGCAAGTGTGGCGAAGGCGACCGAGAAGAAGGCGACCGTGAAGGACTGGCCAATGCCGGCCATCAGCCGGCTGGCCACGTCGCGGCCGAACAGGTCGGTGCCCATCCAGTAGGCGGCTCCCGGCGCATGCAGCCGGTCGACGCGGAACTGCGTGATCGGGTTGTGCGGCGTCAGCCCAAGCAGGCCGAGTATAGCGAGTACGAGATAGACGCCGACGATGACACCGCCGATGCGGCCACTGCCGTGCCCGAAAATGGCGCGCGGAATGCGCATCATTGCTCTCCCAGCCGGATGCGCGGATCGAGCGCGACATAGGCGAGATCGACCAGGAGGTTGACGATCATGAAGTTGAAGGCGATGAACAGCACGGCTCCCTGCACCAGCGCGTAGTCGCGCTGCAGGATCGCGTCGAGCACCATGCGGCCGAGTCCTGGCAACGCATAGATCTGCTCGACGATGACGGCGCCGCCCAGGAGATAACCGAACTCGATCCCGCTCAGCGTCACCACCGGGATCAGCGCATTGGGCAGCGCATGCCGCCAGATGACGCTGCGTGCCGACGCGCCTTTGCTGCGGGCGGTGCGCACATAGTCGTCGCTCAATACGTCGAGCATGGCCGAGCCCGCGATGCGGGTGACCGACGCCGCAAAGGCGAAGCCGAGCGTGATGGCGGGCAGGATCAGCTGACTGAGATTGCGCAGCGGATCCTGCCAGAGCGGCGCGAATTCGCCCATCGCCGGCAGCACGCCGAAGCCCGCCGACAGCGTGTAGATGATCAAAAGGCCTAGCACGAAGCTCGGCGTCGACTGGCCGATCATGGCGACGATGCGCACCCCGAGATCGGACGCTTTTTCACTATGCGTGGCGGCGTAGATCCCTGCCGGCAGGCCGACCGCCAGCGCGATGACCATCGACAGCACGGCCAGTTCGAGCGTCAGAGGAAAGCGCTCGAGGATGACGTCGAGCACCGGCCTGCCATAGGTGACGGAGATGCCAAAATTGCCGTACAGGATACCGCCTATCCAGCGCCAGTACTGGACGAACCAGGGCTGGTCGATGCCGAAATAGGCGGCGAGCGCATCCCGTTGCGCCGGCGTCAGCAGGCCGGCTTCGGTCCCGAGCATCGCCGTGATCGAATCGCCCGGCACCATCCGGATCGCGACGAAGACCAGGATGGACACGCCAAGCAGGACGAGAGGAAACGTCGCCAGTCGCCGCATCAGATAGTTCACGCGAAGAAGTCCTCTCGCCTAGAGCATGATGCCGAAAAGTGTGAAGCGGTTTTCCGACGACATCACGCTCTATCTACTGATCTGGAGGCGGCTACTGCTGGATGGTAACCTTGCTCAGGCTGAACAGCGTGCCCGTCGGTGTCGGCACGAAGCCGGCGACGGTCTTCTGCTGGGCCGTGTAGCTGTAGGACGTGTAGAGCCAGATCCATGGCGACATCTCGGCGAGGTGCTTCTCGAACGCGGCGAAGATCGCCTTGCGTTTGGCCGGATCGGTCTCGGCGCGGCCCTGCTGCATCTGGCTGTCCAGCGTGTCGTCGATGTAGTTCGCCACCTTCTGCAGATTGCCTGCCTTGGTCCAGTAGCGGTTGTACATCGTATAGGGGTCGGCGCGGCCGCCATTGAGCGCGATCGCCATGTCGAAATCGCCCTTCAGCCAGGCGTCGACATAGACGTTGAGCTCCATCATCTTGATGTCGAGCTTGACGCCGATTTCGGCGAGCTGCGACTGGATGACCTGGGCCTCCGCCGCCGCCGTCGGCGGCTCGCCGGTGGCGCCGATCACGGTCGCCGAAAAGCCGTCGGCAAAGCCGGCCTCTTCCATCAGCTTCTTGGCCTTCTCGACGTCGCGCTTGTAGCAGAACAGCTGGCTGGGATCGGTCGCGAGCGCCGGGATGGTCAGCGGGCCGGTGACCTTGCCTTCGCCGAGCGCGGCGGTGTCCAGCACCTCCTGCCGGTCGATGGCGCAGGAGATCGCCTGGCGCACCTTGAGCTCGGTCATCGGCTTGCGCGACGGATTGAGCTGCAGCACGTTATAGGCGAGCACCGGCGCGCGGTTGAGCTGCAGGCTGGCCTCCTTCGGCACCAGCGTGGCGACCAGCGGATCGTTGAGCAGCGCGAAATCGATCTGCTTGCTGCGCATGGCGGCCAGGATCGCCGCTTCATCGGGCAGCACGCTGATCTCGATCCCGTCGACGCCGGTAGCACCCCCGGCCCAGTCCTTGTTGGCGCTCAAGACTTCATTGGCGTTGGGGTCCCATTTGTCGAGCTTGAACGGACCGGAGCCGAGCGCCTTGGTGCCGATCGAGCCGGCCTTGATCTCGCTGGCCGGGACGATGGCCGCGTTGACGTCGCTCATCGCCGTCAGGATCGGCACGTCGGGCTGCGACAGATGGAACACGACGGTCGCCGCGTCGGGCGTGTCGATGCTGGCGATCGACAGGAAATTGGCGCGGGCGGCCGCCGCCGTCTTCTCGTCGAGGATGCGCTCGAACGAGGCCTTGACGTCGGCCGAGGTGACGGCCGTGCCATCCTGGAATTTCGCCTTGGGATCGAGCTTGAAGGTCAGTTCCTTGCCGTCTTGCGAAAACTGCCAGGACGTGGCGATGGCGGGGATGATCTGCAGGCTGGCATCGACCCGCACCAGCGGCTCATAGATCAGTTCCAGCAGCCGCAGCGACGAAAAGGCCGTCTGCTTGTGCGGATCAAGCCCGGTGGCGTCCTGCGACCAGGCCATGTGCAGCGTTGCCGCCTGGGCCGAGGCCGCTGCCACGCCGAGCATCGCCGCAACTGTGATTCCCGACAGCAGGGTTCTCGTGAAATGCCTTGTCATTTTCGTCTCCCATTATGATTTGACTTGATGCCTTGCAGTTTCAGCCGACCGCTTCCAGACACACATGCTTCGGAGTATCGGCCCAGTCTATGCGGCCTGACGCCGTCTGTCCCATGCGGCTTCATGCCTTCCCGTTGCTGATTGCCTTGCGCAGGAATCCTCCAGCCTTGCCGAGCGCTGTCCGCGCCTCCTCGACGCCCATGCCGGTGATCGTCACCAGGATCGCCAGCTTGACGTCGTTACCGGTCTGGGTGAGCGCCTGTCTGGCCTGCTGCGCCGGGCAGCCGGTTGTCTGCATGACGATCCTGATGGCCCTCGCCACCAGCTTCCTGTTGGACGGGTTGAGGTCGACCATCAGATTCTCATAGCTCTTGCCGATTCGGATCATCGAGGCCGTCGTCAGCATGTTGAGCACCAGCTTCTGCGCGGTCCCCGACTTCAGCCGGGTCGAGCCGGTGAGCACCTCCGGGCCGACGACAGGCGAGATCGCGATGTCGGCGATACCGGCAATGGTCGATGCCGGATTGCAGGACAGGGCAACCGTGGTTGAGCCCACCTGCCTGGCATAGGTCAGCCCGCCAACGACATAGGGCGTGCGCCCGCTGACCGCGATGCCGACGACAACGTCGTCCTGTGTAAGGCCGATCTCCTGCAAGGCCCTGGCGCCCATTTTCGGATCGTCCTCGGCGCCTTCCAATGATCGCACCAAGGCATCGGCACCACCGGCGATCAGGCCAACCACCATACCTTCGGGCACACCGAAGGTGGGTGGGCATTCGGAGGCGTCGAGAACGCCAAGCCGCCCGCTGGTGCCGGCGCCCAAATAGATCAGCCGTGCGCCTTTCTGGAAGGCGAGCACGATACAATCGACCGCGGCGGCTATTTCCGGCAGCACCTTTTCGACAGCCGCCGGCACAACCCTGTCCTCGTCATTGATCTTGCGCAGCACGTCGATGGTCGGCAGCAGGTCGATATCGACAGTTCGAGGATTTCGACCCTCGGAAATCAGCCGATCCAGCTCAGACATCAACCCTTGCTCGGTCATTCCAATGCTTTCAAACCATACGGCGGAGCCAGCGGCGAGGCAGCGCTCTTCGCCTGAAACGCCGCGTACCGCCTATAAGGTCCGTGCTTGCCGCCGTGCTCGCCTTTGTTAACTTTTTAGAATTGAATATTCGTAGCGTCAACACATATCTGGAATAGATTATTCCTACGGGGTCAGACGCTAGGCGCCCTTTTGGCAAGGATGATCGCGCCGGATACGGCGTCCCCGTCGGCGGGTTTCAGCCGGCGCCGCACATCGGGAGAAAGCCAGGGCTCGAGCGGACTGGCGAGGCCGCCCAGCAAGGTCACGCGCGGCGCGCCTTTTTCGAACAGCACCCGCACCAGCGTATCGATCTGCTCGGCGGCACCTTGCACGATGCGCCGCCCGGCCGGGTCGCCCTGGTCGGCATGGCGCATCACCATCGGCGCCAGCACGGCGTAGTCCGTGGCGCTGGCGCGGTCCATCCAGGCGACCGCTTCCATGGGATCGTCTTCGAAGCGCTGCATCACCTCGGCCAGCAACGGCGTCCGCTCGTGCCGGTCGTCATGGGCGCGCAGCGCCAGCTGCACGGCCTTCAGGCCAAGATCGGCGCCGCTGCCCTCGTCGGAAATCGGAAAGCCGTAACCGCCGACGCGCAGGTCGCGGCCCTCGACAAAGCCCAGGCCGATGGAGCCCGTGCCGGCAATGACGATGGCGCCGTCCTGGCCGGAATGTGCGCCGAGGCAGGCACCGACGCCATCGCTGACGAAATCGATGCTGGCAAAGGGATGCGCGATCGCCCGCAACGCCTCCAGCGCGCCCTTGCGGCCGATACCGGCAAGGCCGATGCCGGCTCGGATGCGGGCGGTCTCGTCCGGGCCGAAACCGGCCTCCTCGACCGCCGCGTCAAATGCTCTGGAAATCGAGGCCCAGGCAGCATCGATGCCGAGCCGCGTCGTCGCCGGGCCGGACAGGCCCTGTCCCAGCACGGTTCCGTCAGCGTCTTCGATGCGGGCCCGGCATCCGGTGCCGCCGCCATCGACGCCGAGGAAATAATCGGGGCGGCCGCCGCTCATGCGCTCAGCCGCTCGATATCGGCGCCGCAAAGGCGCAGCTTGCGGTCCAGTTGCTCGTACCCACGGTCGAGGTGATAGACGCGGTTGATGATGGTCTCGCCCTGGGAGACCAGCGCCGCCAGCACCAGCGACACCGAAGCGCGCAGATCGGTGGCCATCACCTGCGCGCCGTGCAGTGTCTCGCCGCCGCGCACCAGCGCCATGGTTCCCTGCAACTTGATGTTGGCGCCGAGCCGCATCAGCTCGGGCACATGCATGAAGCGGTTTTCGAAGATGGTCTCGCGCAGCAGCGATGCGCCCTCCGCACAGCACATCAGCGCCATGAACTGCGCCTGCAGGTCGGTTGGAAATCCCGGATAGGGTTCCGTCGTAAGGTCGACCGCCCTAAGCGGCCGGTCGCGCGAGACGATCAGCCCACGGTCGCCGGGCCAGACGCTGACGCCGGTGGCCTCCAGCAATTGCACCACCGAGGCCATGTGCTCGAGCCGGGCATGGGTGAGCTCGAGCTGGCCGCCGGTGATCGCCGCGGCAATGGCATAGGTGCCGGCCTCGATCCGGTCCGGGATGATGTCGTGCCTGGCCGCTTGCCAGGAAGTGTCGCCGGCGATCAGGATGCGGTGCGTGCCGGCGCCCTCGACGCGCGCGCCCATGGCGGTGAGGCAAGCGGCGAGGTCAGCCACTTCCGGCTCGCGCGCCGCGTTGAGGATCTCGGTTTCGCCCTTGGCCGTGGTTGCCGCCATCATGGCGGTTTCCGTTGCCCCGACCGACGGCGAACTGAGCACGATGCGCGTGCCGGTCAGCCCGTTCGGCGCCGACGCGACGATCGAACCGTTTTCGATGGCGATCGTGGCGCCCAAGGCTGCTAGCGCCGAAACATGCATATCGACCGGCCGCGCGCCGATGGCGCAGCCGCCCGGCAGCGAAACCCGCGCATGGCCGAAACGTGCCAGCAGCGGCGCCAGCACCAGCACCGTCGCCCGCATCTTTCGGACCGTGTCGTAGGATGTCTCCTTCGAAACGGCGGCACTGGTGTCGATCGTCGCGGCATGCGCGGACTGTGTGACTTCGGCGCCGTGAAGCCGCACGACGCCGAGCATGTTCTCGACGTCGGTCACATCGGGCAGGTTGGTCAGTTCGAGCGGGTAGGGGCTGAGCAGGGCGGCCGCGATCTGCGGCAGCGCGGCGTTCTTGGCGCCGGATATGGTGACCGCGCCTTGCAGCCTATGCCCGCCGACGATCCGCAATCTGTCCATGGCTGAAACCTTGTGCGACGAAAGCCGGGGCGTTCGGGTCTGTTCAGAATCCGGATTTCGACCCGATCCCGTTCGAGAATTAATTCTGCATTCTCGGCTGTCAATCGAAATTGGAATAATTTATTCCTTGGTTCCATAGGCTGCCAGCCAGGAGCGATGACAACGGGCTGTCGGCGTGCGGGACCGAAAAGCGCGAGGCAATCCCTTGTCCATTCTGAACAGGATCAATGCGAAGCTCGACGGCATGGCGACCGGCGATCGCGAGATCGGCCGCTACATCGTCGACAATCCCGACCAGATGCTGCGGCTCTCGACGGCGGCACTTGCGGCCGAGATCGGGCGCAGCCAGTCGAGCGTCGTCAAGTTCAGCCAGAAGCTCGGCTATGCCAGCTACCAGGAACTCAAGCTCGCGGTCAGCGAGGCCAAGGCGCAGGAGTGGCAGGTGCCGGCCGGCGTCATCCACGGGTCGATCGAGGTCGGCGACGGCTACCAGGTGATCCTGAAGAAGCTGATCGGCAGCAAGCTTCTGTCGATGCAGCAGACCGTCGCCGCCAATACGGAGCGCATCATCACCAGGACGCTGGAATTGCTGGATGGCGCGCGCCGCGTCCATCTGGCCGGCGTCGGCGCCTCCTCGCTGGTGGCGCGCGATTTCTCCTACAAGCTGATGAAGCTCGGCCGCAATGTGCTGCATGACAGCGACAGCCACATCCAGATGGCCAATGCCGCGACGCTCGGACCCGGCGACGTGCTGTTCGCGCTCTCCTATTCCGGCGCCAGCATCGAAACCTTGCGCATCGCCGAGCTGGCCCGCAAGCGCGGCACGATGGTGATCGCCGTCACCGGCCTCCACGACAATCCGCTGAGCCGCGTCGCGGACATCTGCCTCTACACCATCGCCGACGAGGAGCGTGCGCGCTCCTCCTCCATCACCGCGCGCGACGCGCAGCTGGCGCTGACCGACCTGTTGTTCATCCTTTTGGTGCAGAGGCAGCCGGACGCCAACGACTATGTCCACAACAGCGAGGCGGCGGTCTCGGTGCTGAAGGCAGAGCGGTCGTAGTAGGGCCTAGACGCTTTCGAGATAGGTCTCGATCTCGAAGTCGCTGACATTGAGGGCGAACGTGTTCAGCTCCTGGCGTTTACAGGCGATGAAGGAGTCGCGCAGGATCGCCGGGAAGATCTCCGCCACATGCGTTCCGCTTTCGAACGTCGCGATCGCCGACGCCCAGTCCGGCGGCAGCTTGGCTGGGACAACGCCTTGTCCATCGCTGCCTGTCGGCTCGCCCGGCGACATCTGCCTTTCAATGCCGATCAGTGCCGCGCCCAGTATGGCGGCCAGCACGAGATAGGGATTGGCGTCCGCTCCCGACACGCGATGCTCGATGCGGCGCGCGGCGGTCGGGCCGCCGGGAATGCGGATCGCGACCATGCGGTTCTCGTAACCCCACGCGACAGCGGTCGGCGCATAGGAGCGCGGGCGAAGCCTGCGGTAGGAATTGAAGTGCGGTGCGAACACCAGCGTGCTCTCGGCCATTGCCGCGAGCAGCCCGCCGACCGCGTGGCGCATGGTTTCCGAACCCTGATCGGTGCCGTCGTCGAACACATTGCGCCCTTCGGCATCGACCACGCTGAAATGGACATGAAAGCCGTTGCCGGCCCGGTCGCCATAGGGTTTTGCCATGAAGCAGGCGGCAAAGCCGTGCTTGCGGGCAATGCCCTTCACCGTGCGCTTGAACAGCACGGCGTCGTCGGCCGCCCGCAACGCGTCCGCGACATGGTTCAGATTGATCTCGAACTGGCCGACGCCGTTTTCGGCAATCGCCGTATCGACGGGAATGCCTTGCGCCCGGCAGGCCTCATAGACGTCGTGGATGAAGGCCTCGAAGTCGTCGATCTCGTCGATCGACAGCGCCGCGTCGGAATCGAGGCGGCGCCCGGTGACCGGCGAGACAGGCCCGACCGGCCGCTGCGATTGCGGATCGACCAGGTAGAACTCAAGTTCCGTTGCCGCGACCGGGGTCAGGCCGAGCGCCTTGTAGCGGTCGAGGATGCGGGCCAGCGCCCTCCGGGGATCGCCGAGATAGGGCGCACCGTTTTCGTCGGCGAGCCAGAGCGGGACGAGCGCCGTCGGATGCGCCGTCCATTCCACCGGCAGAATGCCGCGTCCCGTCCATTGGCAAAGTCCATCCGCGTCGCCAGTCGAGAAAACCAGCGTGTTGCCCTCGATGTCCTCGCCCCAGATGTCCAATCCGATCAGCGAATAGGGCATGCGCAGCTTGCCCTCCAGCGCCTTGCGCGCCTGCTCGACGGGGATGCGTTTTCCGCGCATGACGCCGTTGAGGTCGCACACCGCCGCCCTCAGGCTCTGTATGTCGTTTCTGCTTTCAAGCCAGCTCAACACGTCCGCAATTGCATCGCTCAATTTCAAACCCCTGGTTTTTCAACGTGCCCAAGCCCGGCTGGCTGCGCTATCCCTGGTAAAAATGCTTGTGAGTTTTCGGGAAGCATATCCGGCAGCTGCCGGATAGCTTTCCTTATTTTTTCAACTCATTAGCGGGGATGTCGGGAGGCATTTCAAAAATCAATTGCGCGATCTGCGATCGCAACATAGAGGCAAGAAGGTGGAAAGCCAAGGGGCATTTCTAGGCCCGCAGCTCTTGGGTGGATGCTGGTCCTTCGGCAGGAAGTCTTGATCCCCTTGCGTTGATGGACCGCATGCCTTGCGATTAGCGGAAACATCAATGATTTCGTCATCCACGGGCGGAGCTCCTTGCTCCGCCATAGGATGACGAGAGGCTTCAGCCAATCTCCAAGGTGGAAAGAACCATAGCCGCCTATCAGAAGTCCCAATCCTAGCTCCTGGATTCCGGAAACCTGGCTTGCCGCAGGATGTGGGCGGCGCCTTCGTCGATGTCGCGAACGATGGCCGCACGGGCGCGCGTCGCGTCCTGGGCCTCGATCGCAGCGACGACCTCCTCGTGATAGTCGATGTCGAGGATGGAGGAGAGGTCGTCCTCGAAGCCCATGGCGAGGTTCCTCAGGAAGGGGCCAACCTGCATCCAGACGGTCTCGATCAGGAAGATCATCTGCTCGTTGCCGCAATGGCGATAGATCGAGAATTTGAAGTCGTGGTTTTTCCTGAGATAGTCGTCGATGTCGCCTTCGCGCGCCGCGAGCGTCAGTTCGCTGCAAAGGCGTCGGATCGCGCGCAGATTGTTGCCGTTGATGCGTTTGGTCGCAAGTTCGGTCGCCGAGCCTTCGAGGATGGTGCGCGCGGCGGTCAATTGCGAGAACCGTTCGGCAGAAATGACGGGCACCTCGACGCTGCCGTTCGGCATCGGGCTCAACGCCCGCAGCGCCTGCAGCCGCATGAAGGCGCTGCGCACCGGCATGTCGCTGGTGCCGAGCTCCTTGGCGAGCTTGCGCGAGGTCAGCCTCTGGCCGGGGGCGAACTGGCCGGACATCAGGGCCCGCACGAGCTCCAGATAGACCTTCTCATGCAAGGGGACGGTGTCGACGGCGGTCAACCCGAATTGTGTTCTGTCGGCCATTGGCGGGGGCGCTACTTCGCTCGTTCTGAAATCTAGCCTGACGACAACAGCCGCGGATGAGGCATGATAGACGCTTCGATCATCGACCGGCAAGCCAACGCGCGATGCCGCAGGCGGATGAGGTCTCGGTTCTCGGCCGGCATTGACGCGAGTTCCATGATGCGGCTCGCAGGCGCGAGAACGCTCATCGATCAGGGTTCGCCCGGCCCTTTGCCGCCAGATGCATCAGCAAATTCTTCGTGATCCTGCCGACGTCGTTCATGGCGTCGCCGGCAGGCAAGGCGCCGCACCAGGCGACCGAACTTGCGCAGAAAATCAGACCGCCCGAAGGCAGATGGCGCAGCGTCATCTCCGCGCAGTGCCGAGACGCGCGTTCGTCCGCGCCGCCCTCGTACCAGCGCGTCGCGTCGTGGACGAAGCTGTCGGGGAAGCCGGTCGCGCGGGCAATGACTATCGTATCGGGAGAGGTGCCAAGATGCGGGTCGGTGGCGTCGACCTCATAGCCGGCAGCACCCCCAAGCACGATGCCCTCGTCGCCGAAGGTCTCGCTAGTGACGCCATCGAACAACCATGCCGCGGAAGCGTCATGGCTTTCCGGCGTGCGCGTAAAGGGCTGCGCGGCATCGAAACCCATCAGCGAAATGGCAACGCCGGTCAGCGAGAATTCGCCGAGCCCGCTGGCGCGGAGATAGCCGCCCGGCTGGTTGGTGATCGACAGCGATTGTTCGGCGAGCGGCCCGTCCCAGGTCCGGGCGGCCTCGAGTGGCGAGCGGCGCAGTTCCATCAGATCGCCCTGGAACGCGACCTTGCCGGCAAAGCCATTGCCGCCGAGATAGGCGATGCTGCCGCCAGCCGCCGCGAACTGGCGCAGCGCATGTTCCATATCGACCGACATGTATTCGGGATGGCTGCCGGTGATGACCGCCCGGTATTCCTCAAGGCCCGCAACGCCCCGCTCATGCAGGTCGCGGTCGGTGATGAGATCGAAGGCGATGCCGTTACTGTGGCAGAAGCGCAGAAAATGCAGGTCGACGGGCAGATTGTGCGGGCAGCCACACAGCGGATAATTGTAGTCGTCGCGCAGCGTCGCCTTCGGCTTTTTGTAGGACGAGATCGACACGCCGCTGAGGTCGCAGTGATAGTCGTAGAGCGATTTCAGATTGTTATCGATGGCGAAGCGATGGCCACGGTCTTCGCACATCCATTCGTAGAGATGCGCCGGCAGGAATTCATCGGCATAGGCGAGATAGGTGGCGGTCGGCACCAGGAACAGCAGCGGCGCCCGGCGTGTTGTCGAAGTGATGAAGAAGACGATGCGCTCCGATCCACCCCCATGCCCGACCTCGAAAGCATAAACGCCGGCAGACGCTTCCGCCGGGATCTGCAAATGGTAGGAGGCGGGCCACTGCAGGGCGCCCATATCGTCGTCATGGCAATGCACCGCGTCGTAGTGCGACGGCACCAGCCTTGGATCGAAGCTTGACCCGTCAAAGCGGCGCGAGGTCATGCAGAACGCCGGCTGGTTGACCAGTTCCAGAAACAGGACGCTATCGCCGCCTGTCGAGGTGATCGGGCCACTCGGCAGCAGGGTAGGGAAGGTCCAACCGATGCGACCGGCTTCGGTTTGCAGCGCAATCGACGAGAATTTGGCGTTGAGCGACCTGACATCGTTTGCCGCGCAGGCGCCGAAGACCATATCGCCGGACACGGACCAGGGTCGATTGAATTGACGATACAGGCGAAACGGCGCCAGGAGATCGTCCGAGCTTATCCATAGTGCTGTCCCGCTGCCATCGGACGAAATCTCGACCGTCAGCCAGGTGTTTGCCGGCAATATCTTTTCAAGCAGCTTGCCGTCATGGCCCCACGTCAGCCGTCCGTCCTCCAAGCCGAGACGCAGATTTCCGCTTTCGAATAGCACGCGGGCGCCGTCATTGCGGGTCAAATACACTTCGAAGGCGACGCCAGTGATTTCCGCAGCCTTGGCCAGTTCCGACGCCGCGATCTTCAGAAAGGACCCATGATCGAAGTCGCGATGCGACGGGCCATTGCCGGTCGGTTCGACATGCCAGTCCATGAACTCGGCTGTGTCGAGCCGCACGATCCGCACATCGCGCACCTGCCGTGACGAGGAGACATGGAGAGCGATAGGCGTCCCGGCCCCCGTGTGCCAGGGTACCGTGTAGCCTGAAACGGCCATGGCGCCATGATCGACGGGACGTTTCATTTCCGCGATCCCGGCCTGTGTACTTCCTCGGAGGGCATACTGGACAAATCGCTCGCATCCCTGCTTTTCGCAAGCAGCTTTTACAACAATGCGTCTTTCATAGCAGGCGGAATTGTTCGCGCTCATGGCGATCATGGAGCGGGCGACCCAGCCACGTTTTCGAGCGCAAGGCGTCCTGAAAAGCCACCGGACCGCGCCCGATCGCCGGGGCCGGACAGGTCGGTCGTGCAAGGGTCGGCCCCTTCATCATAAATCTTGAGCTTGCGCGGACTTGCACCTCTGGCCGCTCTCTGGCTTTTTGGGGTACCCACTTGGGCAGACTGATTCGCGTCGTGCCGCCCGGTTGCATTGCCCTCAAAGGGCATGTGCGGGTGGGCCGTGAAGCGCGCGCAATTCATGAAGGAGAAAGCGGCATGGCAGAGTTCACAAAGCCCGAGATCTCCGAGATGAGACCGAAGATCACCGTCATCGGTGTCGGCGGCGGCGGCGGCAACGCCATCAACAACATGATCGCGGAGCAGCTTCAGGGAACCGAGTTCATTGCCGCCAACACCGATGCGCAGGCGTTGACCATGTCGAAGGCGACGCGGCTGATCCAGCTTGGCGCTCACGTCACCGAGGGGCTGGGCGCCGGATCGCTCCCCGAGATCGGCCGTGCCGCGGCCGAGGAATCGCTCGACGAGATCATGGATCATCTGGCCGGCACGCATATGTGTTTCGTCACCGCCGGTATGGGCGGGGGCACCGGAACCGGCGCTGCGCCGATCATTGCGCAAGCGGCGCGCAAGGCCGGCATCCTGACCGTGGGCGTCGTCACCAAGCCCTTCACCTTCGAGGGCAGGCGCCGCATGCAGATGGCCGAAGAAGGCATCGAGCGGCTGCGCGAGGCCGCCGACACGGTGATCGTGATCCCCAACCAGAACCTGTTCCGGATCGCCGATGCCAAGACCACCTTCGCCGACGCCTTCGTCATTGCCGACCGGGTGCTCTATTCCGGCGTCAGCTGCATCACCGATCTCATCGTCAAGGAAGGCCTGATCAATCTCGACTTCGCCGACGTCAAATCGGTGATGCGCGGCATGGGCCGCGCCATGATGGGAACCGGCGAAGCGTCCGGCGAAAGCCGCGCCATGAAGGCGGCGGAAGCCGCGATCGCCAATCCGCTGCTCGACGAGGTGTCGATGAAGGGCGCCAAGGGCGTCCTGGTCTCGATATCGGGCGGCAGGGACATGACCCTGTTCGAGGTCGACGAGGCCGCCACCCGCATCCGCGAGGAGGTTTACGAGGACGCCGATATCATCGTCGGCGCCATCTTCGACAAGAGCATGGAAGGCCGCTTCCGGGTTTCGGTGGTGGCGACCGGTCTCGACCGCGCACTCGGCGTCGGCGACGCCGATGCCGGCATCCAGCATGACCATTCCATGCCGCCCGCCGCGCGGATCTTGCAGTAAGCTGCCCCTTGCGGGCGCATCCTAGGCGAGACTTGTTTCCCGTGGGGGGAGGCCGCTAAACAGTAGCGTGCATTGCATAGGATCAGGTTGGCCGACGCAAAATTAATGCGGCCGGCAGTATCGATCTATAGCCCGCTGCTGCTACAAGAATCCGTCACGGATAGCCATCTATACTGGCGACCGGCATTCGTTCGAGCGACGAGGGGCACGGCTTGGAATTTGACTTGAAAACCATCGAGGCGCTTGCGCCCGATCAGGTGTCGTTGGGCGCCGCTTCCAAGTTGACCAAGCAATCGAACTGGCCACGGCTCGAAAAGAACGAACAGCTGGCGCTGATATGGGGCGAATGCCAGGGCTCCGGTTCCAATCCCTATCGCGTCGTCGTCGACACCGGCGACCACGGCTACAAATGCACCTGTCCGTCGCGAAAGTTTCCCTGCAAGCACACATTGGCGCTGATGTGGATCGCCGCCACCACGCCAGCCAGTTTCGCCGCCGCCGGCTCGACGCCCGAATGGGTGAATGACTGGCTCGGCCGTCGCCGGAAAACCACCCCGCAGGCACCAGCGCCCGGTGCGGGAGGCAAGAGCATCGGCGAGGCCTCGCGCGACGATGAAATGATCGCTGCCGAGGACGCGGCCTCGGTCGAGCGCCGCGAAGCCGCGCAGCGCAAGCGCGCCCAGGATACGCGCTCCGCGGTCTCGGCGGCTTTGGATGAACTCGATCAATGGATATCGGATCAGTTGCGGCTCGGCCTTGCCGGTTTTGTCGACAACAGCAGTGATCGTTGCCGCCGCATCGCGGCGCGGCTGGTCGACATGAAGGCGACAGCGCTTGCCGGCCGCATCGACGAGATTCCGTCACGGCTGATGGGGTTGCGCAGCGAGGAGCGCCCGGACGCGGCGATCCGCGAACTCGGCAAGCTTGTGCTGCTGGCCAAGGCTTGGCGATTGACGCCTGATGACGCTGAGCTGAAGCGGCTGGTATCGAGCTCCGAAAGCCGCGAGCAGGTTCTGGCCAATCCCGATGCGACGCAGATCGAAAGCGCCTGGGAGGTGCTCGGCGAGAAGATCGAAACTCGCCGTGATGGTCTCGTCAGTCACTCGACCTGGCTGCTCGACCTGAACAGCGCCAGTCCGCGATTTGCACTCCTGCTCGACTATTTTCCGGCCTCTGCCGGCCGTCGTTCCAACGCTTTCACACCGGGGGATCGCTTCGATGCCCGGCTGGCCTTTTATCCGGCACGCCAGCCGCTGCGGGCGCTCGTGGTCGATCGCAAAAGCGATATCTCGTCGGGCGAATGGCCGGATTTCGGCTTTGACATAGCCGATCCGCTCGCGGCCCATGTCGCTTACCAGGATAGAGCCCCCTGGCTCACCGACTGTCCTGTCATGCTGCCGCCCGGCGCGATCCTGAAGGATGATCGGGGCGATGCCTGGTGGCAATCCGCCGATGATCCGCACGGCATCGCCTTGCCGATCGCCGATACCGTCAGCCCGACGTTACTTGGGCTGGACCTCGCGGCGACGGCCGCGCTTTGGAGCGGCAGCCGGCTTCATTTGTTGGCGGCGCAAAGCAGGTTCGGGAGGCTTGATCTGTCGTGAACGAGATCGAGCAGACAGGGCTCGCGACGATGCGCGACAGCTGGATCACCGGTGGGACAAGCTTCGACCTGGCTCCGGCCGCGTGGAAGGAGATTGCCGGCAGTGCAAACCCCGACGAGCGTGAACGCCGGCTGTTGGCGATCGCCGCGCAAGCCCTAGAAATCGCCTTGCGGCCGGCCGCGCCGAAGACGCTGAAGCGGCGCCCGCCGTTGCCCGAGCTTGCCTTGCCGATGCTGCCTGAGCGGCTGCGGCCGGTTTTGCGGGCAGCGCTGAAACACGCCGCCGACGCCAGAACCAAGTCGCGTGTGGTGGCCCTCGTCGCCAGCCGCGGCTTCGTGCTGCATCCGATGGACTGGATGCCCGCCGCGTCGGATCAGACCAGCCCGGATGTCTATGGGCCCTGGATCGATTGGCAGGCCGGGGTGGATGGCGAAAAACACACAAGCCTGGAGCAACTGACGGCGCAGAACTGGGACGATTTCTATCCGGCCGCGCGCCGCAGTGCGCTGGCCGATATGCGCCGCACCGCGCCAGCCTCGGCCCGGCAGTTGATCGAAACCAAGGGCCCAAGCGAGCCGGCGGAGGTCAGGCTTGCACTCATCGAACTCATGCACTTCGGCCTCGGATCCGATGACGTGCCCTTCCTGAAAAGCCTGTCCGCCGATCGCTCCGGCAAGGTGCGCGAATTGGCCGGCCGGCTGCTGGCACGGTTGGGCGAGCACGGCCAGCCAGGCGATGGCGGACCGGAAGATCCAGTGGCGGAGCTCGCGGCCTTCATTGCTGAGGGCAAATCCGGCTTCATCCGCCGCCGTACCACCTACACGCCGGCAAAGCTGAAGTCCCCGGCGCAGGAACGCCGCCGCGCCGAACTGTTCGAAACCTGCAATATGGTTGATCTTGCCGCGCGCTTCGGTGTCACCGAATCCGACTTCATCGGGGCATGGCAGTTCGGCGCGGACAACAATGCCGATATCCTTGTCGCGCGCATGGCCGCGGCGTCAGGCAGCGATGCCGCGGTCACGCACATGGCAGACACGCTTGTTGCCGAAGGCGGCAAGCCTGCACTCTTGGTCCTCCATTTAATGCCGCGTCTGGACAGAAGCAGGAAGCGTGTCCTGATCAGGCTGATCCTGAAGGACACGCAGCATCTTGGCGCGCTCACCCAAGTCGAAGGCGTCGAAGCAGGCTGGCTGGAATGGGGAGACCTGATAAACGGCAAGACGCTCCCGGCACTTCGCGCCGCCGTTGCGGGAAACGATGACGCCGTGAAGCGAGGCGTTGATCAGCTCCTGGAAACGCTGGGCTTTCTCACTACCGCGGAGGCGGCGGAAAAGTTGATCGGCGATGTCGTCGCGGCCGGCATGGCGCCGGCAGCACCTTCGCTCGGCCTTTTGCGTCTCAACGCATCCTTGGCCGGGCTTTGAACCAACACATGATCCTTGCGGAGAACAGCAAATGAACGCAGCCATCCGTCTTCCGGTCGAGCAGGCCTGCGCGGCCGAGTTGCAGGCGCTCGCGCGCAATGACGACAGGCAGAAGCCCGCCGGCTGGAGCCTGTCGCCAAAGGCGGTGCTGACTTATCTGCTCGGCGGGAAGGCCGACGACGGCACGCTGATAACACCCAAATATGTCGGCCGCCGCCGGCTGATGGAAACCGCCGTGGCGACGCTCGCGACCGACCGCGCGCTGTTGTTGCTCGGCGTTCCCGGCACCGCCAAATCCTGGGTGTCGGAGCATCTTGCGGCTGCCATCATGGGGGATTCGACGCTGATCGTGCAGTGCACGGCCGGCACCGACGAGAACCAGATCCGCTATGGCTGGAACTATGCGCAGCTTCTCGCCAAAGGCCCCAGCCAGGAGGCGTTGGTGCCGACGCCGCTCTACCGCGCCATGCAGGACGGCAAGCTCTGCCGCCTCGAGGAACTGACGCGCATGGGCTCGGACGTGCAGGACACGCTGATCACCGTGCTGTCCGAAAAGATGATGCCGATCCCCGAACTCAACACCTCGATCTATGCCCAGCGCGGTTTCAACATCATCGCCACCGCCAACAACCGCGACAAGGGTGTCAACGAACTGTCCTCGGCGCTGAAGCGCCGCTTCAATGTCGTCGTGCTGCCCCTGCCGGAAGACATGGCGGAGGAAGTGGCGATCGTCTCCAAGCGCGTCGGCGAGATGGCAGGCGGTCTCGACCTGCCGGTGCCGAAAAATGTCGGCGAGGAGATCGCCCGCGTGCTGACCATTTTCCGCGAGCTTCGCTCCGGCGCGACATCGGACGGCAAGGTGACGTTGAAGACGCCGTCCGGCTCGCTATCCACGGCCGAAGCGATCGCGACCTTGGTCGGCGGCCTCAGCCAGGCGGCCTGGTTCGACAGCGGTAAGCTTGGCGCTGAAGGGCTCGCCGCCAGCCTTGTCGGTGCGATCGTGAAAGACCCGGTGCAGGACAAGCTTGTGCTTGAGGAATATCTGGAGACCGTGCTCAAGAAGCGGCCGGATTATGCCTGCTATTACGCGGCATTGAACGCCGCGATCTGACGCCATGGCAATAGGCGACGTTTCCTATTTCGGCATCCGCCATCACGGCCCCGGCTCCGCCGCGAGCCTGGTGCAGGCGTTGCAAGAGTTGAAACCGGTCGCCGTGCTGATCGAGGGGCCGGCTGACGCTTCGGCGCTGCTGCCATTGCTCGCCCGCCCCGAAATGCAGCCGCCGGTGGCACTGCTTTGTTATCCCGAAGACGATCCGGCCTCGACCAGCTTCTGGCCCTTCGCCGAGTTCTCGCCAGAATATCAGGCGACGCTCTGGGCGGTCGCCAACAACGCGACAGTTCGCTTCATCGACTTGCCGTCCTCGGCCCGGGTCGCACCGGCTGAGGCCAAGGAAGAGGCCGATACCGATGAGACGAAGGCCGAGGTCGAGACCGAGCTTGCACCGCATTTGCGTGACCCGATCGGCACGCTGGCGCAAGCCGCCGGCTACGAGGATGGCGAGAGCTGGTGGTCCGATATCATCGAGCAGAACCCGCAACCCGGTCCAATTTTCGCGGCAATAGCCGACGCGATGACGACGCTGCGCGAGGGGGAAGGTCCGCTTGCCGAATTCGAGGCAAGACGCGAGGCGTATATGCGGCTTGAAATCGCTGCCGCGCGCAAGGAATTCGACGGACCGATCGCTGTCGTCTGCGGCGCCTTCCATGTGCCGGCACTGCAGGCGACGCGCCCGCAGAAGGAGGATCACGCCCTGCTCAAAGGGCTTGCCCGGCGCAAAAGCACGATGACCTGGGCGCCGTGGACGGGCCCGCGTCTGGCGCTCGGCTTCGGTTATGGCGCCGGTGTCGTCGCTCCCGGCTGGTGCAAGCATCTGTGGCGCACCCGCGGCCGGCATGACGCGGCGACCCTGTGGCTTGCCATGATCGCGGCGGTGCTGAGAGCGAAGGGGCACATGGTCTCGACCGCGTCGCTGATCGAAGCCGAAAGGCTGGCCCGCACGCTGGCCGTGATTCGCGACCGGCCAAAGCCTGGTTTCGAAGAATTGCGCGACGCGGCAATCGCTGCCCTGTTCAACGGCGAAGCGGTATTGTGGGCGCTGGTCGAAGCCGAGCTGCTTTTGGGCGCCGATGTCGGTGAAATTCCGCCGGATACACCGCTGGCGCCGCTGATCGAGGACCTGCAGCGCAATCAGAAGGCCGCGCGGCTGAAGCCCGAGGCGCTGGAGCGCGAACTGTCGGTAGACTTGCGCAGCGAAAGCGGGCTGTTTCGCTCGACCTTGCTGCACCGGCTGAATGTGCTTGGCGTGCATTGGGGAAAACTGACCGACAGCGGCCGCAGCCGCGGCACCTTTCGCGAGCGCTGGTCCCTGTCATGGGAGCCGGAATATGCCGTTCGCCTGGTCGAGAACCTGGTCCATGGCCCGACCATCGAAAAAGCCGCTAACGGCCGGCTGATCCGGATGATCGGCGCGGCGACCTCGCTCGATGCGCTGGCGGGACTGGTTCAAGGCGCCATCACGGCAAACCTGTCGGAGGCCTCGATCGCCGGTTTGGCGGCACTGGAGGAACGCGCGGCGCACAGCAGCGAATGCCTCGAAATCCTGGCATCGGTGCCGCCGCTTGCAGATATCATCCGCTACGGTGAAGCCCGCAAGACCGAAACCGCACGCTTGTCCGGCTTGCTGGAGCGGCTGATCGTCGAAGGCGCCATCGCGCTTCCCTATGCCGCCCGCGATCTCGATGCCCAGGCTTCGACGGCCTTGGTCGGCGCGATGCGCAGGGCCGATGAGGCAATCAAGCTGGTCGAACCTGGACAGGACGTTCTGGACGCCTGGCGCGGTGGGCTGGCAGCCGTGCTGGACGGATCGCGATCGACCGCACTGGTGGCGGGCTGTGCCGCGCATCTGCTCTACGAGGCCGGCCATCTGTCCGCCGATGCGGCGGCCGCCCTGATCGCGAAGCGCCTGTCGCCGGGCACGCCGGTCATCGAGGCCGCGGGTTTCTTCGAGGGGTTCTTCAGCACCGCCGGTCAACGGCTGATCTATGACGAAAGCCTGCGCGGCGCAGTCGATACCTGGCTCAAATCCCTCGATGAAGACGCCTTCATTGCGCATCTGCCACTGTTGCGCCGGGTCTTTTCCCATCTGGACTCGATGGAGCGGCGGCGGCTGATCGAAGCGGTGCTCGGCCGTGTCAGACGCCTGCCGGCAGGGCTGACGCCGACGCCAGATGGTGGTGAGGCCTGGCGCCGGCATCTGGAACGGCTTGGGCCTTTGCTGATGAGCGGGAACGGCAATGGATGACGAGGCTGATATCGGCGAAAACGAACCTGCCGTCGACGGACGGGAGCGCCGCTGGCGCCTGGCGATCGGTGCCGATGACGAAACCTCGTCAGCGCTGTCCGACACCGACAAGCGGCTGTCGGCAGCGCTCGATGCACTCTATGGCGATGGCGCTGGCGATACGGCTGCCGATCCGCGCAAGCGCCGCGGCGGGCTTGGCCGATCGGCACCACGAGTGGCGCAATGGATGGGCGATATCAGATCGTTCTTTCCCGCGCAGGTCGTGCAGATCGTTCAAAAGGATGCCTTCGAACGGCTCAACCTGAAGCAGATGCTGATGGAGCCGGAGTTCCTCAAGGCGATCGAGGCCGATGTCAACCTCGTCGCCGACCTGATCTCGCTGCGCTCGGTCATGCCGTCCAAGACCAAGGACATTGCGCGAACGATCATTGCCGAAATCGTCGCCAAGCTGATGCAGCGGCTGGAACAGAAGACCGCCGAGGCTATCCGTGGCGCACTCGACCGGTCGCAGCGCACCAACCGTCCGCGCCAGCGCGACATCGACTGGCCGCGCACCATTTCGGCCAATCTCCGTCATTATCAGCCCGAGCACAAAACCATCGTCCCTGAGAAGCTGGTCGGCTTCATGCGCAAGCAGCGAAGGCTGGTCGATCTGGATGAGGTGGTGCTGTGCGTCGACCAGTCGGGCTCGATGGCAAGCTCGGTGATCTACGCATCGATATTCGCCGCCGTGATGGCCTCCTTGCCGGTGGTGCGGACCAAGCTGGTCTGCTTCGACACGGCCATCGTCGACTTGACCGAGGAGCTCAGCGACCCCGTCGAAGTCCTGTTCGGCGTGCAGCTCGGCGGCGGCACCGACATCAACCAGGCCGTCGCCTATTGCGCTGATCGCATCGAGCGGCCGACCAAGTCGCATATGGTGCTGATCACCGACCTCTATGAGGGCGGCAACGGCCAGGAATTGCTGCAGCGACTGGCGGCACTCATCCGCTCAGGCGTCAATGTCGTGGTGCTGCTGGCGCTGACCGACCAGGGCAGGCCGGGTTATGACCCCAACATGGCCGAGTCGGTGTCGGCAATCGGCATCCCGGTCTTCGCTTGCACGCCGGATCTGTTTCCAGACATGATGGCGGCGGCCTTGCGACGGGAAGATGTCGGCGCATGGGCGGCAGGCGCCGACATCAAGCTGGTTCGCGCCGAGGTAGACGGTTCCCCGGCCGGCGCGTAGGCGCGTCGGCCAGCAACGCTCGGCCGCTCAGGACGCCTTCTCGCCGATCAGTTCAAACCGCTCGACCTCGCATTGCCGGGCGACCAGCTCCAGGATTTCCGTCGCCGGTTCGATCGCATCGGGCTGTTTCCACTCGATATTGAACGAGTACACGAAGCGGTCGCGGCCGGGATCGTGCTCCATCATGGCGAGACGCGCGCCATAGCCAAGCGGTCGCACCATCTCCTGAAGGTCGGGCGGGGATCCATGCGCCCAGGAGACCGACAGGATCGCATGGTGGTTGCGCGCAATCCTGAGGTCGACCCATTTCAGCGCCTGAAGCGTGAAAAGGGTCAACAGGGTCGCAACTCCCGCAAGGCCGAACTGGCCGCCGCCAAACGCCAATCCTATCATTGTCATGATCCACATCGTGGCGGCGGTGGTTACGCCGGTCACAAGATCGCCGCGGCGAAGGATGGCGCCGCCGCCGATGAAGCCGACGCCCGTCAGGACGCCGAGCGGAAGACGCAGCACATCCATGCGGGCGAAGAAGTCCGCTCCCTTGCCCGTCGTGTCGAGCAGCAGGTTGGCCTGGATCATGGCGATCGCGGCCGCAAGGCCGACAAGGATCGTCGTCCGAAGCCCGGCGGTGTGGCCGCGCGCTTCCCTGTTCAGGCCGATCAGGAAACCGGCGGCCATGGTGAGCAACAGGCGTGCGGCGAGATCGGGCCAGGTCGGGTGAAGCGGCATATCGCAGCAAAACGGCTCGAACATTGTTGGTTCCTTGCGGCGGGATGCTTCCCGCCCTCAGTCAACACCTCGCGCACCGGTCACCGGAGGGCGAAAGTCAGCACCAATGCCAGCACGACGATGCCGACCAGGCCGGCGATGAAGATGATGCGCTGCGTGCGCGTGCGCAGGATGATTTCGCCTTGCCGTGCATTTTCTCCGGAAAAAACCGGTCCTTCCCTGCCACGATCCTTGTTCATGACATGCTCCTTCCTGGCCCCGTGCCTTCTGGCCCGTGCCTTCCTGGGCCCGTGCCTTCCAGGCATGCCGCGACACCGGGATGTCGATCTAAAACCTTTTCTCGCTCCTGAGGTTCCGGCGGGACGCCCGGGCGGCCCGGCAAACCACGCCGCTACGATTTGAACGACGCAGCTTGACTCTGGCGAAGCCTTGTGAAAAATTTTGCAGCAACTGATAAAAATATCATAGGGTGGAAATGGTAGGGTTCGGCAACGGTCTCCTGCGCGACGATGAAAGCAGCATGGCGGCGCGCGCCGCGTGGCTTCATTACGCCGGCGGCATGACCCAGTCCGAGGTTGCCAAGCGCCTGGGGCTGACCAGTCTCAAGGCCCATCGCCTCATCACCAAGGCCAACCAGGAAGGGCTGGTGAAGGTCTATATCGACGGCGAAGTTTCGGAATGCGTCGAGCTCGAGGACGAACTGTCCCGCCGCTACGGCCTCGACTACTGCGAAGTCGTTCCTGATTTTGACGCCGAGGATCTGCCGCTCAAGGCGCTCGGCATCGCCGGCGCGCAGTTCCTCAAGCGCGAGATCGAACGTGGCGAGCAGGCGCTGATCGGCGTCGGCCATGGCCGCACGCTGGCCGCCTGCGTCGAATATCTGCCGCGCACCTCGACCGACCGGATTCGCTTCGTCTCGCTGCTTGGCGGCCTGACGCGGAAATTCTCGGCCAATCCGCATGATGTCATCCACCGCCTCGCCGAGCGCACCGGCGCCGAAGCCTATGTGATGCCGGTGCCGATGTTCGCCAATACGGCCGAAGACCGGACTGTCCTGCTCGGCCAGAAGGGCATCAGCGAGGTCTTCGATCTCGCCAGATCCGCCGACCTGTTGTTTGCCGGTGTCGGTACGGCCGAACGCGAGGCGTCCCTTGTCGCCACCGGCATGATCGAGAAAGGCGAGATGGAGGAGATCCGCCGCAATGGCGGCGTCGGCGAATTGCTTGGCCATTTCTTCGACGGCGCCGGCAATGCGGTGGCGACGACCGTTTCCAACCGGGCACTGGCTTTGGCGCGTGAGGACATTGCCAGCCGCCGGATCGTCGCCGTCGCCGGCGGCAAGATCAAGGTTCGTGCCATCAAGGCGGTGCTGGAAGGCCGCTATCTCAAGGGCCTGATAACCGACGAGCGGACGGCACGATCGCTCGTGGAAGAGACGCCGGTCGGGTAGCCGGCAACCGTTCAGTTGAACCTACCCTGTGGAGGAGAAGACGAAATGCATGAGAAAGAGAAAGACCTCATTGACGCCTTCCTGCGCGGACAAGTCGACCGTCGCGGACTGATCAAGGGCCTGGGTGCGATGGGCCTTGCCGCCGGCACCGCCGGCACGCTGCTCAATCTGGGGCAGACCCGGGCGCTCGCCGCCGACTTCGACTGGCAGGCGCACAAGGGCAAGACCATCAAGCTCCTGCTCAACAAGCATCCCTATGCCGATGCCATGATCGCCGATCTGGAGAACTTCAAGCAGCTGACCGGCATGAACGTCGTCTATGACGTGTTCCCCGAAGACGTCTATTTCGACAAGGTCACGGCGGCACTGTCGGCAAGCTCGCCCGAATACGATGCCTTCATGACCGGCGCCTACATGACCTGGACCTATGGTCCCGCTGGCTGGATCACCGACCTCAACGAATGGATCAAGGACCCGGCCAAGACCAACCCGAACTATGCCTGGGACGACTTCCTGCCCGGCGTCAGGAATTCCTGTGCCTGGAACGGCAAGCCGGGCGGCGCGCTGGGTTCGGAGGACGCCAAGCAGTGGTGCATTCCGTGGGGCTTCGAGCAGAACAACATCACCTATAACAAGGGAATGTTCGACAAGGCGGGCGTCAAGGTCCCCGGCAACATGGACGAGATGGTGGCCGCCGCGGCCAAGCTCACCAAGGATGTCGGCGGCGGCGTCTACGGCATCGGCGTACGCGGCTCGCGCTCCTGGGCGACGATCCATCCGGGCTTCCTGTCGGCCTACGCCAACTTCGACCAGAAGGACCTGAATGTGTCGGCCGACGGCAAATTGTCGGCCGCCATGAACACCGCGCAATCCAAGGCTTTCCACAAGCAGTGGGTTCAGATGATCCAGGAGAGCGGCCCCAAGGACTGGTCGACCTACACCTGGTATCAGGTCGGAACCGATCTTGGCGCCGGCGCCTCGGCCATGATCTTCGACGCCGACATCCTCGGCTACTTCATGAACGGCGGCGACAACAAGATGGCCGGGAAGCTTGCCTTCGCCTCCTTCAAAGCCAACCCGGACGCCAAGGCGCCGACGCCGAACATCTGGATCTGGTCGCTGTCGATGTCCAACTTCTCGAAGGACAAGGACGCTACCTGGTACTTCATGCAATGGGCCTCGGGGCCGGAGCATGGGCTGTTCGGCGCCACCAAGATGGACTTCGTCAATCCGGTCCGCCAGTCGGTCTGGAAGGACGAGATGTTCCGCGAGAAGCTGAACAAGAGCTATCCCGGCTACGTCGAAATGTTCGACGCTTCGGCGCCGGGCGCCAGCATCAAGTTCACCGCGCAGCCGCTGTTCTTCGACCTCACCACCGAATGGGCGGCAACGCTGCAGAAGATGGTGTCCAAGGAGGTGCCGGTCGACGAAGGCCTCGACAAGCTGGCCGAAAGCATCAACGGCCAGCTCAAGGAAGCCGGTCTCGGTTAAGTCGCAACGAGGACCGGCCTGCTCGGCAGGCCGGCCCTCATAACACTTTTTTTGTTTGCGATGCGGTGCCTTGAGCATCGGACCCAAAAGTGGAATCCGGTTTTGGGAAAATCCGATGCTCGAGAAAAAGCGAGCATCGGACCCAAAAGTGGAATCCGGCTTTGGGAAAATCCGATGCTCGAGAAAAAGCCCGCCATTTCGCCCGACCGGTCGCCTTGCTCCCTTGGGCGGCCGGCAGGGGCGAAGCGACAGTAACAACGGAGCAGCTCGATGACTGCGGTGGTATCGCAAAGGCCCAAGCCATCCGGCTTCAGGATCAGCAAAAGGGTGCTGCCGTATGTGCTCAGCCTGCCGGCCTTGCTCGTCTGCATCGGCATCCTGATCCCGTTCTTGACCTCGGTGGTCTATTCGTTCCAGCGCTACCGGCTGAGCCAGCCCTGGGCGCGCCAGTTCAACTGGGGCGACAACTACATCTCCTTCTTCACCGACCCGAAGTTCTGGAACACGCTCAAGGTCTCGCTGCTCTATGCCGGCACCACCGTCGTGCTGGAGCTGCTTCTGGGCCTTGCCATCGCCCTGCTGCTGCAGAAGCGCTCGACGCTGAATAATTTCATCTCGATCATGCTCTTGATGCCGCTGATGACGGCACCCGCGCTTGCCGCGCTGATGTGGAAGCTGATGACCAATCCCGGCTTCGGCGTGCTGAGCTATCTCGCCAGCCTGATCGGGCTGCAGGATTTCCGCTGGGCCTCCTCGCCGTCGACGGCACTCTTCACCGTCGTGCTCGTCGACATCTGGGTCTACACGCCGTTCATCATGATCCTGCTGCTTGCCGGCCTGCGCAGCCTTCCGACGCAGCCTTTCGAGGCAGCCGCGCTCGATGGCGTGCCGCGGAGCTTCGTCTTCTTCCGCATCACGCTGCCGATGCTGACGCCCTACATCCTGACGGCGACATTGTTCCGGCTGCTCGATTCCATCCAGCAGTTCGATATCATCTATGCGATGACGCAGGGCGGACCGGGCGACACGCTGACCGTCTTCCAGGTCGAGGCCTATCTCAATTTCTTCCAGTCGACCAATGTCGGCCGTTCGGCGGCGCTGATGATCATCCTTTGGGCGATCACCTATTTCCTCTCCAACATCTTCATCAAGAACTGGCTGCGGCTGCGCGAACGCGCCCGTGGACAGGCATAGGAGGCGGCGATGGAACACACCTCGCTTCTCGAACGCATCCTGCGCGGCGTGGCGCTGACGCTGGTCGTGATCTTCTTCATGTTCCCGATCGTCTGGATCTTCATGATGTCGTTCCAGACCAACGAGACCATCCTGCGCATTCCCCCGCAGCTGATCTTCGAGCCGACGCTCGCCAACTACACCGCGCTGATCACCGGCAAGCTGATGACCGCCGCAGGCACGCTCGACATCGCCTTCATGCGCAATTTGTGGAATTCGGTGTTCCTGTCGGTGACATCCGTCGCGGTCTCGCTGCTGCTCGGCGTGCCGGCGGCCTACGCCTTTGCGCGGCACAAATTTCGCGGCTCGGAGGACATCGCCTTCACGCTGCTGTCGTTCAAGTTCGCGCCGGCGCTGCTGGTGCTCCTGCCGCTCACCCTCTATTTCCAGAAGCTGGGGCTCGCCAACACCTATATCGGGCTGATCTGGGTCTACCAGCTGATCTGCCTGCCGCTGATCCTGTGGATCGTGCGCGGCTATTTCGAGGATATTCCGGCCGACATCGAATATGCCTATCGCATCGGCGGCCATTCCTGGTTCGCCACCTTCCGCAAGATCGCGCTGCCGCTCGCCGGCCCCGGCATAGCCGCCGCCGGCCTGCTCGCCTTCATCTTCGCCTGGAACAATTTCGTCTTCGCGCTGGTGCTGGCCTCGGCAGACAAGCAGCCGGTGACGGTCGGCGCGCTTGCCTTCATCACTTCCTCGGGCATCCAGTACGGCCAGATTTCGGCGGCCATCGTGCTCTCGATCACGCCGACGCTGGCGCTTGCGCTTTATGCGCAGCGCTATCTCGTCGAAGGCCTGTCACTTGGCGCGGTGAAAGGATAGATATGGCCAGCCTCGAACTTAAAAATGTCGTCAAGCGCTACAAGAGCCAGACCGTGCTCGACAATCTGTCGCTCACGGTTGCCGACGGCGAAACCCTCGTCCTGTTCGGCCCCTCGGGCGCCGGTAAGACGGTGCTGCTGCGGCTGGTTGCCGGCGTCATCGACCCGGACGAAGGCAAGATATTCATCGGCGGCGACGACATGACCGACGTCGATGCGGAGTTCCGCGGCGTCGGCATGGCGTTCCAGAATTTCGCACTGTTTCCGCATATGACCGCCTTCGACAACATCGCCACGCCGCTGGCGGCCAAGCGTTCGTCGCAAGGCACGATCAAGGCCGGCGTCGAGAGCGTCGCCAAGCTGTTGAAGATCGGCCATGTGCTTTCCCATAAGCCGCGTGCGCTCTCCAACGGCCAGAAGCAGCGCACGGCGCTTGCCCGCGCTTTGGTCGGCTCGCCGCCGCTTCTGCTGCTCGACGATCCCTTGCGCAATGTCGACGCCAAGCTTCGCTTCGAGATGCGCCTCGAACTGCCGCGGCTGCTCGCCGATCGCGGTGCCACCGTCGTCTACGTCACCCAGGACTACAAGGAAGCCATGGCGCTCGGCGACCGCATCGCGGTGATGTCGCAAGGCGTCATCAGGCAGCTCGGCACGCCCGAGCAGATCTATCGCGAGCCGGCCAATATCGAGATCGCGCGGCTGTTCGGCGATCCCACCATCAACCTGCTCGACGTCAAGCCCGCGCGCGACGCCAAGGGCATCTATGTCGGCCTGTCCAACGTCCAGGTCCATCTGGCCGGGGCCTATGAAACGGCGGTCGGCCGTGACTGCGTGATCGGCCTGCGGCCCGAAGCGCTTGGCTTCGTCGAGGAAGGCGTGACCGGCGCCATTCCGGTGACGGTCGAGGCCGAGACGCCGCTCAACGAAAAGATCGTCACGCTGGTGCGCACCGTGCGCGGCCGCGAGATCCTGGTCTCGCGTCCGGCCGGAACGCCGGGCCGCAGCGAAGGCAAGGCCCACATCGCTGTCGACGGCAAGAGCGCCTTGCTGTTCGATCAGGCGAGCGGCGACCGCATCGGCTCCAAGAACGTCCTCAATTTGCGCAGCGGAGAAGCGGCATGAGCCCGACCGCACTCACCATTTCCGGTGTCGACAAATTCTATGGTCCGATCGACCGGGGCGTTCATGCCGTCAAGAAGCTGACGATGGAAATCGGCAAGGGCGAGATCGTCGCCCTGCTTGGCTCTTCGGGTTGCGGCAAGACCTCGACGCTGCGCATGATCGCCGGCTTCGAGGAGGTGTCGCGCGGTGCGATCTCGGTCGGTGGCCGGCAGGTGCATACTCTGCCGCCGGTCAGGCGCAACGTGGCGATGGCCTTCGAGGGCTATTCGCTTTATCCGCCGCTGACCGTGCGGGAGAACATGGCTTTCGCGCTCAAGGCGGCGAGGCTGCCGAAGAGCGAGGTCGATGCCAAGGTGGCCAGCATCGCCAAGTTGCTCGAGATCGAGGACATACTGGAGCGCTATCCGAGCTCCATCTCCGGCGGCCAGCAGCAGCGCGCCAGCCTTGGCAGGGCGCTGATCCGGGAGGCCGACCTGCATCTGCTGGATGAGCCGATGGGGCAGCTCGAACCGCAGCTTCGCGCCGTGCTGCGCGGCCGCATCAAGCACTTCATCAAGGAGCGCGGCCTGACCGCGATCCTGGTCACCCACGACCAGACCGAGGCCAATGCGCTTGCCGACCGCATCGCGGTGATGGAGGGCGGGGTGCTGCAGCAGTTCGACACGCCCGACCAGATCAAGGAGCGTCCGGCGAACCTGTTCACCGGCACTTTCGTCGGCGAACCGCCGATGAACGTCTTCGAGGCCTATGTCGGCGCCACTGCCGGCCGCATCAGCCTGCGGCTGCCCGACGGCCTGTCGCTCGACTACGACAAGGACGCCTTCAGCGCTCCGGTCCGCGATCAACTGCTGAGCCGCGAGCGGGTCGTTATCGGCATCAGGCCCTACGCCGTGCGGCGCTCGAAGGAGGGAGTTCCCGCCAGGGTCTCGGCCAACCAATGGCTCGGCGACCAGACCCATATCGCCGCCGACTTTGCTGGCGGTTCGCTGGTCCTCGTCGAACATGACCGCACGCGCTTGGATCTGGGTGCGCCGATCAACGTCAGCATAGATCCCGGGAACCTGCACGTCTTCGATCAGGCGAGCGGCGAGGCCATTTCGCACGGCAGGGAGCTTGCGTGATGGGTGATGTCCTGATCGGCATCGATGCCGGCACGTCGATCATCAAATCCATCGCCTTCGACACGGCGGGCCGGCAGATCGCCGCCGCCGCGCTGCCGAACCACTATGAGACGTTGCCGGGTGGCGGCGCCGAACAGGATTTGACGCGAACATGGAGCGATGCCGCCACAACCCTGCGCCAGCTCGCCGACAAGGTGCCCAATCTCGCCAGCCGGACCGTGGCGATCGCGGTGACCGGGCAGGGCGACGGCACCTGGCTGATCGACGGCAAGGGCGAGCCGGTGGCGAAGGGCTGGCTCTGGCTCGACGCGCGCGCGGCGGCAATCGTCGAGGAAATCCGCGCGCGTCCCGAGGATCGGCTGCGCTTCGAAAAGACCGGCAGCGGGCTCGCCGCTTGCCAGCAGGGCTCACAGTTCGTGTTCATGAAGCGCAACATGCCCGAAATGCTCGGCAAGGCGGCAACCGCGTTCCACTGCAAGGACTGGCTCTATTTCAAGCTCACCGGCGAGCGCGCCACCGATCCGTCCGAGGGAACCTTCACCTTCGGCGACTTCCACACCCGCGACTACAGCGACGAGGTGCTCGACGTGCTCGGCGTTACCGATCTCAGGCACCTGCTGCCGCCGATCGTCGACGGCACAAGGCACAGCACCGGCCTGTCACAGGCGGCGGCGGACGCCACCGGGATGCTGGCCGGCACGCCGGTGGTGCTCGGCTATGTCGACGTCGTCTGCACGGCGCTCGGCGCCGGCCTGCTCGACCGCGAGCGCAAGCCCGGCTGCTCGATCATCGGCTCCACCGGCATGCACATGCGGCTGGCCGAAACCCCCGACGACGTGCAGCTCAACGAAGCGGCGACCGGCTACACGATGGCGATGCCGGCGCCCGGCGTGTTCGCCCAGATGCAGTCGAACATGGCGGCGACGCTCAACATCGATTGGGTCCTTGGGCTCGCCTCGGGCATCCTCGCCTCGCAAGGCATTACCCGCAGCAATGGCGAGATGATCGCGCTGGTCGATGCCTGGATCACGGCCTCGCAGCCGGCCTCGCTGCTCTACCAGCCCTATGTGTCGGAAGCCGGTGAGCGCGGGCCGTTCGTCGATGCCAATGCCAGGGCAGGCTTCGTCGGCATTTCCTCGCGGCACGGCTATGCCGACCTCGTCCGCGCCGTCTTCGAGGGGTTGGCGTTCGCCGCGCGCGACTGCTACGCCGCCATGGGGCCACTGCCGCGCGAAGTCCGCCTCACCGGTGGCGCCGCCAGAAGCCCGGCGCTGCGCAAGATACTGGGAGCTGCTTTGGGCGCCGACATTCGCACCAGCGCGCGTGAGGAGGCGGGTGCCGCGGGTGCGGCGATGATCGCCGCGGTCGGCGTCGGGCTCTACCCGTCGATGGACGCGTGCGTTGGCGAATGGGTGACGCCGTTGCTTGGCGAGGCGGAGCCGAGCGACCGCGATCTCGCCGCGATCTACGACAAGATGACCCCATCCTACATGTTGGCGCACCAGGCGCTGCGGCCGGTCTGGCGCGCGATGGCTTCAGTGCAGGCAAATTGAGAAGTCGAGTATGGCCAGGAAAATAGCGATCATTGGCGACAACTTCATGCTCCCTGAGGTGTTTCGCGCCAAAATCGAGAATGTCGCGAGTGGCGACCTCGATATCCGCACATTGCAGACGGCCTGGCCCGACGAGCCGATGGAGTTCGGCAATCCGGCCCTCGGCCTCGACAAGGTCAAGGAATATTTCGGCCATCCCGACGAGGTCGTCGATTTCATCGGCGATGCCGAGATCCTCGTCACCCAACTCGCGCCCTTGTCGGAGGACATGATGCGGCGCCTGCCGGGGCTCAAGCTGATTGCGGTCTCGCGCGGCGGCCCGATCAACATCGACATGGCCGCGGCGAGGGATCACGGCATCACCGTGGTCAACGTGCCCGGCCGCAACGCCACTGCCGTCGCCGAGTTCACCATCGGCGCCATCCTGGCCGAGACGCGGCTGATCAGGGTCGGCCATGAGGCCTTGCGCAAGGGAGAATGGCGCGGCGATCTCTACCGTGCCGACCGCACCGGCCGAGAACTCGGCGAAATGACCGTCGGCGTCGTCGGCTATGGCAATATTGGCACCAAGGTGGTCCGCCTGCTGCGTGCCTTCGGCTGCCACGTCCTGGTCAGCGACCCCTATGTGCAGTTGAGCGCGGAGGATCGCAATGCCGGCGTCGAACTGGTTGGGCTCGATGATCTCCTGTCCCGCTCCGATGTGGTCACGCTGCATCCCAGGGTGACCGAGGAGACGCGCGGCCTGATCGGCAAACACACCATCGCGCGGATGAAGCCCGGCGTGATCTTCGTCAACACCGCGCGCGGGCCGCTGGTCGATTATGACGCGCTCTACGAGGCGCTGGTTTCGGGGCAGATCGCCAGCGCCATGCTGGAGACGTTCGCGGTCGAGCCGGTGCCATCGGACTGGCCCCTGCTGCAGCTTCCCAACGTGACGCTGACGCCGCATATCGCAGGCGCCTCGGTGCGCACCGTGACCTATGCCGCCGAGCAGGCCGCCGAAGAGGTGCGCCGCTACATCGCCGGCCTGCCTCCCGTCAATCCGTGCTGAGGGTGGCGGTCATGGGAGACCAATCCGGCATCGGGGCCAGAGCGGGATGAGCGGCGGCAGCGAAATCGTCGACCTCTTCGTCGTCGGCGGCGGCGTCAACGGCGCCGGCATCGCGCGCGATGCGGCGGGCCGCGGCCTTTCCGTCATCCTGTGCGAAAAGGACGATCTCGCAGAAGGCACCAGCTCGCGCTCGGGCAAGCTCGTCCATGGCGGCCTGCGCTACCTCGAATACTATGAATTCCGCCTGGTGCGCGAGGCGCTGATCGAGCGCGAGGTGCTGCTGGAATCGGCGCCGCACATCATCTGGCCGATGCGCTTCGTGCTGCCGCACAGCCCCGACGACCGGCCGGCTTGGCTGGTGCGGCTCGGCCTGTTCCTCTACGACCATCTCGGCGGCCGCAAGCGATTGCCGGCGACCCGCACGCTCGACTTGCGCACAGCGCCCGAAGGTGCGCCGATCAACGACAGCTTCAAGCGCGGCTTCGAATATTCCGACTGCTGGGTCGACGATGCCCGCCTCGTCGTCATCAATGCGCTCGACGCCGCCGAGCGCGGAGCGAAGATTTTCACCCGCACCGCCTGCACCGCCGCCCGCCGAGAGAACGGCCTCTGGGTCGTCGAGATGCGGGATGGCAGGACCGGCGCCAGGACGACGGTTCGGGCACGCGCCCTGATCAACGCCGCCGGCCCTTGGGTCAACGACATCGTCAACCGCGTGGCCGGTCAGAACTCGAAGCGCAACGTCAGACTGGTCAAGGGTAGCCACATCGTCGTGCCCAAATTCTGGGAGGGACGCCACGCCTATCTCGTCCAGAACAGCGACAAGCGCGTGATCTTCATCAACCCCTATCAGAACGATCTCGCCTTGATCGGCACCACCGACATTCCCTACGAGGGGCGGCCCGAGGACGTGACGGCGGATGAGAGCGAGATCGATTACCTGATCAGGGTGGTCAACCGCTATTTCAAGCGCGGCCTCGCGCGCAGCGATGTCGTCTATTCGTTCTCCGGCGTCAGGCCGCTCTATGACGACAATGCCGACAACCCGAGCGCGGTCACCCGCGACTATATTTTCGAACTCGATGCGCCCGACGCGCAGGCGCCGCTGCTTTCGGTCTTCGGTGGCAAGATCACCACCTTCCGCAAGCTTGCCGAGCATGCGCTGGACAGGATAGCCCCGTTCTTTCCCCGGATGGGCAAGCCCTGGACGGCGAAAGAACATTTGCCCGGCGGCGACATCGCCAACGCCGATTTCGAACAGTTCCTCGGCGACCTTGGCCGTGAGTATCCGTGGATGCCGGCATCGCTGATCAAGCATTATGGGCGGCTCTACGGCACCAGGACCCGTCTTCTGGTCGGTGCCACGGGATCGATCGCCGGATTGGGGCGATGCTTCGGCAAGGATTTCTTCGAACGCGAGGCCAACTATCTCTTCGAACAGGAGTGGGCGGCAACCCCGGCTGATATCCTGGAGCGGCGCACCAAGCATGGCCTGCATCTGTCCGCCGAGGAAAGGGCGACCTTCGAGCATTGGTGTGCGAACCGGCTGGCGAGGGCAGGCTGATGTCCGTCATCGCCAATGTCCCGCGACAGCGCTGAGGAGGGATCGCGACCTTGGCCTTCACGCTCTCCCTCAACACCAATCCGCTGGTCAACCGCTTCGCCGAGCCGGACGACCTGATCGATACGATTGCCTACGACATCGGCATCAGGGACGTTCAGCTCACGCATGAATTCGTCAACCCGGGCTGGCCGGCGGCGACGATCGCCAAATTCATCCGGCTGTTTCGCGGCGCGCTGTCCCGCACCGGCGTGCGCGTCACTTCGGGCATGACCGGCCCTTACGGCCGGCTCAACCATTTCGGCCATCCCGACGCGGATGTGCGCCGCTACTATGTCGACTGGTTCAAGACCTTCGCCGACATCTCCGCCGAGCTTGGCGCCAGCGGCATGGGCACGCAGTTCGCCATCTTCACCCATCGCGACTTCGACGACCCGGAGCGCCGCGCGTGGCTGTTCGACACCGCACTGGAGTGCTGGCGCGAGGTCGCCGAACACGCCCGCGCGGCCGGGCTGACCTACCTGTTCTGGGAGCCGATGTCGGTCGGCCGCGAATTCGGCCACACTATCGAGAACTGCCGGCAGTTGCAAAGCGCGATCGATGCCGCCGGCATGGCCATTCCGCTGGAGATGATGGTCGACATCGACCATGGCGACGTCACCTCAAGCAATCCGGCCGACATCGATCCCTATGCCTGGGCCGAAGCCTTTCCCAGGAAGTCGCCGATCATCCACATCAAGCAGTCGTCGATGAACAAGGGCGGTCACTGGCCGTTCACAGCGGCTTACAACAAGGACGGTCGCATCACGCCGGAAAAACTGCTGGAGACGGTGCGGCGTGGCGGCGGCACGGACAATGAGATCTGCCTCGAACTGTCGTTCCGTGAACGCGAGCCGGTCGATCACCAGGTCGTCGCCATGATCCGGGAATCGGTCGACTACTGGGCGCCCTTCATCGAGACAGGCAGGTCCGGCCTCGTGCCGAAGGCCGGATAGAAAACGGGCGGGAGCCGATAGGCGCCCGCCCGTTGAACCGGATCGTCCCGGTCGGATAGTACTCAGCCGAATTTCGGATCGAGGCTGCCCGACTTGTAGCGCTTGGCCATTTCCGAGACCGGCAGCGGCTTGATCTTCGGTGCGTTGCCGGCGGTGCCGAACTGCTCGAAGCGCTCCTTGCAGAGCTTGCGCATGGCAGCCATCGCCGGCGTCAAATATTTGCGCGGATCGAACTCGCTCGGGTTCTCGGTCAGCACCTTGCGGATGGCGCCGGTCAGCGCCATGCGGTTGTCGGTGTCGATGTTGATCTTGCGCACGCCGTGCTTGATGCCGCGCTGGATCTCTTCCACCGGCACGCCCCAGGTCGGCTTCATCTGGCCGCCATATTTGTTGATGATCTCCTGCAGGTCCTCCGGCACCGAGGACGAGCCGTGCATGACCAGATGCATGTTCGGCAGGCGGCGATGGATCTCCTCGATGACGTTCATGGCCAGCACCGCGCCATCGGGCTTGCGCGAGAATTTATAGGCGCCGTGGCTGGTGCCCATGGCCACCGCCAGTGCATCGACATGGGTGTCGCGCACGAACTGTTCGGCCTGCACCGGATCGGTCAACAGCTGGTCGTGGCTGATCGCGCCTTCGACGCCGTGGCCGTCTTCCTGCTCGCCGCCGCCGCTCTCGAGCGAGCCGAGCACGCCGATCTCGCCTTCGACGGAAACGCCGCCCCAATGCGCCATGTCGACGACGCGCTTGGTGATGCCGGAATTATAGGCGTAGTCGGCCGGCGACTTGCCGTCTTCCTTCAGCGAACCGTCCATCATCACCGAGGTGAAACCATGCTGGATCGCGGTGACGCAGGTGGCTTCGTTGTTGCCATGGTCGAGATGCATGCAGACCGGGATGTCGGGATGGATTTCGACCAGCGCATCGATCAGCTTGGCCAGCACCACGTCATTGGCATAGGCACGCGCACCGCGGCTTGCCTGCAGGATGACAGGCGATTTGGTCTCTTCCGCCGCCTCCATGATGGCGAGGCCCTGTTCCATGTTGTTCATGTTGAAGGCCGGCACGCCATAGCCATATTCGGCGGCGTGATCGAGCAATTGTCTCAGTGTGATGCGAGCCAACGATTAGTCTCCCGTATCTGGTTTCGAACCTGTGGTTGCGGGCTGTCCGCGCATCGTTCAGCCCATCGATGCTTCTGGCCGGATTTCGGCGCGACCGCAACCGCCAGAGATCGTCCCCGCTGCAATTCTTGTTACAGCGCCGTGATGAAAGCCGTGGATATATCCCAAGAAAATATCTCATTATAACAAAATTCGTGATACTTTTGCGGCGATACCTGTTATCTTTTGGGCTCGATCAAAGAGCACCGTTCGGCGGTCTGCTGCGATGAAGAGCGATACCAGGCGGCAAGGCATCATGGATTTCCTGATGGACGCCGGCGCGGCGAGCGTCGACGATCTCGCCTTGCGCTTTGGCATCTCGAAGATGACCGTGCACCGCGACCTCGACGAACTTGAGGAAAGCGGCTTCCTGCGCAAGGTGCGCGGCGGTGCCTCGATCCAGCCGAGCAGCCTCTTCGAAAGCGATTTCCGCTACCGGCAGAAGCAGGCGACCGAGGAAAAACAGCGCCTGGCGGCAGCCGCGGTCGCCATGATCGAACCCGGCCAGACGGTGATCATCGACGACGGCTCGACCGCGGGCGGCATTGCGCGGCATCTTGCCGATTTGCGGCCGCTGACGGTGATCTCCAACAATCTGGCCGTCATCCAGGAACTGGCCGGCGCCGGAGGCATCAATCTCATCGCGCTCGGCGGGCAGTACAGCAAGAAGTTCCACGGCTTTTTCGGCCTGCTTGCCGAGGCCTCGCTCAAATCGCTGCGCGCCGACGTCGCCTTCCTGTCGTCATCGGCCATCCACGGCGTTTCCGCCTTCCATCAGGACCAGGAGGTGGTGCAGTCCAAGCGGCTGATGATGGCGGCCGCCACCCGCAAATATCTGCTGGTCGATCACGGCAAGTTCGGCCGCACGGCGCTGCATTTCCTGACGGATCTCAGCGCGTTCGACGCCGTCTTCACCGGACGCGAGCCGGGGACTGGAATGCGCGAGACATTGGCGGCCGGCGGCGTTTCGCTGACGGTGATCGACAAGGGACCATGATCCCGAAAGCGGAGCTCTCTTCGGGAGTTCGTGGTCAAACAGAAGGCAAGGAGCGGCAAGCGTGGTTTACTGGGTCGGTACAAGCTGGAAGATGAACAAGACGCTCACCGAGGCGATGGAATTCGCCGCGATCCTGGCCGGGTTCGTCCCTGGTTTCGATGACCGCATCCAACCCTTCGTCATCCCGCCATTCACGGCGGTTCGGGAGGTCAGGCAGGCGCTGTCCTCGACGCGGGTCAAAATCGGCGCCCAGAACATGCATTGGGCCGATGCCGGCGCCTGGACCGGCGAGATTTCACCTGTGATGCTGACCGATTGCGGGCTCGATCTGGTCGAACTCGGCCACAGCGAACGGCGCGAGCATTTTGGCGAGACCGATCGCACCGTCGGTCTGAAGACGGCGGCGGCCGTAAAACACGGATTGATCCCGCTGATCTGCGTCGGCGAGACGCTGGCCGAGCGCGAAAGCGGCGAGGCCGATGCGGTGCTGGCCAGGCAAGTCGAGGGGGCGCTGCAATTCCTCGAAGAGGAAGGGAAGGGCGCGAAGATCCTGTTCGCCTACGAGCCGGTCTGGGCGATCGGCGACAAGGGCATTCCGGCCAGCTCCGACTATGCCGACAAGCAGCAGGGACTGATCAAGACCGTGGCCGGGGGCCTGCTGCCGTCCATCCCGCCGGTGCTCTACGGCGGCAGCGTCAATCCCGGCAATGCCGCCGAACTGATCGGCCAGCCGAATGTCGACGGTCTCTTCATCGGCCGCTCCGCCTGGCAGGCGCAAGGCTACATCGACATCCTCGGCCGCGCCTCGGCCGCGATCTGAAATCAAACGCATCCAGTCAAGAAAGGACACGATCATGAAAATAGCCATTGGAGCCGACAGCGCCGGCAAGCCGCTGCTCGATGTCATCGCCGCACATTTGGCGACCAAGCCCGGGCTCACCGTCAGCGATCTCAGCCAGGCCGGCTACTACGCCGACCTGTCGCAAAAGCTCGCCCAGACGATCGTCGACGGCGACAACGATCGCGGCATCCTGTTCTGCGGCACAGGCATCGGCGTTTCGATTTCGGCCAACAAGGTGCCGGGCATCCGCGCCGCACTCACCCACGACACCTATTCGGCCGAACGCGCCGCCAAATCCAACAACGCGCAGATCATCACCATGGGCGCGCGCGTCATCGGCCCGGAACTGGCCAAGGCGATCGTCGACACGTGGCTGGCTTCCGAGTTCGACGAGAAGGGGCCGTCGGCCGGCAATGTCCAGGCGATCAACAGGCTCGATGCGGCTAAGGCTTAAGCCAAAGCCTTCGTCATCGCAGCGATGACGGTGACTACGGACGCCGCACCCGGGTCCATGTGCCCGAGCGAGCGTTCACCGAGCCGGGCCGAGCGGCCCTTGGTCGCGACCATGTCCTTGGTCGCTTCAGCACCAGACTCAGCCGCGGCAAGGGCGGCGGCCAGGCTTTCGGACAGCGTCTTGCCGGCAGCATGCGCGGCCCCGGCCGCTTCGGCCGCTGGCTGCCAGGCATCGATCATCGTCTTTTCGCCAGGTTCGGCCTTGCCGCGATCCTTGATGCCCTGTGCCATGGCCTGGAACAGGGCGATGAATTCGGCGTCCGTCAGCGTCGCCTTGCCCTTGACGGCGGCAGCCGCACGCATGAAGGCCGTCGCATAGAGCGGGCCTGAGGAAGCGCCGACCGCATTGAGGAACGACTTCGCCGCGCCGTTGAGCAGCGCGGTCGGCTCGACAGCGGCGAGGTCGAGCGATGCCAGCGCATCGCGCACGGCGCCGAAACCAAGCGCCATGGCGATGCCGTGATCGGCGTCGCCAATGACACCGTCGAGCCGGCAGAGCCGGTCCTTGTCGGCCTCGATCGCCGTTGCGATCTCATCGAACATTCTTTTCAGGTCGGCGGCATCGATGGTCACGGATCGCTCTTTCGTCAGCCGGCGCGGAACATGGCGCAGTCGCAAGGGTGGTCGAGCATGGTCTGCAGCTCGCCGTCGAGATGCATCAAGGTCACCGATGCGCCGGCCATTTCCAGCGATGTACAATAATTGCCCACCCAGGTCGCGTGGATGGAAACACCGACGTCATCGAGCCTTTGCTTGACCCGGCGGTTCATGATGTAGAGCTCCATCAGCGGCGTCGAGCCGAGCGAATTGACCAGCACCGCGATCTTGTCGCCGCGCGACGGCGACATCTCGGCGAGGATCCTGTCCAGCATCTCGTCGGTGATCTCATCGGCGGTCCGGAGCTTGCCGCGCGCGATGCCGGGTTCGCCGTGGATGCCCATGCCGATCTCCATTTCGTCGGCGCCGATCTCGAAATTCGGCCGCCTTGTCTGCGGCAGCGAGCAGGGCGACAGCGCCACGCCCATGGTGAAGGTGCGGTCGTTGGCCTTGCGCGCGATGCGCTCGCATTCGTCGAAGGAGAGCATCCGGTCGCATGCGGCGCCGGCTGCCTTGAAGATGAAGAAATTGCCGGCGACGCCGCGGCGCTTGTCCCGCTGATCGCGCGGTGCCGAAGCGACGTCGTCGGTGGTCAGCACGGTGCGGACCTCGATGTCTTCCATCGCTGCCATCTCGGCCGCCATGTCGAAATTCATCACGTCGCCGGCATAGTTGCCATACATGAACAAGACGCCGGCGCCGCCGCTCACCGCCTTGGCGCATTCGAGGATCGGATCGGGTGGTGGCGAGGCAAAGACATTGCCGATGGCCGCCGCGTCCGCCAATCCCTTGCCGACAAAGCCGAGAAAGGTCGGCTCGTGGCCCGAGCCGCCGCCGATCACCAGCCCGACCTTGCCGGGCCGCGGCCCGTCGCGGGCGACGATCGAGCGCGGGCTGCCATCCGCGCTCCTGAGATGGCGAGGATGCGCGGCGAGGATCCCTTCGAGCATCTCGTCGACGGAACGGTTGCCGTCATTGATGATCTTCTTGGTCTGCACCGGCATCCTCCCGAATTCGGCATTTCGCAAATACTACCGGGTGTTATCGCGATTTCCACCCGGCCGCGAACATTTCATGCCGCGATCTTTTCCCGGGCCGCCAGGATCTGGACGCAGGCATTGGCCGCTTCCTTGCCCTTGACGGTGAAGTGCTCGAAGAAGAAGCGGTGATGCTCGGCGCCGTCGTGATAATTGTGCGGCGTGAGCACCGCCGAAAGCACCGGCACGCCGGTCGACAGCTGCACGTTCATCATGCCGTCGATGACGGCGCCGGCGACGAACTCATGCCGGTAGATGCCGCCATTGACGACGAAAGCCACGCCCAGGATCGCCGCGTAGCGGCCGGTCTGGGCCAGGGTCTTGGCGTGCAGCGGGATCTCGTAGGCGCCGGGCACGTCGAAGACATCGACGGCAAAGCGTCCGTCGCCAAGCGCGGAAAGCTCCGCCTCGAAGGCCGCAACGCACTGGTCGACGATATCGGCATGCCACCGCGCGCGAACGACGGCGATGCGAACAGTTTCATAGTCTTTGTGGGAATGCTGATTCATGGGTCCATCCTTCCGTTTCGAACCAGAATCAGGACGCACGATACAAAATCCGGCCCGCCGGGGCGGTCCGTCTTTCGTTCGTTCTCTTTCATCCGGACTATACCGTCGGCTCCGGAATCAGACCGGATCTGCTGACCTTTCCACTAGAGCGCCACGCGTCCTCTTGGACGCGTAAAGGACGCTCTAGCACCTAGGAATCCACGCATTGGCGCGTGGACTGGAAAGCGCTCGCGGGCTTTGGTCGAAACCTTTACCGCCGGTGGGGACTTTCACCCCGCCCTGAGAACATTAACGGCTTTGTATGAAAGGGCAGGGCGCGGCTGTCAACCGCGCCAACGCGCTGGCCCATCAGGTGCTGCTCGAGTGGCGCGTGCGCCATGCCGCCGCCGAGGCGGCAACCAGCATGAGCAATGCCGCGATCATAGCGCAGGTGGCAAAACCGAAGGTGGCATAGAGCGGGCCAAAGCCGGTTGTGCCGACAAAGACCGCCAGATAGGTCACCGCGCTGTTCAGGCCCATGATCGTGCCGCGCCGCGAGGGATCGAGCGCGGAGAGGCGCATCACCAGCACATTCAACCCGAAATGATTGGCAAGTCCCCACACCGCGACCATGGCTATGGTCAACCCGAAACTGTCGCTCGTCGCGGCAATGGCGACGTAGACGATGGCGACAAGCAGATAGGCGTACGGCATGACGCGACGGGCGCCGAGGCGATCGATCACGCCATCGAGTAGAGCAGCCATGCCGAAACCGATGCCGTAGGCGAGAGCGGCCCAACCGTTGGCGCTCACCGGCTTGCCCAGCCCACTGTGAAGGTGGTCGCCAAGATAGCCGTAGACGCCGTAGAAGGCGGTCATGAAGGCCGCGCAGGCGACGAGAAGCGGCACAATGCCGGGAATGCCGAGCGCGGCCAGCGGTGCTGGCGCCGGGCCGCTCTTCCTGGTGTCGCTCAGTGACGTCATGGTGAGGCCGGCCAGTGCAAGCATCGCGAGGATCGCGACAGCGGCGAAGACGGCGCGCCAATGCACGAGATCGGCAAGCACGGCCGACAGCGAAACGCCGGCCACCATGCTGAGCGTCCATCCGGTGAGCACGACGCCGATCGTCCCGCTTTCGCGGCCGGGCGGCGCGATCGCCGCCGAACTGGCATAGATCGCGGGCATGGCGATGCCGGCGGCGATGCCGGCCAGCAGCTGTGCCGCGACCAGCATGATCACCGTCGGCGCCGCCGCGCTCGCGACAAGTGCCAGCGCCAGCAGCAGCAACGCCCCCTGCAGCATCCGGCGTGCGCCGAGGCGGTCGATATAGCGGGCCAGGAACAGGGCGCTTGCCGAGGTGCCCAGGCCAAACGCGGCCGCAGCGACCATGACGGCCGGGACGCTGGTTGCGAACGACACGGCCACGGCCGGCGCAATCGGACCCAGCACCAGCGAGTTCGAGCCGATAACCGCGATGCACCCGGTCAAAAGATAGGCCAGCGCCGGGATCGGCGGCCTGGCGTCGGCTGCGAAGGTCGTGGCTTGATCACTGTTCGACATATCAACATAATGGCCGTATTAAATTCTGTAGCAATCGGGATTGTCGATATGGATGAAGAAACAGATGGCATTCGGCAGAACAGGCCAGCACCCCGTGATGTCGACGCAATCGACCGAAAGATATTAGGCGTTCTCGTCGAGGACGCCACGGTCAGCTACGCCGAACTGGGTGACCGTGTCGGCCTTTCGCCGCCCGCCGCCCATGAGCGGGTCAAGCGCCTGCGGCGCAGCGGCGCCATTCGCGGCACGGCTGTGATCATCGACCCCCATGCGGTGCGGAAACCGCTGCTCGCTTTCGTGCATATCGATACCAAGGGCTGGGGCAAGACGCCGGAACTGATGGCGGTTTCGCAGTATCCTGAAGTCGAGGAGATCCACACGGTCGCCGGCGACACCTGCGTGCTGCTCAAGGTGCGTACCGAGGATCCGAGGGCGCTCGAAGGATTGCTGTCGCGTCTTTACGAAACGCCTGGCGTCACCTCGACGCGCAGCTATGTGGTGCTGTCGACCTATCTCGAGCGGCCGGTGCAGCCCGGCGTCACCACGCAATGGCCAACGCCCCAACATATGAGCCGGCCGCTATACTAGGTCTGGGCTCGTTGACGCCCAGCGCAAGCCTGTCGCGACCAGGTCGCGGGCGTGGTAGAGATAAGGGCTGAAGCAGGTCGGCTCCCAGCGATTGCGCCGCAGAGGGACAATCGCATGCTGGTCTCGCGAGGTTTCAAACCGACGGCGGGGGATAGCAATGTTGGAAACGGACAAGGCCTTTACCGGTTCGATCCCGGAAAACTACGACCGCTATATGGTGCCGTTGATTTTCGAACCTTTCGCCGCCGATCTGGCACTGCGGGCAGCGGCCCTGTCGCCCGGCGCGGTCTTGGAAATCGCCGCGGGCACCGGGGTTGTCACGCGCGCATTGGCGCCAAAACTGTCCCCTGATGCAAGCTATGTCGTGAGTGACCTCAATCAGCCCATGCTCGACTACGCCGCTTCGCGACAGGCTCTCGACAGTCGCATCACATGGCGCCAGGCGGATGCCATGGCGCTGCCGTTTGAGGATGCTGCCTTCGATGTCGTCTGTTGCCAGTTCGGCGCGATGTTCTTTCCCAACCGCTCAGCCGCCTACCGCGAAGCGAGGCGGGTGCTGAAGCCCGGCGGACACTTCCTGTTCAACGTCTGGGATCGCATCGAGGAGAACGTATTTGCCGATGATGTGACGAATGCCCTCGCAAGGATTTTTCCGGATGATCCGCCGCGCTTTCTGGCGCGCACGCCCCATGGCTATCACGATACGGCCCTGATCCGCCGCGACCTGGAAGACGCGGGTTTCTCCCATGTGGTGATCGAGACGAGAGCCGAACAGAGCCGTGCATCCTCACCGCGCCTGCCGGCCGTTGCCTATTGCCAGGGGACGGTTCTTCGCAGCGAGATCGAGGCCAGGGACCCCGGAAAACTCGAAGCCGCAACCGACCATGCCGCGGCCGCGATCGCGGAAAGGCATGGCAGCGGCGAGGTCGCCGCCAAAATCCAGGCTCACGTGATCATGGCTGTGGCTTAGTCTGCCATCGAGCGTGTCTTAGCTTCCGAGCCGGATCGTCTCGAAATAGGCGTCGGTGCCGACCTGGCCGCCCTTCAATGCGATTTCGAGCCCGTCAATCTCGCCGCCGCCATGGGCGAGACAAAGCGGCGAGCCGGGCGATTGTGGCAACGGCATGCGCACGGTCAGCGCATCGATGGACAACTGTCCCAGCGCGTGGCTCGACGTGTCGCCGCCGGCGATAACCGCGCGCTTGAGTTTCTCTGTCGCCACCAGCCGGCGCAGGATGGTTCCTAGCGCCCGGCCCAGCCTGTTGCGTGCGCCTTCGATATGGTCGATCTCGGCACTGCGATCGGCCTGTGGACCAAGCGCGGTGTAGAGGATGACGCTGCGCCCCGCCGCCAGGCTTGACAGGCCGCTGGCGACGGCGCGCTCGATCGCATCGCCGGCGCCCTCCGAGACCAACTGCATGGCGTCCGTCTGAACGCCGTCAAATCCGTGCGCGAGCGCGAAACGGATCTGCTTCTCCGTGGTCGGCGACACACTGCCCGAGACCACGGCGAGCCGGTCGACCGGACCGGGCGGTGTGAAGGACACGTGCCCTGCGGCGATGCCTTTGTCGGCCCATTCGGCAAGCAGCGCATATTCGACGCCGGAGGATCCGACGACGAAACCATGGCCTTGTTCGCACATGCGCCAGACCTGTTCGCCGACGCGCTTCTGCGTCTGGCGGCTCTCGACGTCGAACAGGACGATTGCCCTGTTTTGCAAGGCCTGATCGACCCGTTGTGGAAGATCGTCGGCCTGCAATGCCGCCAGGTCGACAAGGCCGGAAGCGAGACCGGTCTGGCGAGACAGATGGAGGAGCAGATCGGCCTCGTTCATCGGCGTCACCGGATGCCGGCTCATGACGGGGTGCCGGTCGATGCGGAAATAGTCGCCGCGGAATGCAGCGAAGAGGTTCCCGAACGCTGTATAGCGCTTGAGCTGCGGCGCCCCGACAACCACCGGCACGGCCTTCTGGCCGAAGACACCCCTGCCGATTTCTATGGCGCGGCCGATGCTGCCGATCGTCGGGCTGGAATCGAAGGTCGAGCAGATCTTGTAGTGGCAAACCGCCGCCTTGAGCCCCCTTAGCCACTCGAAGGCCGGCACCAGGTTTTCATCCATCCATTGCGGCGTTTCGCTGCGGCTCGTGCCCGCCAGTCCCATGGCGCGGCAATGCGAAAATCGCTCCAGCAAGGGCTGGTCGGGCTGGCGCATGAACAGCACCGTCGGCACGCCGCCGAGTTCGAGTGCCTCCATGACGTCGGTCGAGCCGGTGAGGTCGTCGCCATAGTAGCTGAGCAGCAGGTTGTGCATGGCCTCGCTCACGCGGCCTTGCCGTCGCCGAACTTCTCGATCGAGCGCGCCAGTTCGACATGGCTGCTTGCGTAGTCCGCCAAGGAAATACCCTCGACGGCGGCCTGCCAGGCCTGCTGGACGGCGCGCACGCCGGCACCCGGGCCGTCCGGATGGCTGACGATGCCGCCGCCGCAGAGATAGAGCAGATCGACCGTGCGCCCGGTGCGCTCGTAGGTCTCGGGCGCCTGTCCGCCCCATTGGCCCGAACCGGCGACCGGCAGAGCGCAATCATCAGGTGAGAACAGCGGCGTCGTCACCGCCTCGAAGGAGGCGATGAAAGATGCGTCCGGCTCCCAGTATTTCGAGGCGATGCCGTTGATCTGGAACTGGTCGACGCCGAGCAGCCGCCAGAACTGCTGCCAGACCTTGAAGTCCATGCCGAGGCCGGGATGGCGGGTCAGGATGTCCCAGCCGTTGCGGTGGGCATGCAGCACCAGGCCGGAGCGCTTTCTGAGGTAGGCCATGCCGCCGAAGCCGATGGAGTTGATGTTGATGACCGCGCAATTGCCGCCGGCCTTGAGCACCATATCGTGGTTGCGCATCACCTCGTCCGGGTCGGCATGCGAGATGCCGAAGGCATACATCACCTTCTTGCCGGTCTTCTGCTCGTGATCGAGGATCAGCGGCATGACCGCCTTCACCCGCTCCGCCAGCGGCGAGTAGGCCGGGCTCATCAGCTTCTCATCGTCCTTGATGAAATCGACGCCGGCCGCGATCAGTTCGCCGACCATGGCGGCCGTCTCGTGCGGTCGCAGGCCCAGCGCCGGCTTGACGATGGTGCCGATGATCGGACGGCCCTCGACACCGGTCAGCCTGCGGCTGCCGGCAACGCCGAATTGCGGCCCCGGATGGGCGCCCCTGAATTCTTGCGGCAGCTTCATGTCGACGACGCGGATGCCCGACAGGCCCTTGATCGAATAGGTGCCACCGATCGCGATGGTCATCAGCGCCGAGAGGTCGGTGCCGATGGCATCGAACGGAAAGGCGATATCGACGTCGGCGCGCCTGAAAGGCCCGGTGCCGGCCTCGGGAATGGACGGCTGCTCTGCATCGGGCAGGTGCCGGATCGCCAGCACCCGTGCCGCCACGCGCGCCTTCAGCTCTTCGGTCTCGCCGGGCAGCGCAACGAAGGTGCCGGTCGACTGGTCGCTGGCGATCTTGGCCGCCAGGGCTTCTATGCTGCCTGAGGTTTCGATGCGATAGGTGAGGGTGATCATGATGGATTTGGCCGGTCGAAAGGGTTCGAAAAAAGTTTCGTTGCGAATGAAATCTGGTATAATGAGTACATAAGTATTGCAAGCAAATATCCCGACTGCCGCGACGGGCGTCGGTTAAGGGCAGGCATTCCGATAGTCCTGCCCGGAATGCTACACAGGAATCGGGGCAAGGGAGTGATTCGCGGCGATGAACCGTTCGGAACCGATCGTCCGGCGCAAGCTTTCCGACGAAGTCTTTGCAAGGCTGAAGCGGCTGATCACCAGCGGCGAATTGCAGCCGGGCGATGACATGCCGTCGGAGCGCGAATTGATGGAGCGCTTCGAGGTCGGCCGGCCTGCGATCCGCGAGGCCATGCAGGCGCTGAGCAATATGGGCCTTGTCGCCATCTCGCATGGCGAGCGGGCCAAGGTGCTGCAGCTGACCGCCAAGTCGATCATCAGACAGGTTGACGGTGCGGCCAAGATCATCCTGTCTTCATCGAAGGACACGCTCGAGCATCTGAAGAGCGCGCGCATCTTCTTCGAGCGCGGCATGGTCAAGGAGGCCGCCGAAAGGGCCACCGCCGAGGATGTGCAGCAGCTCAAGGAAACCGTTGCCGAGCAGCGCGGCGCACGCGGCAATTCGGAAGCCTTCATTTCCGCCGACATGAAATTTCACAGCCGGATCGCGGCGATTTCGGGCAACCCGATCTATGTCGCCGTCAGCGAGGCGATGCTCGGCTGGCTGAAGGAATACCACACCGAGATGCTGATCTGGACCGGCAAGGAAAAGTACACGCTGACCGAGCACGAGGAGATCATCGACCGCATCGAGCACAAGGATGCCGACGGCGCCGAGAAAGCGATGATCAAGCATCTCGAGCGCTCGCGCGCGCTCTATGTGATGAATTCCGAGAAGTAGGCTAGCCTAACCAATCCTGGCAATCGCGTAGGGCGGCATGACGAGACGGCCCTCGCCAAGCTTGGACGCGTCGACCTGCACATCGTCGGCCGTCAGATTGGCCAGCCATGCGATGGTCTCGCCCGAGGTGGAGCGCCCGGCCAGCGCCAGCACCCGCGTCTCGTCGCTTGTTTTCGCGGCAACGTGCGCGAGCCCAGCCAATCCGCAAAGCGCGGAGATAGCCTGGAAGATCGGCCGCGGCGATCCCTCGGCGGCAGGTTCCCCGGATGCCGCCAGCACGCCGAACGGCCCGGTGAAGCCGGACAGCGTCAGCATCTCCAGTCCGGCCGGCGCGACGCGCGCGGCATAGCCGATCGTCCATGCGGCGGCGTACTGGGCGGCATGACGCGGGTCGCGATTGGCCATGGCGATGCGCTGGCCGTCAAAATTGTCCTTCGTCGTGCCGCCATAGGGGTTCTGCCGCATGGCGATGGTCGACGGCCCGATCCGGTAGGGCTTGTCGCCGAAGATCGCCCGCGCCGACCGGGTGATGAACGGCAATGCCTCCAGCGACTGCATCACGCTGAGGTCGTCGGCCGCATGCACGATCGGGCAGGTGCAGTGGGTGACGAAATCGAGCGGCCCGGCCGGAACGCGCTTGCGGTTGAGCTCGGTGAAATAGCTGAACATGCCGCCGCCGAGACGAATATCGGGAAAGGCGTGGCGCGCGGCGGCGTAGACATCCTCGAGCGGCGGGCATTCCGGCCAGGCACTGCCCGGCGGCGTCGACTGCCGGTCGACCGAAGGCGATACCGCGACGGCGTCGAGCCGCAGGCCCGCCTGGCGCACCATGTCGGCGACCGCTGCGAGTTCGGCATCGAGATCGCCGGCGCCGGCGACAACGCATTCCAGCGTTGTTGCCGCAGGGCAAGCGGCGGCAAGCCGGGCATGGGCGCGCAAGGCTTCCAGCCCGTGGCCGCGCGTCGGGTCGTAGTGGAGCAAAAGCTGCTGCGGGCCGAGCTTCGACAGCATCGGCAGGTTCGCCAGCGTTGCCTCCACATCCTCGGGATAAATGACCACGCCGATATCGGGCAGTCTTGGTCCGGCTTCGCCAAGCTCGATGCGGACCGGTTCATTGCCCGAAGCCGTGGCCGAAGGCCTGACGTCGCCCGCAATGCGCAGGCTGACGGTCTGGCGCACAGGTTCCCCCGCCGGCAGCACATAGGGCCAGGGCAGCGCCAACGGCCGCACATAGGTCTTGTAGGAGGCATCGGACCAGTTGCGCTGGTCCTCCATCTCGAATGTGTCGCCTTCCATCCGGCACTCGGCGGTGAGGCCGGGCCGCACCGCATGCGTGATGGCGCGCAAATCCTTGAAAGGCTGCCAGGGGTCGATCAGGTCGGGCAGTGTCGTATCCACCATGCTGCCGTCGGTATGCTCGACGGTCACCGGGCTGCCGGCAAGCCCCGCGATCGGATGCAGGATGCAGAAGCCGCAGCGGTTGGTCTCGAAATCGCTTTCGGGCAGCGCGCTGACGTCGAACACCAGCCGGCCGTCGGCCGCTCCCTTGATGGTGGCGCGGAAGGCGAGCCGGCTTTCGCCCGGTCCGGCGCAACTTGCCGTGTAGCCGACGCAGAAAGCATCGGCGCCCTGGTCGATGGTCAGGTCCGCCAGCACGGGTTCGTAGGTGCCCCAGTCGCGGTCGCGCACGATATAGGCGATGGCGCGCAGCACCTCGGTGCCGCCATGGCGGATGCTGCGCAAATTCCCGTTGACCAAATCGGCGCTGAGCGGGCCGGCGCTGAGCCGGACCGGTCTGGCTTCCGCCGCGCGTGTGCCGCAGAGGAGGAAGCCATCCACGCTCATTTCAGCAGCTCGTCCATCCGCACCGGTTCGCGGCTCGCGGCGCCGGCATAGGCAGCCTCGACCAGCGCGAACGTCTTGAGATTGTCGGCGCCCGAGGTCGCCGGCTCCTTGCCGCCGACAAGGCAGTCGACCCAGTGCCGCTGGATCGCCAGCACGCTTTCCTGGATGTTGTGCCATGGCCGCGATGCCCAGGGCAGTAGCGGCGGCGAAATGTCCTTGACCGTCGTGCCGCTCTTGCCGGTGACGGTGAGTTGGTAAGCCTGCGCCAGCCGGATCGTGCCGTCGCTGCCATCGATCTCGATCAGTGTTTCGGGAAACGGCTCGACGGCGAGCTTTGTCGCGTAGCTGCAATCCACAACCGAGGTGGCACCGCTTTCGTGGTCCATCAGCATCGTGGCGACATCCTCGCCGGCAATGGCGGGATTGATGCGCGCGATGCGGGCAGTGAGGCTCAATACGTCGCCGAGCAGGAAACGGGCGATGTCGAGAATGTGGATACCGAGATCCTCGATGATGAAGCGTTTTCCGGTTGCCAGGTAAGGCTGGCCGGAAAACACGTCATAGGCGGAGCGAAAGGAGATGCGTCCGAAGAAGGGGGTGCCGATCTCGCCGCTGTCGAGCACTGCGCGCACCGCCTGGATCGGCGATTGCCAGCGAAAGTTCTCGTGCACCATCAGCGGCACGCCGGCCGCGGCGCAGGCCGCGACCATCGCCTTGGCGTCGGCGAGGCTCGGCGCGAACGGTTTCTGGCAGATCACCGGAACGCGGTGGCTGGCTGCCAACTCGACCAGCGGCCGGTGGCTGCCGACGGTCGTGGCGATGTCGACGAAGTCGAGTGTCTCGCCTGCAAACATCGCCGCCGCATCGGTGTAGCGCCTGGAGATGCCGAACTGGTCGCCGACGATCCGGAGCCGTTCCGGATCGCGGTCGCAGATGGCGATGATCGAGGCGCCCTCGATGTCGCGCCAGGCATGCATCTGGTTGACGGCGAAGAAGCCGCAGCCGATCAGCGCTCCACGCAATTTAGCCATGATCAGCCCGCCTTTGCCATCTGCATCAGCGTGACGCGCTGCTGAAGCCGGCGCTGCGCCTGATCGACGACCACCGCGACGATGATGACGAGGCCCTTGATCACCATCTGCCAGAAGGAACTCACCCCCATCATCACCAGCCCGTCCGACAGGATACCGATGACGAAGGCGCCGACGATGGTGCCGCCGATGGTACCGCGGCCGCCCGACATCGAGGTGCCGCCAAGCACCGCCGCGGCGATGGCATTCAACTCGAAGCTTTCGCCGGTCGCCGGATGCGAAGCCATCAGCTCCGACGAGATGATCAGGCCGACGATCGCCGCGCAGAAACCGGAGAACATGTAGACGAACATCTTGACCATGTTGACGCGCACGCCCGAGATCCGCGCCGCGCGCTCGTTGCCGCCGACGGCGAAGATGTGGCGGCCGAGCGGGGTGTATCTGGCGAGATAGGCGGCACCCAGCGCCACCACGATCAGGATCCAGATCGATACCGGCAGGCCGACGAGCCGGCCGGCGCCTAGGAAGCCGAAGCCGGTGGTGCCGAGTTCCGGCTTGCCGACCAGATTGGGGAAGGTGCGCCCGTCCGAGGACAGCAGCGCCAGGCCGCGCGCCACGTAGAGCACGCCGAGCGTGGCGATGAAGGGCGCCACGTTCAATCTGGTGATCAGCAATCCGTTGACGGCGCCGATCAGGATGCCGACCGCCAGCGTGATCAAGGCGATCTCGAAAACGTTGAAATAGATTGTGTAGCCGATCTGCAGGTCGATGCCGTTGAGCACGAGATAGCCGGCCACCATGCCGCACAGGCCGACGATCGAGCCGACCGAAAGATCGATGCCGCCGGTGATGATGACGAAGGTCATGCCCATGGCGAGGAAGGCGTTGAGCGCCACGTGCTTGGCCATCAGGATCAGATTGGCCGCCGACAGGAAGTTCGGCGCCGCGATCGAGAAGAACACCAGCACGGCAATAAGCGCGATGAAGGTCCTGAGCTTCATCAGCGTCAGCAGTGCGGAACCGCTGGCGGCCGACGAATGAGCCGCCCTGGCCGGAATATCAGTCATCGGCGTTGCTCTCCATGTGCGGGGCAAGATGTATGGGGGCAAGATCTGCGGGGGCAGGATGTGCGGGAACAGGTCCATGGCCGAGCGCCGATGCGGCGACGATCGCGGCCTCGGTCGCCTCGGCGCGCTCGAACATGCCGGTCAGTTTGCCATTGCTCATCACCGCGATCCGGTCGGACAGCGCCATCACCTCGTCGAGGTCGGACGTGGCGAAGAGGATGCCGAGCCCATCGCGCGACAGTTTGCGCATGGTGCGAAAGACGTCGGCCTTGGCGCCGACATCGATGCCGCGGCTGGGCTCATCCATCAGAAGCACCTTGGGTCCGGTGAGCAGCGCCTTGCCGATCACCACCTTCTGCTGGTTGCCGCCGGACAGCGACGAAACCTCCTGCGCCGGATCGGCGACCTTGATCGCGAGTTCCCGCACCATCTGCGCCATGGCCTGCCGTTCGGCGGCGCCGCGGATGTGGAACAGGCGCACGAAACGCGACAGGCTTGCCAGCGTCAAATTGCTGGCGACGGAGAGGATCGACACCAGGCCCTCGCGCTGCCGGTCCTCCGGGATCAGCGCCAGACCCCGCCGGATGCGGCGCGTCGTATCGCGTTCCCGGACCTGTTTGCTGTCGATGAAGATATTGCCGCTGGCATGGCCGTGGCGGCCCATGATGCAGTCGAACAACTCGCTGCGCCCCGCGCCCATCAGCCCGTAGATGCCCAGGATCTCGCCGGCGCGCAGCGACAGCGAGACGTGGTCGACCGCCAGTCCGCCGGTGGCGCGCGGCAGGCAGATGTCCTCGGCGCGGAAGATTTCCTCTCCCGGCGCATGGTCGTCGGCCTTGGCGAAATCCTTGGCGTCCGAGCCGATCATCTGCCGCACGATCCACTGGGTGTCGACGTTTCTCATCTCCTCCTGGCCGGTGATGCGGCCGTCGCGCAGCACGGTGATGTAGTCGCCGATGCGGATCAGCTCCTCCAGCCGGTGTGAGATATAGACGATCGCCACACCGCGCGACTTGAGGTCGGCGATCACCTTGAACAGGATCTCGACTTCGGCGGCGCTCAGCGCCGAGGTCGGCTCGTCCATGATCAGGATGCGCGCGTCGAGCGAAACTGCCTTGGCGATCTCGACAAGCTGCTGCTGGCCGATGCGCAGATCCTCGACCAGCATATCCGGCCGTATCCCGGCCTCGAGCCGCTCGAGGAATGTGCCCGCGCGCCTTTCCTGCTCCTTGCGGTCGATCTTGCGAAACCGGTTGGTGATCTCTCGGGTGGCGAAAATGTTCTCGGCGACGGTCATGTTGCCGAACAGGTTCAGTTCCTGGAACACCATGCCGATGCCGCGGTTCACCGCGTCACCGGAGGACGAGAACGAGGCCTCTTTTCCGTCGAGGAGGATACGCCCGACCGTCGGCTGCTCGACGCCGGCGATGATCTTCATCAATGTCGATTTGCCGGCGCCGTTTTCGCCGACCAGAACATTGACCGCACCCTTGCGCACCTCGAAATTGGCCTGCTTGACCGCGACGGTTCCGGCATAGACCTTCGAGACGTCTTCCAGCTTCAGGATGATTTCGTGACCGGCCGCCGTGCTCATGGCTTGGGTCCGATCTCGGCCTCCGCCGGAGTCACCAAGGGCAGGTCCTGGCCGCTCTCGATCGTATAGGCGCCGAGCACCTTGACGGTACGGCCTTCCAGCGCCTCGCGCGGCAGCTTGGAAAGCACGGCCTTGTCGGCATGGGCGTTGAACGCCTTGCCGAACTGGGCGAAGTCGATCTGGTTGGTGAAATCGTTGAACTGGACGAAATCGAGGCTGTCGCGCAACGCCGTTCCGCGCATTGCCGGTCCGATCTGGACACGTGCATCCGCCTTGCCGTCGCCGTCTACGTCGATATCCATCGTGCCCGCGCGGGACTGCGTGTTGGCCGCGACGATCTTGCCTTCGACGCGGACCGCGAAGGTCCATGGCGAATTCGCCTGCTTCTTGGGGTTGCCGTATTTGGCGCCGGCCGCCGCCTGATCCGTCTTCGCCAGCGCATGGACTTCGGCGAACGGCCCGGCCTTCTGACTGAGATAAGGGATGACCTTCGAAGCCCAGATGTCTTCGACCATCTTGTCCGGGTTGAAGGCCGACGCGTTGGCGTCGCCTTTCGCCGACGGCGTCGGCAGGATTTTGCAGGCGCCGAGGCCAATGCTGGCGGTCAGGGCAAGGATCGGCCAGATCGCCTTGACTGGCCAGGTCGGCTTGTTCAGCATCGCGGTCAAGCATCCCAGTGAAATGAAGGCGAGGGACGAACCTTAGGCTCGCCCCTCGCTGTTTGCGTTGCGCCGGCTCAGTTCTTCAGAGCGAATGTCTCAAGCTTGGCGGCATTGTCGCCATTGACGAGAACGCAGTCCATCAGCTGCTTTTCCTTCTCGGGCGACTTCTTGTTCTTGATGAGGTCGTTGGCCTGCTCGACCGCCATCTGCGCCTGGGCGTAGGCCGGCTGCAGCACCGTGGCCTTGATGCCGCCGGAGGTGATGGAGTCGCGCACGTCGTTCGAGCCGTCGAAGCCGACCACGATGACATCCTTGCGGTTCGCCGCGGCAAGCGCCGCATAGGCACCCATCGCCATCGTGTCGTTGCCAGAGATGACGCCCTTGATGTCCGGATTGGCCTGCAGGATCGATTCCATCTTGGAATAGGCTTCCGTCTGGCTCCAGTTGGCCGACTGCTGCGCGACCATCTTCAGGTCCGGATAGTCATCGATGACGTCATGATAGCCCTTGGAGCGGATGCCGGCATTGGTGTCGGATTCCTTGCCGACCAGCTCGACGAAATTGCCCTTCTCGCCCATCAGCTTGACGAATTCCTGCGCGCCGAGCTGGGCACCCTGGTAGTTGTTGGAGACGATCTGCGCCACGGCGACGCCGGTGGCGTTGATCTCTCGGTCGATCAGGAAGGAAGGAATGCCGGCGTCCTTCGCCTTCTGCACGGCGGCGACGGTGGCGTCGGCGCCGGCATTGTCGAGGATGATCGCCTTGGCGCCACGGCCGATCGCGGTGTCGATCAGCTCGGACTGCTTGTTGGCGTCGTCATCATGGACCAGCACCAATGTGTCGTAGCCAAGTTCCTTGGCCTTTGCCTCGGCGCCGACGGCCTCCGCCTTGAAGAACGGATTGTCGTGCGAGGGGGTGATGATGGCGATCAGGTCGGCCGCAAAGGCCGGTGCCGCGGTGCCGAGTGCCAATACGCCGGCGAAAGCCGCAAGCGTCATTCTGCGTGTAAGTTTCATGAAGTCCTCCCGTTGAAAAACCGTGCCTCGATCGATCGAGGCCATCGTCTGCATTTGAATTCGTCTTGGCGATGCAGGCAGCGTGCCGCCCGGGTTCAAAGCCGTTTGCCGGCTGTCATCCGAACTGCTCTCGCTCCCCGCCGTCCTCCACTCGCACCGGCTTCGAATTTTCAGCGAAGCATGATCGATCCGAGCCCACGAACAGCTAAAGCCAACTGGTATGATGAGTCAACCACTAATTCAGGTGATCTGTATCTGAGCAGTCGCCATTTCAAGTAATGCGCTGGATGCTGGCGGCGATCTCCTGCGGTTCGAAGACCCGCTTCCAGTCGTCGCGCATCAGCACCGGCTTGCCGAACTCGATCGCCTTGTTGCAGGCATCGGAGAACACGCCCTTGGTCTCGCCGAAGATGACGGCGCCGAGCACATTCATGTGGCCGAGCAGGAAATCGAGCGCCGCCTGCCGGTCGACGCCGCGCGCCACGACCTCGTCGAGGGCTTCCTTCATGACGACGAGCAGCGAGGCGCATACCGTCTCTGAAAGGCCCGGCTCCAGCAGCGCCATCTGTTCGACCGTCACGCGGTGCGAGCGCATCACAGGTGCCCAGATGATCTGGGCGATCTTCTCGCCCTTGGCGTAGTCCTCCTCCGGCCCTTGCATCAGGGCGCTGACGAAATGCTGCTTGGCCTTGACACCGCCGAAGAAGTCCTTCTTGGCGGCCATGTCGGTCTCGTCGTTGAAGATCGGCGGATGGCAGGGATGGGTGACGAAATAGGTAAGATCGGCACGATCAGGCAGGTGGCCGGCGAAGGGGGCTGCCGCATCCAGCACGATCACCATCGTGCCTGGGGCAAGCTTGCTTTCGATGCCGGTGGCGACCTTGCCGATATGCGTGTCCGGCACCGCCAGAATCACGACCTCGGCACCCTTGAGCGCCTCGTCGACGCTGACCGTGTCGATGCCCAGCCCGGTCTTCAGGCGCTCCTTGCCGGCCTCGCTGATCTCGACATGGCGGATCGTGTAGTCTGAACCGCGAAAATTGGTTGCCAGGCGGTAGCCCATTTTCCCGCCCGCACCGAACAGTGCAATCGTTGTCATCTGGCCCTTGCTCCTTGATCAAACAGGCGACCGCCGCGCGATCGTCATCTCACATACTGGTATGATCACTCTACCACAATTTGGCAAGTGGAATCGTTTGGTTGCTGTTGGTCACTTCGGCTGAGGTGTGGCCGCGCCTGGTGCTGTCTTTGCAGCCGCCCCGTCCGTGACATCGACGGAAGCGCGCCGCGCCAAGGCCTGTCGGCCAGCCAGCGCCAGCACGAAGATGACGACGATGCCCTGGACGATATCCTGAGCGCCCGGAGGCAGCCCGATGATCTGCATGGTGGTGACGATCAGGATCAGCAGGATGCTGGCAAACAGGGTGCCGAGCGCGGTCGCCGAACCGCCGAAGATCAGCGTGCCGCCAAGCACGACAGCAGCGATCGACTGCAGCAGATAGGGCTGGCCCATTTCGAGGAAAGCGCCGCCGATATAGGCGCCGAGCAGCAGTCCATCCAGCGAGGCCAGCACCGACGAGATGATGAAGGCCGCCGCGATCACCCGGCCGTTCTTGATGGCAGCGAGCCGGGCGGCGGTTCTATTCTGGCCGACCGCTGACAGGACCTGTCCGAACACTGTGTAGCGCAGCACGAAGGAGGCGGCCATCACGCCCAGGATGGCAATGACGGCCATGATCGGAACACCCGAAATGCGGCCCGTCGCCAGGCTCTTCAGCGCCGGGCTGACGGCAAAGCCTGGGATTGCCTTGTTCGACAAGAGCGTCGCGGTTGCCAGCACATAGCCTGTCGCCAGCGTGGCGATGATGGCCGGAATGCCGAGGCCGACGACGAGCAGCGAATTGAGCAGCCCGACCGCGAGGCCGAGCAGGACGGCGGCGACGACGCCAATGGCAAGGTTGGCATCCTGGCCCTTGATGGTCAACAGCGCGACGAAGGCGCTGAGCGTGATCACCGAGGCGACGGAAAGGTCGATGTTGCCGCGCCCGGTGGTGACGACGAACATCTGGCCGATGCCGACGACCGTCAGGAACGATGCCGACAGAATAATGCCCGACAGGCTGGAGAGGCTGAACCGGTTGGTGACCACGGAGAGCACCAGCCACAGCAGCAGCACCCCGATCGCCGCCCAGATCCAGCGGTTCCTCTGCGCCCAGAAGGTAAAGGCGGACAGCGCGTTCATTGTTCGCTCCTGCGATCCGCGGTCAGGCCACGCAGCGTCAACAGCGCGATAAGGATCAGCCCTTGCGTCGCGGCGTTGTAGTCGCTGCTCACATTGAGCGTGCCGAGCAGCGCGCCGATCAGCGACAGCGTCACCGCGCCGGCGATGGCGCCGACCGGGGAGACGATGCCGCCGAGCAGCGAGCAGCCGCCCATTACCACGGCGGCGACGCTGAGCAGCGTGAAGGAATTGCCGGAATTGATGTCGCTCGCCGTGTTGATCGCCGTCAGCGACAGCCCTGCGGCGGCCGCGAACAACCCGGCGATGAGATAGCGCACCAGCGCGTAGCGCGTCGGCGACCAGCCCGATCGGATCATTGCCGTGGGATTGTTGCCGAAGCCGCGCAGCACCACGCCGAGCGGCAGCCGGTCGATCACCAAGACCACCAGGGCGACCGCGACGATGAGGATGATGGACGTTGGCAGGAAGTCGAGAGACCAGCCGAACAGCGCCGTCAGCCATTCAGGACTGGCGCCGCCCGGCGTCGGCTGCAGCGCATAGCCCAGCCCCACCCAGATGAAGGAGGCGCCGAGCGTCACGACGATGGCCGGGATCTTGCGCGCCTGGATCAGCCCGCCGAGACCGGCATAGGCGGCGACCGCCGCCAAAAGCGCCAGTGCGCCGAGCCACGGCTGATCGTAGAGCAGCGNCCGGCATAGGCGGCGACCGCCGCCAAAAGCGCCAGTGCGCCGAGCCACGGCTGATCGTAGAGCAGCGTGGCGCTGAGCACGCTGACCAGGCCGGCGAAGGCACCGACGCCGAGATCGATTTCGCTGCCGCCGACGATGAACATCTGCGCTGCCGTCACCAGCACCAGAGACAGCGCCGGCATCAGCAGCAGGTCGAGCCCGAAGATCGAGGCGACCGCCGGGTTGGCCGAGATCATCACCGCCAGCACGGCGGCGAGGCCGATGAAGGGAGCCGCGTTCACCAGCCTGCGGGCAAGCCCGGCCGCACCGGCACTGCTTTGCGCGGCCTCGGTGCGCTTGTCCGCTTGCTGGACGAAGGATGCCCCGACGATCGCGGCCTCCGTGATCGCCGCGCCGGTCAGTTCCTTGACGATCCGACAGCCGGCAAAGACGAGCACCCGGTCGCAGGCCAAAAGTTCCGCGTCCTCGGTCGTGTGCCAGACAAGTGTTCGTCCGTTGCGCGCGATATCATTGCAGAGCCGGTAGAAATCCTGCTTGGTGGCGATGTCGACGCCGCGCGTCGGATCGTCGAGCAGGATGACCGGCGTATCGGCGACGAGAGCGCGGGCCACCAGCGCCTTCTGCTGGTTGCCGCCGCTCAGCTCCAGTATGTTGGACCCGAAGCGGCTTTCGTCGAGCCGTAGCCGGCCGGCGGCGTCGGCCGCGGTTTCGCGGTTGAGCCGATCCGAGACCAGGCCCAGCGCCGACCGGCGAGCGAGGCTTCCGATGGAAATGTTGCCCAGCACGCTCCAGAGGGGAAATACGCCTTCCTTCTGGCGGTCGCCGGCAATGAAGCCGGCTTCGCCTGTCCTGATGACGGCGCCATCCTTTCCGGGCTTGAAGATGGCATGCAGCAGGTCCTTCTGGCCGCTGCCCTCGAGCCCAGCCAGTCCGACGATTTCACCGCGCAAGATCTCGATGTCGCGGCCGAGCTCGGATGTCAGGTCTCCGGACAGGCGCACCAGCGCGCCCCCGCTGCCGACGGCGGCAGCGCCGTGCTGGTGGACCGGATTGGCGTCGCCGCCCATGAGCTGCACCAGGCGGTCGATCGAAGTGTCCACCACGTCGCCGCGCCAGGCGGTGCGCCCATTGCGCAGCACCACCACCTGTGTGGCGATGTCGATGATTTCCTTCAGCTTGTGGCTGATGAAGATGAAGGCCAGCCCCGCCTTGGCCCGCTCGCGGATGAAAGCCCGCAACTGCTTGGAGCGATCGAGATCGAGCGAGGAGGTCGGTTCATCGAGAACGATGAGCCTGACGCCGGGAGTGGCGGCGGCGCGGGCGATCTCGACCATCTGCCGCTCGGCGATGGAGAGCTGGCCGATTTCGGCATCCACATCGATGCCGTTGCCGGGAAACACCGCATCCAGCGCCGAGCGCGCGCGGGTCCTGTAAAGCGTCCGCCAGCCTGGCCGGCTCGCCGCGTCCGCGGGTGTTTCCAGGAAGAAGTTCTCGGCCACGGAGAGGTTGGCGCACAGCGACAGTTCCTGGTGCACCATGCGGATGCCGCGCCGCTGCGCTTCCGCGGTGTCGTAGCCGGCGAAGCTCAGCACCTGGCCGGCGAACGAGATCGAGCCCAGCGTCGGCCACATCGTGCCGCAAAGAATGCGCATCAGCGTCGACTTGCCGGCGCCGTTGCCGCCGACGAGGCCGATGATCTCGCCGGCCGAAATGGCGAGGTCGATCTCGGCATTCGCCAGCGTCGGCCCGAAACTTTTGGTGATCTGTGAAAGCGAGACGATTTCCTGCCGGATCGAGGCGGCGGGCGCCATGGCGGCACCCTTCTGATCGGCAACGGCAAGATGGGACATTCGTCCTCCGTTTCTTCACGGCCATGGACCGGGCGACCTTCGGCGCCCGATCCATTGTGCTGGTCGCGTTACTTGCTCAAGAGGTTCTGCTTGACCCAGTCGAGCGAATAGCTGGGGCTGATGATCTGGCCGCCCGGCAGCTTGGCATACTCCTTGAGATTGCTGGCGTCGACCGTCGCCACCGGCATGATCATCATCTTGGGTGCCTTGGCGCCCTTGAGCAGCGACAGTCCGAGCCAGAACGCGGCGCCGCCGATGCCGGGCGTCGTGTTCATCGAGACCGTCTGGTAGCCGTTCTTGGTATTCTCGTCGGCCCACCATTTGACGAAATCGGTGCCGCCGCCGCCTTCGATGATCGGCATCTTGCCAGCATAGTCGCCACCATATTGGACGAAGGCCTGGGCGATGCCGACATCGTCGCTGCCGCCTTGGCCGAGCACCGCATCAACATGCGGCAGCGAGGGCAGGACATTGGCGATGGCTGCCTGCGCGACCGAGGCGGTCGCCTGGCCATAGACTGTGGCGACAACCTTGATATCGGGATATTTCGCCAGCACCGACTGCTGGGCGTTGAACATGTCGTTGTCGGGAGCCGAGCCCTTGACGCCGCGCACCTGGATGACGTTGCCCTTGCCGCCGAGCATCTTGAAGACGGCCTCGGCCTGTGTTGCCTTGTAGCCCTTGAAATCGAAGTTGAGCTGGTAGTTGCAGGGCGCCGAAGCGACGGAATCGAAGGACACGACGATGATGCCGGCCTTGCAGGCTTTCTCGATGATGCCGTTGACCGCGGTTTCCGAGGCGGCATCGACCGCAAGCACGTCGACCTTCTTCAGGATCAGTTCGGCGATCTGGCTGTTCTGCTGCGCCACCGAGCCGTCGCCATTCATGACGATGTAGTCGGAAATCTGTCCAGCGGCCTTTGCTTCCTTGGCCGAGGCCTCGAAAGCCTCCACCATCTGGTGCCGCCAGGTGTTGCCGTAATAGGCGTTGGTCAGTGCGATCACCGGTGCGTCCGGAGACGCCATTGCCGGCAGTACGAACACGCTCCCCAGCGCGGCGCTGGCAAGCGCCGCCACGATTGCAAACTTCATGATACTTCCTCCCAAAAACACCGGCCAGCATGGTCGGCTTGCATGCCATTCCGTAACGGCGTCCTGCCCTAGGAAAGACACCATACCATCTACATGTTATACCAGCATACCAAATAGGCAAGCCTGTAGCGGGACTCATTTGATCGCGCTGACGAGAGCGAGAGCGGCCTGTCCGGTTCGTCTTTTTCTTGCCTTGGCCAATCAGGCCGGCTCGCTCCGGCAACTCTTTTGGCCGGTCGCTTGGCATATCGGCGCCGGTCAGGGTGGACGTTAGGTCATCATATATGTAATGTCAATCGGTCGCTGGGCCTTGCCTCCCGGTGCGACTCGGGATCGATATGCCGAGGAATGATCGCGGAGGGATGCATGGAACCGGTCCAGAAGAAGAAGTTGTATGTAGAGGTGCTTGACCGGCTGATGGCGGCGATCTCGACATCCGAATTTCCGCCAGGCTCTCAATTGCCGTCGGAAAAGGAATTGATGACGATGATCGGCGTAGGGCGCCCGTCGATCCGCGAAGCCATGCTGACGCTGCAGCAGATGGGCCTCATCAAGATTTCCCACGGTGAACGTGCCCGCGTCATCAATCCGACGCCCGAGGTGATCGTCGATCAGGTTTCCGCGGCGATGGTCATGATGCTGGCGACGAACTCTCGTGGCCTCGAAGAACTCAAGGAAGTCAGGCTCTTGTTGGAAACCGGCCTGGTGCGGATAGCCACGCGGCGCGCCACGGCCAAGAGCCTGGAACGACTTGCCGAGACCTTGCGTCACCTGCGCGATGCGAAGGGCGACCAGACGCGATTTGTCGCCGCCGACATGGAATTCCACGCCGTGATCGCCGAGATGAGCGGCAATTCCATGATAGCCGCGGTGGCGAAGGGAATGCTCGAATGGCTATCGCGGTTCAAGCGCGACCTGGTGGCGGTGAAAGGTGCCGAACGCCTGACGGTCGAGGAGCACGAACGCATCTACAAGGCGATCGCCAGCGGGGATCCGGAAGGCGCGAGTCTCGCCATGGCCGAGCATATCGGCCGCGCCAATGAGCTGTATTCGAAACTGACCGGCGGCGAGACTGGCTGATTATCCGGATCGGGCAAAATTTTTTGAGCGCCAAAACTCATGTGATGACATGATATCGTTTTGGTGCTAACGCTCGCCTCCATGGATGTCCGTCCAGCGCGGATGCGGCATGGGCCGGTCGTATCTCCACAGCCTGCAAGATGGCTGCGGCAGGCGCCGCACATCCGGAGATCGAAGCTACGCAGGGTTCGGCTGAATCGGCGCGCTAGAGGCGCACAAGGCAATTGGGAGAGAAGCGAATGACGATATCCGTGGCGTTGCTTGGAGCGGGAGGCAAGATGGGCTTCCGTGTCGCGCGCAAGCTGATCGAAGCGGGCTACGATGTCCGTGCCGTGGAAGTCGGCGAGGCCGGCCGCAAGCGGCTATCGGAGGCCGGCATCAGCGCCGTCTCGATGGAAGAGGGCGTCCCCGGCGCCAAGGTCGTGGTCATGGCCCTGCCGGACAATATCATCGGCCAGGTCGCACGGCAGATATCGCCGATGCTCGCCAGCGGCGCGATGCTTCTCATTCTCGACGCCGCCGCACCTTACGCCGGCGACTTGCCGAAGGATCGGCCCGATCTGACCTATTTTGTCGGCCATCCCTGCCATCCGCCCCTGTTCAACGAGGAGACGGAATGGGCCGCCCGCCGCGACTATCACGGCGGCATTGCCAGGCAGTCGATCGTCTGCGCCCTGATGCAGGGCCCAGAGGAGGACTATGCGCTTGGTGAAGAGGTGTGCAAGGCGATGTGGTCGCCGATCATCGACAGCCACCGCGTCACCGTCGAGCAACTGGCAATCCTCGAGCCAGGCCTTTCCGAAATGATCGCCATGCCCTTCGTCGACACCATGGTCGAGGCCGTCGAGGAATGCGAACGCAAATATGGCATTCCCAGAAAGGCCGCGCTCGACTTTCTGATTGGCCACCTCAATGTCGAGATCGCCATGTGGTTCGGCTTCTCTCCAAAGGTGCCGTCCGATGCGGCGCTGCGCCTGATGCGTTTCGCCAAGGGTGTCGTGGTCCGCGACGACTGGCGCGAGGCCTTGTCCCCGGCCAAGGTGAAGGAAGCCTCCGAGCTGATCGTCTACGGCAAGGGAGCCTGAGTGCTGCCTCCGACGCCACGGATAATCTCGGTATCGACCGCGCTCTTCGATGGCTATCCCATGGAATTGGCCATCGAGGAGATCGCGGCTGCTGGTGCCAGCCATATCGAACCGGCCTTCATTCGCGGCTATGTCGATTTCGATGAAGGCATGTTTACCGACACCAAGGGCTCGAAGCTTCGCCAGACGGCTGGCAGTGCCGGGCTGGGCATCAATGCCGTCTCGGCTCATCTCGACCTGTCGGGACCTGATGCGGTGGACGCGCTGTTGCGGCGTGTCGCCTTTGTCTCCGGTCTCGGCGCATCGTTCCTGATCACCAATGCCGGCCCAATGACGAACCGGGCGAGTATCCGCCGGACGATCGATGCTGTTCTGCCGGTACTGGAACAGGCTGGTATCGTCCTGGCACTCGAGAACCCCGGTCACGGCAAGGACGATTTGCTTGGCAACGCCCGATCCGGGGCGAGCTTCATCCGCGAAATCGGATCGCGGCATGTCCGCCTGAACCATGACGCCGGCAACGTCTTCACCTACAGCGATGAGGCCACGCAGCCTGCGGAAGACATCGCGACGGCTCTCCAAGCCGTTGGCCATGCCCATTTGAAGGACATTGTTAGTGCCGGTTCGGGGTGGGCATTCTGTGCCGTCGGCGACGGCTCGATCGATTACGAGCCGTACTGGGCGATGCTTCCCCCGACGCTGCCGGTCAGCATCGAACTGCCCTTGCGCCTGGAGCGCCCGCAGCGCCGCGATCCCCAGCGACGAAATGAACCTGTCGACATGGCAATCATTCGTCGCGCCCTGCAGCGCTCGCTGCATTTCGTGAACGCGCTGGAGATCGCGGGCAACAGCGCTTCCTGAACCGGGAAGTTTGGATTCCGCGCTTGCGCTATCCCCGTTCGGGGAACATCGCCTTCAGGCCGTCGCGCGATGCCTTGGCGACACCGCGTTCGGTGATCAGCCCGGTCACCAGTCGTGCCGGCGTCACGTCGAAGGCCGGGTTGGCCGCCGGCGTCGCCTCCGGCGAGATGCGCACCTGCGCGATCTCGCCGGCGGCGTTCTTGCCCCATACCAAGGAGACTTCGTCGGCCGAGCGCTGCTCGATCGGGATCTCGGCCAGCCCGTCATGTACCGTCCAGTCGATGGTCGGCGAGGGCAGGGCGACATAGAACGGCACGTCATTGTCGGCGGCGGCCAGCGCCTTGAGATATGTGCCGATCTTGTTGCAGACATCGCCGTCGGCGGTGGTGCGGTCGGTGCCGACGATGACCATGTCGATTGCGCCGCGCTGCATCAGATGGCCACCCGCATTGTCGACGATCAGCGTGTGCGGCACGCCATGGCCGGCCATCTCCCACGCGGTGAGCTGGGCGCCCTGGTTGCGCGGCCGCGTCTCGTCGACATAGACATGGACCGGAATGTCGGCCTCGACAGCCAGGTAGATCGGTGCGGTGGCGGTGCCGTAATCGACGGTGGCCAGCCAGCCGGCATTGCAGTGGGTGAGAATGTTGACAGGCTCGCCAGGCTGTTTGCGCGCGGCGATCGCTTTGATAATGGCAAGTCCGTTCTCGCCGATGGCGCGGTTCAGCCCAACGTCCTCGTCGGCGATTTCACCGGCGCGCCGATAGGCGGCAGCGGCCCGCTGCTCCGGCGCAAGTGGCTTGAGGAAACGCCGCATCTCGTCGAGCGCCCAGCGCAGGTTGATCGCCGTCGGGCGGGTCTCGTGCAAGGTCTCCCATACCGCATCGAGCGCCTGGTCGGACGCATCGTCAGCCATCTGCATGGCGACGCCATAGGCCGCGGTGACACCGATCAGCGGCGCGCCGCGCACCCACATGTCGCGGATGGCGGTGGCGATGCCGGCGACGGTGTCGACTGTCTCGATGCGGAAATCATGCGGCAGCCAGCGCTGGTCGATGATTTCGACCGAACGCCCGTCGTCGCTCAGCCAGATGGTCCGATAGTGGCGATCGCCGACGTTCAAATTCCGTTCTCCTGTTCGATCAGCACGGCTAGCTTGTTGACCTCGTCGATGCTGTGGATCTGCCGCCGGTTGACGGCGATGTGGCGGCCGAATTTCAGTGCCTTCGCCTCACAACTGGCGCGCAAATCTTCATCGGCAATGGTCTCGAAATCGGCATTGTGGGCGAGGCCAAGGATGCGCCGGTGCACCTCGATGCCGGCAAAGCCGAGCAGATCGGTCCAGATCTGGTGCAGCACATGGTCGAGCGCCTGCTCGGCGGCGAGTATGTCGCCCTGGTCCTCGAACAGGCTCTTTTGATAGAGCATGCCGGTGCGCTCGGTGCGCCACAGATGCGAGAATTCGGCGCGGAACACGGCCCAGGTCTCCGTCGTGACCTCGAGCAGATAGGCGCGCATGGCATCGCGCTCGCCGTTCTGCTCCTGTCCGCGCTGCGAGAAGAACGACATCCAGAAATTGGCGAGCAGCATGCCGACATCGAAAGCCATCGGACCATAGAAGGCGAATTCCGGATCGATCATCCGTGTTTCCTGGTCGGTGACCATGATCGAGCCGGAATGCAGGTCGCCATGCAGCAGCGTTTCGGCATTGGCGGCGAAGAAGTGCTTCAGCCGCTGCGCCTCGACCTTGAGGTCTCGGTCGGCGCGCAGTTCGGCGACGAGGGCGTCGAGCTGCGGCGAGGTATGCCGGTTCAGTTTGGCGTCGAAATAAGGATCGGAGAACACCAGGTTCTCGGTGATGTCGCAAAGCTCGACATTGTCGGCGAACAGCGCCAGGTCGGCCTTGCGGTCCTTGGTCACCATCGACAGGTCGGAGCCGCGAAACAAAGTGCGGGCCATGAACAGGCCGATATCCCTGGCGATGTTCGGCAACTGCCGACCGTCGATCAGGGCGCGCCTGAGAATGATGTGCGGCGGCGCCAAATATTCCATGATGATCAGCGCCTGGCCTTCATCGAAATAGTAGATCGCCGGCACGGAGCCGGGCGCGCGCGCCTCCTGCCTCGTCAGCGCGTGGTATTCGAAGAACGAACGTTTCAAGGGCAGCGGCCAGCTGTCGCCGACGAGGCGGACATAGGGCAGGGCCTGCTTGACGACGGCAGCGCCCAAGGCGCCCTCGACGATGAACACCAGGTTGAGATTGCCGTCGCCAACCTCGCGCACCTTCCATGCGCTGGTATCGTTCCCGATCCTCGCGCACAGCGCCTCGTTGGTGCCGAGGCGCATCGCAAGCGTCTCCACGGACAGTGCTTCGAACGGCAATTCTCCGGTCATTCTTCTCCCTCCCGCCTGTGCGCTCCGATCATAGGGGAGCCTTAGCGGCTGGGCCAAGCTAGGAAGCTGTCTGGCAATTGTCAATCGTGTTGACAATTGCCGATGTAGACCATAGCGTCACGGTCAGGGAGGAACGCATGGTCGGGAATGCCGTGTTCCGCGTAGAGGGACTGAGGAAATCCTTTGGCCGCAACGAGGTGCTTGGCGGCGTCTCGCTGGACCTGCACGCCGGTGAAGTGACGGTGCTGATGGGCGCCAACGGCGCCGGTAAATCCACCCTCGTCAAGATCGTCAGCGGCGTCTACGAAAACGGCGGCGGCACCATGACGCTGGCCGGCCAGGATTTCGCGCCGAACACGCCCGCGGAAGCGATCCGCGCCGGCGTCGTCACCGTACACCAGAACATAAACGATGGCGTTGTCGCCGACCTCGATGTCGCCACCAACCTGACGCTCGACAGGCTGAGCGGCCGGGGCGTGCCGACCCTGTTCAATCCGGTGCGCGTGCGCCGCGAAGCCAAGGCGGTTGCCGACCGCATGGGATTGGCCATCGATCTGAAGGCGCGGGTCAACGATCTTTCGCTGGCCGATCGCCAGATGGTGGCGATTGCGCGTGCCCTGGCGCACCAGCCGAAAGTGCTGATCCTCGACGAGCCGACCTCGTCGCTCTCCAGCGCCGAGGCCGACCGGCTGTTCGCGCTGGTCGACAGGCTGCGCGAGCAAGGCGTGGCGATCCTCTATATCTCGCACCGCATGTCGGACATCCGGCGGCTGGCCGACCGCATCGTCTCGATGCGCGATGGCATCGTCTCGGGCGCCTTCGACACCAAGCCGCTCGACTATGAAGGCGCCGTCAACGCCATGCTTGGCCGCAAGATCCGCCTCGACCAGATCGTTGCCAGGAGTTCGGCTAAGCCGGTTCTGACGGTCGAAAACCTTCGCATCGCGAACGGCGCCAGGCCAATCTCGCTGACGCTTGGCGATGGCGAGGTCGTTGCCATCACCGGTCTCGTCGGTGTCGGCAAGACGGCACTTGCCGAAACGCTGTTCGGTGTACGCAAGCCGCTCGCCGGCACCATGACGATGAACGGCAAGCCCTATATGCCGCGCTCGGCTGGCGATGCGATTGCCGCCGGCGTGTTCCTCGTCGCCAAGGACCGCGCCACCAGCGGCATCGTCGGCGGCTTCAACATCGAGCGCAATATCAGCCTGCCGTTCCTGAAGCGCATGTCGAACTTCAGCGTGCTCAAGCGCCGCCGCGAACGCGCCACCGCGCGCCGGCAGATCGAGGAGCTGGGCATCGTCTGCCGCTCCGAGAAGGACGAGATGTCGGCACTGTCCGGCGGCAACCAGCAGAAGGTGATGGTCGCCCGCTGGATGGCGCAGGATGCGGCGCTGTTCATTCTCGACGAGCCATTCCAAGGGGTCGACATTTCGGCCAGGCGCGATATCGCCGCCAAGCTGAGAGCCAGCGCCAATGGCCGCGCGACGCTTTTGTTCGTCACCGAAATCGACGAGGCGCTGGAGACGGCCGATCGCATTCTGGTGATGTCGGAGCACACAATCGTCGGCGAACACCGCAATGCCGATGTCGACCTCGATCGCCTGCTGGCCGAGGTCGCCGGCGGACCGCTGCACAGCGCGGCCTGAGCGTGGCGGCGAATGGGAATTGGAATGGAGAGACCATGAGTTCGAGTTGGGTGAAGATAGCCGCCGCGCGGGGAAGCGCTGAATGACGCTTCGCGACTACGCCATCCGTTACGGATTCATCGTCCTCCTGTTCGGGCTGGTCGCCTATTTCGCGATAGCGGCCGACGGGTTCGTCTCGCCGCAAAGTGCCGTCTTCATCTTCCAGTCGGTCGCCATCACCGGCGTGCTGGCGCTGGGCGTCACGGCCACGCTGGTCGTTGGCGGCTTTGATCTCTCGATCGGTTCGGTCGCCACGTCGGCCATGATGGCCGCCGCCTATGTCATGGTGGTGCTGGAGCAAAACGTGGTCGTCGCGGTCGTCGTCTGCCTGCTCATCGGCGCCATTGTCGGCCTGATCAATGGCTGGCTGATCGTCTATATGCGCGTGCCCGATCTGTTGGCGACGCTCGGTATGATGTTCCTTCTCGTCGGCCTGCAGCGCATCCCGACGGAGGGCCGCTCGATCGCCACCGGCATGACCATGCCCGATGGCTCGGTCGCCAACGGCAAATTCTCCGACGCCTTCCTGGCGCTCGGCCGCCACCGCTTCGACTTCTTCATTCCGAACCTCATTCCGGTGTCGGTCGTGGTGCTGCTGGTGCTCGCCGTGCTGATCTGGTTCTTCCTCGAATACACCCGTTTCGGCCGCATGATGTATGCGGTCGGCTCCAACCAGCGCGCCGCCGAACTCGCCGGCGCGCCTGTCAAGGCATACAAGATCTGGGCCTACGTTATTTCAGGAGTTTTTGCCTCGATCGGCGGCATTTTGCTCGCCGCCCGGCTTGGACGCGGCGACATCGCCTCGGGTAATAATCTGCTGCTCGATGCGGTTGCCGCGGCGCTGATCGGCTACGCGGTGCTGGGCGCCGCCAAGCCGAACGCCTTCGGCACCGCTGTCGGCGCGCTGTTCGTCGGCATCTTGCTGCAAGGCCTGACGATGATGAACGCGCCTTACTACACGCAGGATTTCGTCAAGGGCGTGGTTCTGGTCGTCGCCCTTGTCTTCACCTTTGCCCTGTCGGGCAGGGGCAGGGGGTAATTTAGACCGGACAGGATTTTGGGTTCAACAAGAGTGGAGGAAAACAAGGTGAACATCACAAGAAGACTTCTGGGGAAGGTGGCGCTCGGGCTCGCCGGCGCAACCATGCTGATGCAGGTCCCCGCGCTGGCTGCCGACAAGCCGGCGCCGTTCGACAAGCCCGGCGTCAAGATCGCGCTGGTGCGCTACCTGTCGACCGGCGACTTCTTCCAGGCCTATCTTTCGGGCGTCGAGGCACAGTCGAAGGCGCTGGGCATCGACCTGCGCGTCCTCGACAGCCGCCAGGATGCAGCGCTTCAATCGGACATGGTCGACCAGGCCATCGCACTTGGCGTTCAGGGGATCATCATCCAGCACGGCCTGACGGAATCGATGAAAGACGCCGCGCAGCGCGCGGTCGACGCCGGCATCAAGGTGGTGGCCTTCGACGTCAATGTCGAAAATCCCAAGATCCCGCAGATCGAACAGTCCGACAAGGATCTGGCGCGCCTGGCGCTTGAACAGGCGGTCAAGGACAATGGCGAGAGCTGGAATGCCGGTTACGTCTATGTCGCCGGCATCGCGCCGCTCGACCGCCGCAACGAGACCTGGGTCGACGTGAAGAAGAAGTATGCCGGCATCAAGGAAGTCGCGATGTTCGGCACGCTGGACAATCCGATCGCCAACTCGGTCGCCAACCAGGCACGCTCGGTGCTGTCGGCTCACCCCGACATCAAGGTGATGTTCGCCCCCTATGACGAATTCGCCAAGGGCGTGAAGATCGCTGTCGACGAAGCCGGCCTGAACAAGGGCATCAAGATCTATTCGGCCGACATTTCGACGTCCGATATCGCCGCGATGCGCGAGTCCGACAGCGCCTGGGCGGCAACCGCCGCCACCAACCCGGCCGTCGTCGGCCAGGTCTCGGTGCGCGCGCTGGCGCAATTGCTCGCCGGTGAGGATCCCGGCCACAACGTCATCGTGCCACCGACGCTGATCACGCAGAAGGAGCTGATCGACAAGGACATCAAGAACATGGAAGACCTGTCGGCCAAGCTGCCGCAGTTCGCCCATGCCGATGTCGCCATGCCCGCCTGGATGCCGAACCCGAACGCGAAGTAGGCCAAATCCGATACCTGGATTCGCTCACAATTAGAACCGAAAGCCGCTTGCAGCGCCTGTTGCAGGCGGCTTTTTGTTGGTTTCACTCGTTGAATAAATCGGAGTGGGAGCCGGTGCGGGCAAGCCGCAGTTCATCGTCGGCAATGCGGTAGATCAGAGCCAATCCGGTTCCACGTGCGCGTCACGATAGCCCTCCAATCACCTTTCAGAGGGTGATCCTTGTAAATCGCCGGCAGTTCCTGCCCGGCGACCAGTAGGGCCAGCAGCTCGCGCAACTTAGCAAGGTCTTTGCCGCGTTTCTCCATACGCTTCACATCCCTGCGGAATTGCCCGGAGCGAACGGGCGTCAGATGCCCAAATCCTTGAACAACTCATTGGCCGAGGCGAAACGCTCGCCCTTGCCTTTTTCCAATTCGGCCATTGCCTTCCGAGTGGTCGCGTTCGGCACCTTCACCGGAAAGGGAAATTCCTTGTCGGCAGCGACGCGGACCAGCAGTAGACGAATGGCGTCGGAAACCGATAATCCCATGGCCGCCAAGGCTTCCGTAGCTTGATCCTTTGTCGCCGTATCGATCCGAGCGCGCACCACCGTATCCGTTGCCATATTGTGACTCCTTGATATCCGAGCCACAATGTAGCTACAAAATGGTGTTCATGCAAGCGACTGTCGTGCGCTGTACGTGATTGCCCTACCTCATGGCCGCCGCGATGTTGCCGCCATCGACAGTCGTCACGTCGGCGGTGGTGCGTTCGGCCAGCGCGTGGTGCAGGAAGGCTTGCGCCACGTCCTGCGCCGTCACTTCCTGGCCGAGCAGATTGCCGGACATGTATTCCTTCTCCGACACGCCGCGCGCGCCCGAGCGGCTGGCGATCATGGCGTCGGTCAAAAGGCCTGAGCGGATGCGGTCGGCGTTGACCGCGTTCGAACGGATGCCGTGGGCGCCGTAGTCGAGCGCATACTGCCTGGACAGGAACAGCGTCGCTGCCTTCGGCACGCCATAGGCGCCGAATTTCGGGCCCGGGTTGACCGCCTGCTTGGAAGTATTGAACAGAAGCACACCGCCGGTGCCCTGTTCGAGCATGATGCGCACCGCGTTCTGCGCCACCGACTGGTGGGCGAAGAAGTTCAGCTCGAAGCTTTTGCGCAACAGCGCGTCGTCAAGCTCGCCGATCCGGCCTTCCCAGGCCGCACCCGCATTGGAGACGAGAATGTCGACGCCGCCGAAGACAGCGACCGCCTTGTCAAAGGCGGCACGCACTTGGCTTGGGTCGGTGATATCGGCGGCCACACCGATCGAATTGTTGCCGGCCTTCTTCGCCGCATCGGTGGCCTTGTCGCCATCGAGATCGACAACGACTGCATGGGCGCCATTGTCGGCGAACAGTTTTGCCGTCGCCGCGCCGATCGCGCCGGCACCCCCGGTGATCAGCACCACCTGGCCGGTCAGTGGCTTCGGCTTGTTGGAGGCGAGCTTGGCCTGTTCGAGCGACCAGTATTCGAGCGGGAACAGGTCGGCCTTGGACAGCGGATGGAAGCGGCCGACCGCTTCGGCGCCTCGCACCGCCTCGATCCACATCTCGCCGACGTCCGACGCGATCCTGGCATCCTTCAGCGTGCGGCCATGGCCGAACATGCCGAGCCCCGGCACCAGCGTCAGCCGTGGCATCGGGTCGAGCATGGTGCGCTTGACGTCGTCGAGCGCGTCATTGGTCTCGAAATAGGCGCGGTAATCCTTGGCGAAGGCGTCGACATGGCTCTTGATGACGGCCTTGTAGTCGCCGGCCTTGTCGGCGTCGGGCGCCGGCACCGCCATCGGACCGGTCTTGATGCGGATCGACAGATCCGGCGTCGACACGCCGCGTCCCGCATAGTCGGCGATCTCCGCCGAATTGATGAAATCGACAATGGCGTCTGAGGTGCGGAAATCGGAGATCATGCGGTCGAAGCGGCCTTCGCCGCGCGCAAACGCAACAGCACCACGCAGCATCGGTGCGATGGAAGCCGGCGTCGCGAGCCTTGCCGGCAGCGCGGCCTTTGCCGCCTTCGGCTTGGCGTGCTTGGCCACATAATCCTCTGCGACATTCACGTAGTGGATCATTCGGTCATAGGCTTGCTTGGCATCGTCGCCGAAGGTGAAGATGCCATGCTTGTCGAGGATCAGGCCCTCGACCGTCGGGTCGGCATCGAAGACGTCGGCCGCCGCCTTGGCGAGATCGAAGCCGGGCATGATGTAGGGCACGTAGCCCATCTTGCTCCCGAACACCGTCTTCACCAACGGCTTCGAGTCTTCCTGGTCGACGATGGCCAGGATGGCGGTCGAATGGGTGTGGTCGACGAATTTGTGCGGCAGGAAGGCATGCAGCAGCGTCTCGACCGATGGGTTGGGCGAGGCGGGGTCGATCAGGTTCGCCCGCTGCAGCGCGACCATGTCCTCGTCGGCGAGCTTTTCCAGTGCGCGGGCCTTGAGCAGGGCGCCCATCTTGACCGCCGGTAGGCCCTGCGGCTCGATGACCGCCATGTCCCAGCCGCTGCCCTTGACGCACAGCACATCCCATTCATCGCCGACCAGGTCGGTCGCCTTGATCTTGCAGGAGGTGTTGCCGCCGCCATGCAGGACCAACTGCGGCACGCCGCCCAAAAGCCGCGTCGTATAGACACGCAAGGCGAGGTCGCGACCGACACCCTTCTTGGCATAGTCGGCAACGAGTTTCTCGGCCGTGTCGTCGTTCCACAAATTCTTCATGTTCGGTTCGTCCAGTTGCTTTGGTGGTGAAACAGGAATGCCGCGACGCCTTGATGACAATGCGCCGGCGAAAGGTTGTTTTCTCAGGATGCTTTTTGTAGCGCCGCTCCGGCATGATCGAGCAGCCGCTGCGCCATATGGGCGCCGACCACCAGATGCGTGCAAAGCCCCCCAGCGATCGCCGCGAGCAGCGGTTCGAACTTGCTGTCCTCCTGCACCACCATCAGCCGCTTGGTGATGGCGCGCAGCGAGGCAAGTTCGGCCGAGATCACCCGGCGGTTATAGCTGCAGTCGAGCACCTTGCCCCCAGCGTCGATGATCTGTCCGGCAATGACCCCGGCGGCACCTTGGTCGCGCAGCTCCGCCATCTCGCCCGATGTCAGCGCACCGCATTTGACCAGATGGCTGTCCGCGTCGACCGCGCCGACCGAGTAGAGCGCCAGGTCGCAGTCCCCGATTCCCGACAGCTGCTCACGGATCACCGGTTCGGCCCGCAGCGCGCGCGCCAGCTCTTCCGTCGACAGCACCAGCGGCGCGTAGAAATTGAGGCCCTTGGCGTTGAGCCGCCGCGCGATTTCCATCGTGCACTGGTCGGGCCGGTAGGAATAGGGGGCGCCGAGATTGCCGCAGAGCTGCACCACGGTGACGTCCTGCAGGTCGGCATAGGACATGATGTCGGCGATCGTGTAGACGGTGCGGCCCCAGGCGACACCAATGCGGTCGCCCTTCTTGACCAGTTCGAGAAAGACGCTCGCCGCCAGCACGGCGATGTCGGTCGATGGGTCCGGGATATGGCCGTTCTCCGGCGCGATCCAGACGGCGTCGAGACCCAGCGCATCCTCGAGCTTGCGCGCCATCACGTCGTCGGTGAACAACTGCGTCGAGGTCGAGATGTTGACGATACCGGTCTCGCGCGCCTTGCGCAGGTACATGGCCACCGACGCACGGGAAATGTTAAGCTGGCTCGCAACCTGGTCCTGTCGCAGACCGTGCGCATAGTAGAGCCAGGCGGCCTTGTGAATGAGCTGTTCTGCCGGTCGGATTGCCATGCCGTCTCCTCGGCTGACATTATTCACGGCTCTCGACAAAAGTCAAACCAGGGCGAAGGTACAGGATACCTGCTCGGCCCCTGAATCTGGATGATCATTGTGCCAAATGGGCTCTAACGTGGCATCCTTGGTGGTGACGCGGGCCTAGCCTGTGGTTAGAAGTCTTCGATAAAAGGGGAGAACGGGATGGGCAATCCTTACGAACAGGATCTCGACAAGAACGCGGCCAACCATCAGCCGCTGACGCCGCTCACCTATCTGGAGCGCGCGGCGAAAACCTACCCCAACCACATCGCCATCATCCATGGCAGCCAGCGCATCAGCTATCGCGATTTCTGGCACCGCTCGCTGAAGCTCGCTTCGGCGCTGCAGAAGCGCGGCATCGGCAAGGGCGATACCGTCACTGTCATGCTGTCGAACACGCCGCCGATGCTGGAGGCGCATTTCGGCGTGCCGATGACCAAGGCGGTGCTGCATTCGCTGAACACGCGCCTCGATGCCGCTGTGATCGCCTTCCAACTCGACCATGCCGAGACAAAGGTGCTCGTCGTCGACCGCGAATTTTCTGGCGTCGTCGGACAGGCCCTGGAACTGGCCAAGGTCAGGCCGCTGGTCATCGACTACGACGATCCCGACTACGCCGCCGACGCACCCTATCGGAAGGGCGAACGCATCGGGGCGCTCGACTATGAGGATCTTGTCACTGGCGGTGACGAAGATTTCGCCTGGTCGATGCCCGATGATGAATGGGATGCCATCTCGCTCAATTACACGTCCGGAACGACGGGCAATCCCAAGGGGGTCGTCTATCATCATCGCGGGGCCGCCCTGATGGCCTACACCAACACCATCCATGCCGGCATGGCCAAGCACGCCGTCTATCTGTGGACGCTGCCGATGTTCCACTGCAACGGCTGGTGCTTCCCCTGGACGCTGGCCGTGCAGGCCGGCACCCACGTCTGCCTGCGCTGGGTGCGGCCGAAGCCGATCTTCGACGCCATCGCCGATCATGGCGTCACGCATCTCTGCGGCGCGCCGGTGGTCATGTCGGTACTGATCAATGCCCGCGACGAGGACAAGCGCACCTTCGCGCAGACCGTCACCTTCAACACCGCGGCCGCACCGCCGCCCGAAGCCGTGCTGTCGGGCATGGCCGATGCCGGCTTTGCCGTCACCCATCTCTACGGCCTGACCGAGACCTACGGCCCGGCGGTCGTCAATGAATGGCACGGCGAATGGGACGGTCTGGCAAAGGGCGAGCGCAGCGCCAAGAAGGCACGGCAGGGCGTGCGCTATGCAGCACTTGAGGGCCTGACCGTCATGGATCCCGAGACGATGCGGACGACGCCGGCCGACGGCGAAACCATTGGCGAGGTCATGTTCCGCGGCAACATCGTCATGAAGGGCTATTTGAAGAACCGCAAGGCGAGCGACGAAGCCTTCACCGGCGGCTGGTTTCACTCCGGCGATCTCGGCGTCATGCACCCCGACGGCTATATCCAGCTCAAAGACCGCTCCAAGGACATCATCATCTCGGGCGGCGAGAACATTTCCTCGATCGAGGTCGAGGATGCGCTCTACAAGCATCCATCCGTTGCCTCGTGCGGCGTGGTGGCCAAGGCAGACGACAAATGGGGCGAGGTGCCCATCGCCTATGTCGAACTGAAACCGGGCAAGTCGGCGACAGAGACCGAGATCATCGAGCATTGCCGAGGGCTGCTTGCCCGCTTCAAGGTGCCGAAGGCGGTGATCTTCGCGGAAATCCCCAAGACCTCGACCGGCAAGATCCAGAAATTCCGACTGCGGGAAATGGCCAAGGTTGCCTGACGCCTAGATGTTTAGTCCCGGCATTTGCTGGAGCGGATCACGCTTGAAGCGTTCGGGCTGATCGGCCCAAGCCTTGCAG